>NZ_JBHTYV010000006.1:0-331107 GCF_042790635.1 Paenibacillus sp. NPDC056722 | reverse complement strand
ATTTAAATATATACTATTATATGGTATTATATTAATGTTTAGATAGTGCACTTAATTTACTTATAGGGAGTGATAGAATGAAATCTTATTTAATGAAATCTTTTCTGTTGGTTGTTTTTTTGATATTAGTTATACCCTCTATATCAGAGGCTAGCAGCGTCGAGCCTGTTGGAAGTACGAAGGTTTCAAGAGAAGAAGCAGACAAGGTAGCTGTGCAGTTCTTGGAGAAACATCAATTTTCAGAACCTTTCACAGCGCTAATATCCGTTGAACCAGCATATGATGTTAACGAAGAATTAATTGCGTATTATTACATATTCAGTGACCAATACGTCCTAGTAGCAGCTAATAAGTCATATTCTCCAGTGCTGGCCGCTGGGGAAGGCAGTCTCGATATTGCAGAGCTGAACAAGGAAGGTAAGTTATATTATCTTGGTGGAATTGAAGCTGTATCAGCTTTGAATGCTGAAGAAGTCATGGAGAAAAACCAGCAAAGTGATCAAAAAACATTTGCTAATTCCAATACCGGTCTTGTCAAGAATCCGGATGCGGATTCCTTGTGGGACGCTTATTTGAATGGTTCATCCTTCTCTATAGGAATCAAGGCATTAACTGAAAAAAAGATAACGATTACGACCTTCGATCAGTACGAGACAGGTGTAAATCATTCTGCATCTGCGTGCGGACCGACAACCATGGCGGCCATCTCTGAGTATTGGAGACAATATCGTGGGTTCAACTTATTGCCGTCCACAATCTACTATGGCTCTAAAGCAGCTACTATAAACCACTTTTACAGCGAACATGGTGGGTTTATCGGTGGGATGAGTGTAGCTGGAGTGAAAATTGGACTTGAGATGCATAACGGAGACTTTTATAGGTCGGCTTCGGCTTCCGTAATCTCAGGGTATAACGCCTACAGAAACGAGATTAATGCTAATCGTCCGGTTGCTGTGAAATTTGATAAGAAGTTCACCTTTTTTGAACCGGATTGGGATTATGCTTACACATATCACTGGACGGTTGGTAAAGGTTATGCCTATGATAGTTTCGACAGTATGATCATTGTAAATGACAATACAGGAACAAAACAGGAGCACTATATTGATTTCCCAACCAATCAGCCAATCCTTTCAATGGTTGCATACTCTATGTAAATCGATCACCTTACAGGTTTGGGAAACAGGATAAGGAGAACAGATGAAGAGATACCGTTTAGGTTATCTAATCCTTTTGATCATTATTATCGGAGCAGTAATAGCAATAATCAACGGGAACTCAGAGCGTCAGAACAAACAGGCAGCAGGAAGTCTCGGAATGGATTATGTACGCAAAAAGTATGTGGAAAATGATCCTTTGAAGGTTAATGCAATTTGCAAGCCATTATTCGGGGGTTCGGGTTATCAGTTAGTGATCAAAAATTCACTAGGAGACTCGTATTATGTCATTGTTGTTCTTGGATCTAAACGTAATCTTGTCACTATGAATGATCTGACGAAAGATGTTCGGGAAGGCAAATCGATATTCCCATGCCGACAATAGAAAAGTACTATATGCACACGCACTAAAAATCCCCTCTGGTCTACAGGAAGAGTTAACGATTACGTTATCTCTTATTGCCCTGTTTACCATGAGGGGATTTTTGGGAAGCGAAAAGGATGTATGATTCTCTTTAAGTTAAAACGGGGCTTGCGAAGTATTAGCCACATGACGCGAACGTTACAGGCTATGAATCCTTGTCCCTCTCCGCACCCCCAAAAGGCTCTGTGTTATTATTTTGAATGGACAGATTGTCATCAATTCACCTCGGGTTCGTTCCGATTAGATCTACAACGATCGAACGCGGGATTGTCCTTTTTTCTCATCATAAGCCATCAATAGATCCTGGAGTCGCTCTAGTGGAAGCTCAATATCTTCTGACATACAGTCTGCCACATCAATATTGAAGTCTATAACGAGACGGTTCAACGCTTCCACCGCGGGAACGTAGTTCTGGTAACTGTCAATAGCACGGATATACGCGCAAGCAGCCTCAACCGTCCGCTCCAGCTTCTCCAGGCATATCCCGCTGTAGTGGTGAGCCATATAGCTTCCCAATCCTTGGCGGACAAAATAATCACTTGGGGTATTTCCGCATTCCAGGCAATAATTAAACGCCTGTAATGCTTCCTCGAATCGGGACTGCTTCACATAGTTCAGACCGATATAATAATGCAAATCCGTGAAGTCCGGATACATTCTCGCCGCAAGCTCAAGACTGCGTTCATTCTGGGGAAAAGAAGTCTGGTCCAATACTGCTGCATACTTCAGCTTGTAAATGACTGCTGGGGGAGTTGTTTTTTGATCCAGGAAGAGCTGAATGATCTTGTTTGTCCATTTGACCACCTGCTTATAATCACGAATCCGGAGATACTCGCAGGCCAGCTCATACAAGTTCCATGGACTATGGGACTGAACGGCAGTCATTTCTTGTTCTACACGCTTGATTTTGCGCACGGTTGCCGTTTGTTCCACCTGCGATTCCGCATGAATCTTGAACGACCGCATGTGTATCCTTTGGCCCTGTCCATCTCTTGAAGTTGTGCAGTCAATATCTATGAACACGACCTCATCTTTGCCGAAAAAATGGAAACCAGCCTGCCGCCTAAATAATCGAGGATGACCATAATCGACCACGCGCACACGCCCTTCTACCGTCTTCTGGAACTCTACCACATGATGCAGGATTAGATCCGCACCTGCAATATAGAGAAGGTCCCGGTAGCGGGGGAGCGCTGATTCCTTCAGATATTCATTCGGATTCAACCATAAGATCCAATCTCCGGTTGCTTGCTCCAAGGCTAGATTGAGTGCATCCGCTGGATGCATGCTTTGGCGACAATCCACAACCGTAGCTCCGTAATCCTGGCATAATTGGTTAACCGGCATGGAAGTTCCCATATCCGCTACGATGATTTCATCCACTAGTGAATGTATACTCTGTAGGCATCGCTCAAGCCTATTGTTCTTGTGATCCACTGCTATGCACAAAGTTAATGTCATCATCTGCCTCACCTCGCTTGCGAACCCATCTGGACGACAGGGAATGTCCCGTTATGAATCTATTCTAAACGTATGCGCCACCTCGTGGATTCATTCCTGCGTCATTACATAGAAAAGAACCATTTCCGCAGAAATGGTTTAATGCAGTGTTGCTGATCTTCAAGGTTATATGGCAGTGTTCTAGACCAATCCGTTGTCCGCTATTCTTACTATAGATAGATGCCCTGCTGTATTGGCGGCAAAGGCGCTCTGTATTCCCCGCTGCGTATCGGGCGATTGGAGATCTGGATCGTATCTCCGGCAAAGAGTAAGCCGATCCTGCTTGAAGCAAGAATACCTGAAGCGGCATGCCCACCGGTCCCGCTAAAAGGGGCTCCATTGATCAGCAGACTAAACAACGTAGGAATGGGCTGACACGATGACAGTGTGATCACCCAGTCAATGTAATATAACCCGGATGTGACCACAGTGATCGTGTTCGTTCCATTAAAATTTAAACCATACAGATCTGAAGGCGCTGGCAATACTAGATTCACGAGACCTAATGGAGGTACACACTGTGTATCGATTGCCAGATTAGCGTAACTCTGCGAAGTAGGTCCGCCGCCGGAGCCTGTAGGCCCCGTCACACCCGTTGCTCCGGTTACACCAGTGGCACCAGTGGCTCCTGTAGCTCCCGTCGTACCAGTAACTCCTGTATCGCCTGTCGCACCTGTAACTCCACTGCCAGCCCCCGTAGGTCCCGTTGCGCCTGTGGTTCCCGTTGCTCCAGTCGGTCCAGTGGCCCCAGTAGCTCCGCTCCCAGGACCTGTGGGGCCTGTAGCCCCGGTTGGCCCTGTCACCCCCGATTCGGGACCTAGGAATACTTTTAGAGAGTCCATCTTATTCTGTAATACCCATTCGGTCTTTACAACTTCCTTCAGGGTCTCTCTGACATTCTGGTTAATCTGGATAATCTCCGGAAAGGTGGCTGGTGTAGTAGACCCGCCAGGAAGCGTACCTAATGCGAATTGTATTTTCTCTGCTTCTGCATTAATGATATGACTTAGACCAAGCTCCTGCATGGCGATAGAGGACAAAATCAGATTAATGACTTCATCCCTCGTCAAAGTAATCTGAGGTGTAATATTAGGAATATTCGCCTGCGACATACGGCTGCACACCATCCTCTTACTCATAATAACGTTCAGATGCTACTTACCATCTATGCTATTCCTGTAACCGAGGTTCCCCCAGCTTGTTCTAAATCCATCGGAACTGAAGGAGTACAACCAGCCTAAGTTTTGTTTGTAGAATTTCCGACTGGCAATGGGAATAGAACAAATTTTCTATTTCATACATTGATTCTAGTTGAAGCGGAATTTTCGTATCGGATAAGTAGTACTTAGGTGGTTATAGATAGATGTCGCAACCATCCATACCGAATATAACCCTCACCATTTCCGTTACCAAGAAAGAAATGATATCTCTACTGCTCAGTTCCATCGCTATGAGGGAGCTGGCAATATCCCATATTCTCAATGCGGAAGCGGAGAAGATGCAAGCCTTTGCCCATCATGCCCGGCATAACTGAAATATTCGAACGAAGGATTTTCTGAGGTTTACTACCTCTGTCTCCAAGCTGCTGGAAGTTATCAATATGGAGCAGTGGCTGGGGCTCAATAAGATAGACCGTATTATCTGTCTAATAGATGATCATTACGAAGAGAAAGAGAGCTGTGATAAGGGCGGAGTGGATTGAGTGGGGAGTTCTACGGGCTGGAAGATTACTGCGAGGCATATATCACCCCGTCGTTTTGCAAGGAGGTGATTGAATGAGGTAAGCAAACCCATACTATTCATACCACCTAGAAAGAAAAAAATACTTAACTTAGGGAGAGATGTTTGTGTCATTGCCATCCGTACCGAATATAACGCCAACGATTAGTGTGACAAGTCAAGATGCTTATAATCTGCTGCTCATATCCATCGCCTTGGAGGAGATCGGTTTAAGTCATATCGTGAACGCGGAGGCGGAGAAAATTCAATATGCGCTGGGAACGCTACCGGGACTGACTCCAAAAGCAACCTTACATGAAATCCTTCAAGTCAACAAAGACGTACGTGCAACCCTTGGCGAGGTGGTTTTACAAGAACTGATCCTGCATAAGAAGCTGGGTTCCATCTTTGACAATTTACATTCTTCCATCACCCCACCATGCCCTCCGGAAAGTACGGTAACCTATCCACCATATCGCTGAGAGTTTCAAATTATTAAGCAAAGAGCTCACTTCGGGGAAATAACCGGAGTGAGCTCTTCTATACATTGTAGGGTGATTTTATTAAAGATAACTAGCGACTAGGGTAGTTTTGTAGACGCTTGTTCAAGTGCCTATTCATTGGCGCGCAATTTATTGTATCTTACTTGTGCTTCCAGATAATTGGGAGACAATCTTAGTGCTTCCAGATAAGCCCCTCTTGCCTCAACGATCTTCCCCAGTTTCTCATAACATTCCCCGAGATAGTAATACGCCTGAAAGGAACCAGTTCCCTTCATCGTTAAGTATCGCAGATTGTCATCCCCGAGCGTAATACAGTAGCGAAACGCTTCTGCTGCTTCTTGTACAATGTTCCGATGCAATAGGGCGATGCCTTTTAAATAGTGAAGATCTACATAGTCGGGATAAATGCCCAGTGCTTTATCAATAGCTGCAACAACGTTATCCAGGCTCCCAAGTGCAATTAACGAGGAATATTTCAATTTGTACAGCATGGCGGGCGGCAGTATGCTATTTTCCAGAAAGAGTCGGATAGACTGGTTCACATGCTGAAAGGCTTCCGGGAAATTCTCCAATCGGTAATGCTCACTAGCCAAATGGTATTCTATCCAGGGGTCAGGGGCGGGTTCGCTGGACGCTTTTTTCAGTAGGGTCAGGTTGCGTTCGGATTTTGCTTTTGCTGTTACTTCCGAATCCAAATACCCATAGTGGTATACTTTAACATCCAGCATCTTCATTTGCTCCTGATTTCCTAGAATCTCCCGGTTATTTAGCTGTTCATGAATGGAACCGTTGAAGCGGATGCCAATTCCATTACGGAACAAGCGATGATGTGCCAGGCGATAGATTTTATCTGGATCTGGCGGGGACTCGCCATAGTAATTAATCAGTTCAACAAATACAAGATTCTGGTCATCCATCTCCAGCACGCTTCGCAGACGAGGAGCATCTACGCTATCCACTTCCTCGTCGGCATCGAGCCATACAATCCAGTCCCCTGAAGCTCGTTCAATGCCATAATTTCGGGCGTCGGCAAAGTGATTTGTCCAAGGGAAAGAATAGACGGTAGCCCCCACAGATTCAGCGATTTCTACTGTCCGATCCGTTGAACCTGTATCCACGATAATCATCTCATCGACAACGTGCCTCACACTTTCCAGGCAGCGACCGATCCATTTCTCTTCATTCTTCACAATCATACATAACGACAATGTTTTCTTTTCTATGTGATAGCCCCCTCTAGTTTAGGTACAATGCATGCCTAGAGTCCGATCCGTTTGATTCGATTCGGATCAAATGCTTCTCATAACAACTTATTGGCGGTAATTATTAAATATGCTCTATTACTAATGCAAAGTTTTTTGACATTTGAACCTAAGCTCCCTGGACGAGAAAAAAAGGACCCACTCCACATTGGACGGGTCCCTGCATTTTATTACGGCTTGGCGGTTCCGTTAATCTTCTCGAAGTACGGGGTCAGCTTGGAAGCGAGCTGCTCAAACTGCTGCTGCTCTTCTTCAGTCAACTTCTCCTCATGTTTGACCCCATTTTCATTGGTGATCTGCAGCTTTAATTGCATTAACTGCTTGGTTAGCGCCATATACTCCTTGAATTCGTCTTCCGTGAGCTTCTCTTTTGCTGCCTGAAGCATGCCTTCAATCTCTTGATAATCTTCCTGTGTACCACCGTGCTGTTCAATGGTCGTGGAAGAACCGAAAATATCATCGGCCAGATAGGAAGCAGCAAATACGGCAGACGGAATCAGGACTGCTACTGCGACAATGCCTGCCAGCATGCGTTTTTTCATGGGAGTTCTACCTCTCTTTTCGTTTACATAGTGTTGATAGGATTGTTGGACACGTCCATACAAATTGGGTGGGCATTGCATCGAATCTGCCGCCTGGCGAAGTTCTTCACGCAATTCCTTATCAATGGACATACGCGTCTCCTCCCGCCATTTCGAATCGTTTCCGTAGTTCTTTCAGTGCGAGATGATGCCTGGATTTCACTGTGCCAACGGGGATCTGCAGCATGTCTGCGATTTCTTCCAGAGCATAATCGTGAAAATATCGCAGGATGACGACCACACGTAGTTTGTAAGACAGCTGGCGGACAAGCCCGAACAGATCATGCTGCATTTCGGACTGCAGGACAGCTTTATCCGTCCTGTCGAAATATTCACAAGTCATTTGGCGGTTTCGTTCAAAGAGACGAATTCGCCGCCAAGCCTTTCTTCTCCAATCCTGGACAAGACGGATAGTGATTCCGTGCAACCAAAACCGGAACGGCCGATTGGGATCGTACTTATGAAACGAACGCCACATGCTGATGTAAACTTCATTAACGATATCCTCAATGTCCTGTTTGTTGTAGACGAGAAAAGCAACCGTGCGATAGACGTCTTGGTGAGTCGCCTGATAGACAAGTTGAAAAGCCGACTCGTCGCCAAATGCCGCTTTTTCAAGCCACGGAAGTAACTCTTTATCATTCATGGGGGCCCCTCCTGAACATGTTACAACTCTTAATTCGCTCCCGCGGGTAAAAAGGTTCAGTCAGTTGAATAAACTTTTTACTATACTCACCATTTTAGGGAATTTTTCATTTCTATCACCAATTTTTACATACATTTGCCCCTGATGTCACGAGCGCTGGTACTATCTTCTGAGGGTGGAATACTTCGTAAACATCACAAAGTGATCTGGAAACAAGGACAGACACAGTAACGACAGCCAGCAGTTCTACACACTAGCAATACAAAAAAATCCGATTGCCCTACAGGGTGCAATCGGATTTTTGTGTAATAAATTATTGTTCAACCGCCAATTGCAGGAAATGATCTGCAGAGGTTCTTACCCACTAACTTTCCCGGGTTTGCTTAGCAAACGATTTACAGTCTCTACACTAAGTAGCATGAGAACTAATAGGATAAGTACCACGGGCGGGAACAAGTCCGTACTCGTTTTTGCTGCAAGGAGTCCGAATAAAGGGGGTAGAAGCGTAGTACCACTATAAGCGACGGCCATCTGGTAGCCCATCAATTTTGCTGAATGCTCTTTCCCAAACCGAGCAGGTGTTTCATGCAGAAGTCCTGGATAGATTGGTGCGAGTCCGAGTCCGATAAGAATGAACCCCAACATGGAAAATGACGCGGAGAATGGGAGCAACAAGATGATTCCCCCTGCAATGGTTACGAGTTGACCGTAACGGATTAACAGTCGATTGTGTACTTTTAAAGTGATAAAACCGGTGATCAACCTTCCTATGGTAATGCCTCCGTAGTACAAAGAAATCCATCCGGCAGCCATTTCTGCTGTAACATTTTTTGTCCCCACGAGGTAACTTGCTCCCCATAGCCCAACAGTCGTTTCTACTCCACAATACATGAGAAATGCAAGCAGTGAGGGTTTAACTCCCCTTAATTGAAGCACCTTTGTTGGGAGAGCGGATTCTGCCTTTTCTTCACGATGTATGTCTTGAACTGTGTGCTTTGAATTCTCTAAATCCCGGATTGCAGCCACACGCTTCCATAAAGGTAAAGTTACAAAAAGAATTATGACCAGAATGGCTTGGATAATGGCTACTGCAGCATAACCGCCTCTCCATGAATGCTGACCCGCCATATAAGTGGCCATGATGATCGGCCCCATGGTTGCTCCTACACCCCAGAAGCAGTGTAGCCAGTTCATGTGGTGAGCCTTGTAGTTCTCAGCAACATAGTGATTTAAAGCTGCATCTACCGCCCCCGCCCCAAGACCAAGTGGAATGGCCAAAAAGATAAACCAAAACATTGATGGAGCCATAGAAAATCCAAGTAATGAGACTGCGGTAAGGAGGCAACTGAATAAAGTAATTTTTCCAGTGCCTAGACGTTGAATCATTCTTCCGCTTGCCAAACTGGAAACGATTGTTCCTCCAGCAATAATCATGGATATTAGTCCTGCCGAGCCCAGAGAAGAACCGATTTCCGGCCATATGACGGGCCATGCTGAGCCAAGCAGAGAATCAGGAAGACCGAGACTAACAAAAGCAAGGTAGATCACAATTAAAAACCAGGTTGCCATAGATAAATCCTCTCCTAATACAATAACTTTGTTGTGATCTGTGATCTCACGAATTTATTCAGTAATTTCAATTTGATTATTTTCAGGTCCCAAAATACAACTTTCGTAATAACCATCACCCGTTGTGCGTGGTCCACTTAAGATAGAATAACCAGCCTCATTTAGCTGTTTTGTCAAAATATCCACTTTTTCTTTGCTTCCTACACTAAACGCCAAATGGGTGAATCCAGTACGGAGCAACTCCTTGGTCTCATCAGCCATGTTCGGTTTACTCATTATCTCTAGTCTCGTTCCATGATCGAATGTAAGAAAATACGTTTTCAATCCTGTTTTGGAGTTGTAGTATAGCTCATTTGATTTGGCGTTAAAGAATTTGATGAAAAATTGTTTACAAGACTCCAAATCATTCACATACATGGCGATGTGATCTATTCTCATTCCATTCGCTCCTCATTACTGCAATTTTTAAAATACTCCAACATAATAAAGATACTTTATAAAGTAATTATCATTATAAATGCTAAACAGAAAAATTCAAGTTCTTTTCGCTCTCCCCTCGCACAGATCACCATTCACTACCTTTCGTAATTCGTTGATTATTGTCTAATTTTTCTTTTATCTTCATCATCGAATTAAGAATTTCATTAACCTCGCTATCACTTAGTCCATTAAACAATTCATTTATTTGTTCATCTGACTGAATATGAATTTTACCCAGTATTTCCTCTCCTTTTTGTGTTAACATGAGAAAGTTTTTTCTACTGTCTCTTTGTGAGCTTTTTTTCTCTATTAATCCTTCCTTCTCTAATTTACGTAAAATTCTACTCATATAGCTTCGATCAATACTAAGCTCTTGCACGAGATTATTGGCAATACACTCCGTCCGTTCACTTATTTCTAATAATATTCGTGCTTCCGTTAATGAATAATTTGTATCTAAAATATGATTATTAAATAAACCGAGTACCTTTGTATAAAATCGATTAAATTCTCTGATTTCATAAACTATTTTTTTATCCATTATGTTCTCCTTTAGTTGACTCAGTCCACATTTAGCATTACTATAACTATATCTTTTAAATGTGGACTGAGTCAACTTTTGTAATCTAGTTACGCATATTGTATTAACATCTAATTGAAGGAGATAATATATGAAGATTCGAGACATAAAGAATGCAGACAATGCAAAAATCAAAAAAATAATACAAGACTCCTTAAAATCGCTTGGCTTAGCGATTCCTGGAACAGCTTACTTTGACCCTCAACTTAATGATCTTCATCACTATTATAACCATATTAAACATGCAAACTACTGGGTAGTAGAAATGGAAAACGAAGTTGTTGGTGGTATTGGAATAGCACCGTTCAACGAGCATGAACAAGTGTGCGAATTGCAAAAGCTTTACTTAACCCCCAAAGCTCAAGGTTTAGGACTAGCAAAAAAACTCCTGGAAACTGCTTTGCTATTTGCCTCCGAACATTACACAAAGTGTTATTTAGAAACACAGCATGAATTAGAAGCTGCATGCAAATTATATGAGAAATTTGGATTTACACTTTTACCAGAACCTCTGTCAGGCTCAGAGCATTCTGCTATGAACGCGTGGTATATAAAAGCTTTGAAATAATCAAATTTATCTATAGAAAGCAGGTTATGTTGTAATGAAGACCCTTCTATTTGTAACAGACTTATATTATGAAGCAAAAGGCAGAAACTATTATGAAGAGGATTTATTTCTTACCTCTAAGCTTAGAGAAGCCTTTAATTTGGTCATCTGTCATCCTGAAGATATCGAAGCGTTTGAAGATATAGCTGATTTAATTGTTTTCCGAAATGCAGGTCCTGTCTCAAATTTCAAGGACAAATACGAAGCATTTCGTAAGCGGATTGTTTCTAAGCGTCTAAAGACATATAATGCCTTTAATGGGAAAGCTGATGTGAACGGAAAAGAGTATTTGATTGAACTAACAAATGCCCATTTTCCTATTATTCCAACAATTGATACCCTTGATTCTCTTCATAAACTTCCCGATGTAGACATGTATATTGTAAAGCCAAAAGATGGAGCAGACTCGATCGGTATGGAATTTGTTACAAAAGATGATCTAAATAAAAAAGTTGATGCAAAATCAAAAAATACTTTGATCCAACCATTTATCAATTTTGAATATGAAGTCTCATTTTATTATATCGACAAAGAATTTCAATACGCCCTATATGCACCCGATAAAGATAAGAGATGGGAACTAAAAAACTACGTAGCAACGGAAGAAGATTTAGCTTTTGCTAAACGTTTCATTGAGTGGAATAATATTGACTGGGGAATTCAACGTGTTGATGCCTGCCGCACCAAACAAGGGGAGCTTTTATTAGTCGAATTGGAAGATTTAAATCCGTATCTTTCCTTATTAGAGTTATCTGAAGACACACGTCAACGTTTTGTTGAATTCATGAAAAAATCATTAGAAAAATCTCTTCAGGATTAACATTTGTCTGAATTAGGACCATGAAGAGCTTGTTTATTAAGGCCAAAAAGGGCTGCCACCAGCTGGTGCAGTCCTTTTTTTAATAATCAGAGAGATAGTTTACTTTCACCTCATAGCTTACCGGTTAAAAATTGTGCCTCGCCTAGACCAAAACTCCAATCAGCACCTGTATTTTCGACGATATTTACCATCAAATCGCTTGGAGCGATCCCACACTCCACTTCTAAGCGTTTGGATAGTAAGGAATAGAATTGTTGTTTTTTCTCATTTGGCCGGGCCTTGCTGACAACGGATAGAACAACTACATTATTGGTACGGTTAAATCCTAACCCCGTATCTTCAATAATCATATGCTCTGCGGGGTGTTCGTGAACAATTTGATAACGATCCCGCTCGGGAACATCGAATACCTCTACGACCGCAGTATGAACAACATCTAAAAGCTTTTTCAGAGTTACTTTATCGCGCCCTTCAATTAGATCAAAACGAAGTAAAGGCATATCGGTTCTCTCCTTCTTTATTAGAAACTCTTGTGTATGCTAATTGCTTGCTCGATGGTTTGCTTAACGATTGTCTCTGCAGATTGTTCGCTTACTAACCTAAGACCTTGCCCTGCCCACAGAGACATATACTCAGGGTCGTTTGCTTTTGCAGCTGCCTGGCGAATCTCCCGCGTTAATGCGTTTTGTAAGGGATAGGCAGGGATTGATCTGGAATACTGCCCCATGTCACTCATGAATTTTGTGCGAATACCTCTTGCTGCTTTTCCCGAGTATGCACATGTTATTTCAGTGGAGTCCTCATTGGATGAGAGGAGCTTCTGTTTGTACGCTTCATGGGCACCACTCTCCGGAGACGCCAGAAAGGCAGTACCCATCTGTACAGCACCAGCCCCTAATGCGAGACTTGCAAGGAGTCCCCTTCCATCCATGATGCCACCTGATGCGATGACCGGAATCGACACGTGATCAACAATCTGTGGAACAAGAGCCATGGTGCCGATCAGAGACCCGGAAACATTTTTTAAAAATGTGCCTCGGTGACCTCCTGCCTCATACCCCTGTGCCACAATTGCGTTTACTCCAGCCATGTCTAATTGTCTGGCTTCTTCAACAGTTGTTGCAGTCCCTATTACGACAGTACCTTGCTGCTTCATAGCTTGAATGACGTCTTGTGCTGGTATGCCAAAAGTAAAACTAAACACCGGAACCTTCTCTTCACGCAATACTTGCACTTGCTCCTCAAAGTGTTCCTGAGATTCAAATGACGGTGGATTTTGAGCGATTCCATATCTGATATGGTATTTACTAAGATGATCCATCATTTGAACGACTGCTTCTTCACTTTCTTCCGGTTGCTCAGGTACAAACAAATTGACTCCAAAAGGCTTATCTGTGAGCTCTCTGATCTTGTGGATGGTACTTCGGAGCTGCTCCGGTGTTAAGTATCCCGCTCCTAGATTGCCCAAGCCTCCGGCATTTGAAACAGCTGCTACCAAGTCAGGAGTTGTGGGACCCCCTGCCATCGGCGCTTGGAATATTGGATACCGAATGTTAAGCGTACGTGTTAATTCAGTTTCAAACACCGATGAACGCCCCCTGTTAAATGAATATGAAGAAATTTTTCTTTACCGCAGCAACCATTCCGCTTTATCGCTACCAAGCGCCGGTGTAGTTCTAGACCACTCAGGCGGGGTTTCGCTCATTCGAATCACGGGTCCTAAGCTTTTCAAATCCCCGTAGGAGGTATTATTGTCATATACAGCATACGATTCAAACTCCGCTTGCGACAAGTGTCCTGGAGCAGGTTTAAATTGTTCCAATAATCCTTGTCTCTGAATGAGCATAGCTGATTGACACAATGACACCTGTACCCGGTAGGAGCCCCCTTCTTTAGCTCGACGCGCTAATGCCACCATAGCACCGAATGTACCAAGGAATCCAGTAAGAAAATCGCACAGATACACGGGTGTTAACTTAGGTTGAGCAGTCTCTAGTGCATTCCCTTGCGTATAGCTGACACCAGTCACGGCTTGTTCATTTACCATAAAGATATCGCTAAAACATGTGCATTCAGTGAATTTATTAACGTATTAGGTCTTGTGGATGCAAAAAAGATTGTCAGTTCTAGCTGCCTACGTGAAAGACCAAATAGACGTTGAATGGATAATTTTAGGTGGACTTGTTCATCGGTAAATGGTACATTATTTTGGGAACAATAGCACGGGTGTTCGTGTTCGAAATGTGTTGTTGAGGTCACGCGCAAGTCGGAATATATGTTTTGTCTCATAATTATTAATATTTGGGAGGATATCGGGCATGGCAAAGAACTCTGCATATCGAACAAACATTATAGGTGCTGGCGAGGTTGGTAGCGCCGTCACGGTTGAGATGGATAAGAATTCTATTCATAAAACAAATAGCATCTTTTGGGACACACAAGGAAATGACGTCATAGGAGCAACCGCACTCCCTTTCTATGGAGCATTTGTCTCAGAAGAGAAACTCCAGCTTTTTGGCGATGTTTCAGGGAAAACAATGCTGGAGATTGGCTGTGGAAGCGGTCATTCCTTGCAATATCTGGGGGAACGCGGAGCCTCTGAATTATGGGGTACAGATATCTCAGAACGACAAATCGAAAAAGCAGCGCAACATTTAGCGGCATCCGGTCTTTCAGCAAAATTTATCTGTTCTCCCATGGAAGAAGAATGTGGCATACCCGTGGATTATTTTGACTTTGTTTATTCTGTTTATGCTATAGGCTGGACCACCGACCTTGAGGGTACTTTTAGCCGGATTGCTTCTTATCTAAAAAAAGACGGTGTGTTTATTTTCAGCTGGTCTCACCCTATACATAAATGTGTTGCTGCAGAAAATGATATGCTTGCTTTTAAAAAATGCTATTTCGATGAATCTTGGTATTCGGTAGCTCTTGGTGAGGGTGAAATAACCTTATCGGACCGCAAACTATCAACCTATGTGAACGCGCTCTCAAAAGCGGGATTTGTTATAGAGGAAATGGTCGAGGAATCTGATGAAGATCTTTTGCAATCACATGACGAGAACAGTGATTTTGCCAAAAAAGCAAAAATGCTCCCGGTAACTTTTGTGATCAAAGCAAGAAAACGATAATATCCGAGAGTTCAATCATGAGATACGGAGAATGTATTCCGATTGCCCTGTGCGTAAATAGAGCAATCGCCCTAAGGGCGACTGCTCTACTGATTTTTATTTATCTAACATCTATTTCTTGAGTAATATTATTTGTCCAACTTCCATACACTACCTCAAATTAATCTCCCGGATCTTTTCTAGCGCTACTTTCGGTTTACGGTCTTCGGTCAGCAGGCCGTTTACTTCATCCTGCACGTCCGTAATCTGAGTATAACAGTAGCCGGAAATAAACGGAATGGCTTTAATCGCTCCGGTTATGCTGCCAAACCGCTCCAGGAAAGCTTCCTCGTTATCCACTTGATTGCCGTAACCCCAGCCCTGTTCGCTCTTGAAAGCAATTCCTCCAAACTCGCTGATGATAATCGGCTGGCCTTTATAACTGTAGCCTTGGGCGAACGCAAACTTCCACTCGTTGTACGTACCGCTATTACCGGTGATAGAGTCTTTATCCTTGTAAGTTTCGTACAAATCTTCACCCCGCTCCACGTAATCATGAAGGGTCAAAATATCAGAAACGGTGTGCTCCCATCCGTCATTGGTGATGACCGGACGATAAGGATCGATAGATTTGGTTAGATGATAAATGCCTTCCGTAAATTTTTGCTGCCGGACATCATGAATAATATTCTGAATGCCCCACGATTCGTTAAATGGCACCCAAGTGATAATGCAAGGATGATTGTACTGCTGCTGCACGACCTCTAACCATTCCTTAGTAAAACGCTCCACGGCCTCATCGTTATATTCATAAGCGGCTGCCATTTCGGACCAAACCAGCATACCTTTGACATCGCACCAGTATAGGAACCGGGCGTCTTCAATTTTCATATGCTTACGCAGACCATTGTAGCCCATCTCGGCGATCGCCTCGATATCTTCAATCAGCGCCTCTTCGGACGGAGGCGTCAGATGACTTTCGGTCCAGTAGCCCTGATCCAGAATCAATCTTTGGTAAAGGGGAATATTGTTCAGCAGGATTTGGCCGCCCTTGATCGAGATTTTGCGCATACCGAAATAAGAGCCCACCCGGTCGATCTCCCGTTCTCCTTCGTAAAGCACAAACTCCACGTCAAACAGATTCGGATTGCCCGGTGACCACAGGTTTTGCAGCCAAGGCCCGTTAATGCCGTTCATCATGCTGGTTTCCACTGTTAGCCAGTCTCTGTCCACCGAAAGGCTCAGCTTTCTTACCGTTTCCCCCTTAAATGTAATTTCCGTCTCCAGCCGGAGATCCTTTTTGTCTTTCGTACCCTGCATGCGAAAATCAAACCGGATCATTTGACGATCAATGTCCGGCGTCATTTTCACCATATCCAGGCGGGTTTCATGAACATGTTCGAGCCAGACGCTTTTCCAAATGCCTGTCGTTTGCACATAGAATGAGTCATGATTCCGGCCGGCCCAGCGCTGCTTGCCCCGGGGTTGCAGACAGCTGTCACTGTCTTCAACCTTCAGCACAATCTCATTTTCACCGCCTTGCCCCAGCAGATCGGTAATATCAAAGGAAAACCGGGCGTAGGCCCCTTCATGTTCCCCCGCAAAACTGCCGTTAACCCAGCAGGTAGCTTTATAATCCACACCTTCAAAATGCAATATCGTCCGTTTCCCTTCCGCCTCAGGAGATAGCGTCAGTTGTCTGCGGTACCAGATCTGCGGATGGAATTTCTCCTCGCCGATCCCGCTCGCCCCTGTTTCATAGGTAAACGGAACGTTTATTTTTTGTGAGTCCGGAAAATGGTCCATCCAACGTTCTGCAACGCCGGCTTTGTTATCATCGAAGCTAAAATCCCACTCCCCGTTCAGATCCAGCCATAGGCTCCGTACAAATTGGGGTCGCGGGTAGTTTTTCATATAAAATTTCGTAGCTGCTGCGGTCACTTTAGCATCTATCCTCTCTCTTATCACTGAAGTATTATCTGTATGCCTTTCACAGATTACTATCTTGTTCAAAGAAAGAAAATGATTTATCCTATCTAAAGACTGATCTATTATCTTATTAAGGGGCGAAATCCATTGATGCTTTTAAAGAGGTGCGGATATAATGTAATCCATCCAGAGGGCTTTACCGTCGACCGCCCGGTCGGATCAGGGGATTACGTCTTTGTCTTCTTCCGGAGCAGAATGGAACTGAGGATTCAATCACAGGTTATGTTTGCTGAACCCAATACCTTTATTATTTTCAACAAAAACAGCCCGTATTTCTACCGTGATGCCGAACAACCTCTGGTCCATGACTGGTTCCATTTTGAAATGGAGGAAGCGGAGTCCTTTTTCGCTCGGCTGAACCTCCCTCTGGATACCTTAATCAAAGCACACGACCCCTTTTATATTTCCAGAAAAGTGAATGAGATTCATTGGGAGAATCTGCAGAACGGAACCTTCCGCAATGAAATCATCGATTATACCATTCGCTCTCTGTTCATGAAGCTTAGCGATATTCGGAATCATGTGGAGCCTCACAATCAAATTAGTAAATACTATGATTCGTTCCTGAATTTGAGAAATGAAGTGTTCAGTTCTCCTTCTGTTTGGTATACCGTCGAATTTTTGGCAGATAAGATGAATATGAGCCGGTCTTATTTTCAGCATATGTACAAGCAAATCTTCGGCATATCGGTAATTAATGACATCATTCTTAACAGGCTAGGACATGCCTCCTATTTACTGAAGAACACATCGTATACAATTAGCCATATTTCCGGCATTTGCGGTTATGAGAACGATGTACACTTTATGCGGCAATTCAAAAAGTTCGTAGGTCTAACCCCGAGTGAATTCAGAGGAAGGTCTGATGTTGGTCATTAATACTACGTAGAATAAATACTTGGAAAAATAGTTGCCTGAGACAGTAAACCAGTAACGGTTACCGCGATGAGTATAATCATTAGAGCACGAAGCAAACCAACAGACTCCCCTATGAGTCCTATTAAAGGTGGCCCGGCGAGTGAGGCGAGATAACCGAGTGTCGATACTACACTCACTCTTGCAGCTACACCACGTGGAGCGTCTCCAGCTGCAGACATGCCTACCGGAAATCCACATGCCGCGCCTATTCCCCAAAACACAACTCCAACAATGGCAAAGTGATAGCTTTGGCCAAATATTACAATGAGTAGTTATACGGAATATCGTCATAGCTGCTACAAATAGACTGTAAGCTATAGAGCCTAGGGCTGGTGTAACATTATACCCGTCCACCATAATTAGCGGGATCCAGTCGTTTGCCGAACCTTCAGCAAAAGCCATTCCTGGAACGATTACAGCTTCTATTCAAGAATATGACAATCCCCCAATATTTCCGGCTTATAGCGCATGCTATCTGCATCGGTAATTGAACGAATGACCTTACACGGAACACCTGCAGCAAACGAGTTTTCTGGAATATCACGTGTTACAACGCTCCCTGCACCAATCACGCAGCCGTCACCGATCGTTACACCTCCACAAACCGTTACATTAGCAGAGAGCCATACATTGTTGCCGATCGTTACGGGCTTTGCGTAGCATAAGGATTTGATATCTCCATGTTGATCAATCATCTGTTGACGCTCTGCGGCAATAAAAGGGTGACTCGGGGTAACAATGGTTACATTAGGACCAAACATTGTGTGATTCCCGATGGTAACCTTGGCATCATCCTGCACAGTAAGGTTATAATTGGCGAAGAAATGATCGCCGATCTCGGTATGGGCTCCATAATGAAAAAAAATCGGACCTTGCATAAAGCAATGCTCTCCCTTATTAGCAAGCAATTGCTGAAGGATGTCTTCACGTTCTTCAGTCTGCTCCTCAAAAGTACTGCTATATTGTTGGCTAAGGTTGTGGGCGCGCCGTTTGATCTTTTTAAGTTCAGGGTGACCCGGACTAAATAATAGACCTCGAAAAATTCTCTCTTCTTCTAACATCTTTACAACTCCTTAGTTAATGTTCTTTATAAAGTAAATACATAATGTTCGATCTCCACCATTTTGTCAATAATGAAATATAAAAAACCTCGGAAAAATAATCCGAGGCTTAACTGCTCATTAGATTCGGCGATAAAACATAAATTGCAATGTGGTCAATTCTCATATTGGGCTCCTTCGTTATTGTCAGGAATGGTTGTTTCCGACACAATGAGATTTAGACCGAGACTCTGTAAGCCGTATAAATAATCCTGTATCCAGTCACTTACAATCAATTCAGGCAGATGCTCTTCCGGAACGTATTCGGCACTCTTAGTGCGAATTTGTAGAAGCATAGAACGATCTATTTCATCTGCATTAAAAATAATGGCATTCGGATTGAGCATCACTGCAAACGTCGCTACCATTCGGCTAATGGCATCTACAGTTTTTTGCTTATCAGCGGTGGCATGATCACTTGTTCCGCTGTCCCTTTTCTCCAAAGCTTCTCCGAAATTCAAATGATCATATAGGGGGGTGAACTGAATTTCACCAGAAAAAAAGGAACTCCCCCGGATAACCTCACCGTTCACTACAATACCTGCTCCTGGACCATTTTGACCAAGATACAAGTACACTATTGTTACTTTGTTCGATAGGTTATTCTTACGAGTATACCCAAGAACTGCTGCATTCATATCATTCTCCACAATAACTGGAATAGCAAATTGCTGTTCAAAATCATGCTTCAAATCAACTGTACGAAACTGTTCGTAATTAGGTATATAAATGATTTCTCCGTTTTTTACAGAGCCAGGCACACCAACAGCAATTGAACCAAGCTTAGGATGCTTCTTAATTAAATTCTCAATAGTTTTAGCGGCGTTTGTAACATCTGCAGATAAGAGACTTGCCATTGTACCTTGTTCTTTCAATTGCCCGAGGCAATTATATACTGCGTAGTTTGTCGCATTTTTCTCCAGAAAAATAGCTAGTCCCAGCTTATAATCCGGATTATACTGATATCTCATAGCCCTTCTTCCACCGCTTGAGCGATCCACTCCAGCTGGAAAAACCTCGCCATCTTCCTCCATCAGCTTTAAAAATTTACTGACAGTTGGAAAACTAAGTCCTAACGATTCACTAATTTCAGCTTTAGTCGCATTTTCAATATGCAGAAGATGAGTACGGATACGTTGAAGAATGGCCTTTTTCATATCCTTAGCATTTGTAAGTAACTCATTCAATGATAACCCCACCTCATCAGTTGACTTATTAAATAGATTTAAAATACCCAAGAAAGTGTAGCAAAGTTCATGCGTTTTCTCAACTATTCTATTAATATTGGTGTTGTAATAATAATTTGATTCTGGTATGATTCTCCCCAGTTATTAAACACGTTTAATAAGTTGATGCGATTTATTAGGAGGCCTTAGTACGATATGCATGTATCTAACACCTACCCTTTGAATAACTACACAAATTATCAATTCATAGATGACGATACTTCATCATTTATCGTTTGTATTTTTATAAAAAATAGGTCCAATAAGGTCTCTTTTACCTATGCGGTTACTGATTTGACTAAACAACATACCCATACATATCACCTTGAGTTATGGCAAATAAACCTTGATACTATCGTAGATATTATTAAAGTATTGCAGGAAGCATATATCTCATTAAAAGGAATAGGGATTGGACTATGCGGTTCAGTTCATGAGGGAATTATTAAAAACTGTGAATTTCAATCCTTGATTCATGTTCCTTTAGAGTCTATCCTTCAGGAAAAGTTTAATACAAAAGTACTCGTTGAAAATGAAATGAATTTGATAGCATACGGCGTTTATCTTGAGCAAAATGATTTGGGTGACGCTACTATTGTTGTTGTTTCATTTGATAAAAATAAATATCCTAGATCTGGACTTGTGGAAAATGGAAGCCCGCATGTAGCTTCTAAAGAAGTGTTCAGTGAGTCCTACTTTCTTCCTTCAGGTTTTTCAAATAACCGAATTCACGAACGATCCACTGCAGTCATTCAAGCATCAGACGCGGTAATAAGCATGGTACCAAAACTACAACCGAAAAAAGTGGTTGTCACGGGTGATTTGCTCTGTAAAGCCGATGTTAAAGACATAATAATGAATTGCTCAAACAACATCCCGCAGCTGATGATACCTGAAGTGATCTTTAGGGAGAATCTAGATCAAAGTTACAAGATCGGCTTAATGGAACGAACAATGGAATTGATCGAATTGTAGGTCCGCCTGCAGCCGCTTGATTAAGCTAGTGGAAAGATTAATCCCAATATGTGGTATTATGAGTTAAACTATAACTTTGATACTATGACTGGAGGTTGGGATGGTTGTTAATTGAGTTACGCCCAGCTAACGAAGATGATGGTGAAGATATTTATGAAATGATTGTCGAGTTAGGACCCGGAGAAAACGGCTATATTAATTCTGGATTTGATATCCCCTATGTAGACTTTCCTAAATTCTTAAAAGGAAAGGTTGATATGTCCGAAGGTACAAATCTCCCTCCTCACTATGTCCCCCAAACAACATACTGGCTATTGGTTAATTCAAGACCTGTCGGGATTGGTAAGCTTCGCCATTATCTAAATGATGATTTAAGAAGATCAGGAGGACACATCGGCTATACCATTAGACCAAGCGAGAGAAGCAAGGGATATGGGTACATCATTCTTAATGAATTGATTAAGGCAGCAAAACAGAAGAAAATTAGAGAATTGCTCTTAACCTGTAATGAAGTAAACCTATCATCAAGAAAGGTTATTGAAGCAAACTCTGGGCGACTTCAGTATTTAGAAAATGGGAAGTGTACTTACCTTATTTCAGTGGAAATGTAAAAGGACTTACAGCACCCCACCGGAAATCAAAAATCCCCCATGTTTACAGGAAGAGTTCAAGATCACGTGATCTCTTGTTGTCCTGTTCACTATGAGGGGATTTTTGGGTTAATACGCAGGCTCTGCTTGTTGCATCGCATGCTTTATTCGATTATTTATTGAAAGTGACCTTCTCCAAACCGCCTTCAAGAATGATCGACGTTTCCCGCGGTTTCGTTTCTGCGATTTTGCGGCCGCCTTTGAAGGAATAAAGTATTCCTGCTTGTTTGCGAATAGCCTCATATTCGTTCTCTGCTTCAAGAACGATGAAGTTGGCAGGCTTACCTTCTTCAATGCCGTACACATCTTCGATCTGTAACGTTCTTGCGCTATTTTTCGTAATGAGATCGATAGAGTTCACGATTTGATCGTAACCGAGCAATTGCGAAGCGTGGATGCCCATGTGCAGCACCTGAAGCATGTTGCCCGTGCCTAGCGGATACCATGGATCGAAGATATCGTCATGACCGAAGCACACGTTCAAACCTGCTTCCTGCAATTCTTTGACACGGGTTAGTCCCCGTCTTTTCGGATATGTATCGAAACGTCCTTGCAGATGGATGTTGACCAGTGGATTGGAGACGAAATTGAGGTCAGCCATCTTCAGCAATCTGAACAATTTGTACGTGTATGCGTCATTGTAGGAGCCCATCGCCGTAGTGTGGCTTGCTGTCGTACGGGAGCCCAATCCGCGTTCGTAGGCTTCCTTGGCGACTACTTCTACGAAACGGGATTGTTCATCATCGATTTCATCGCAATGGATATCGATGAGACGGTCATATTTTTCAGCGAGATCAAATGCCACCTTCATGGAATCTACGCCGTATTCCCGCGTGAATTCGAAGTGCGGAATACCGCCGACCACATCAACGCCCATTTTTAGTGCCTCTTCCAGTAGTTCCGCGCCGTTCGGATAAGAGTGAATGCCCTCCTGCGGGAAAGCGACAAGCTGAATATTGACGAATGGTGCCATCTCTTCTTTCACTTCAAGCAGCGCTTTGACTGCGGTCAGACTTGGATCTGTAACATCCACATGTGTCCGCACATGCTGGATGCCCTGCGCTATTTGCCATTTCAGCGCTGTTTTGGAACGTGTTTTAACATCTTCATGCGTCAGGAATGCCTTACGCTGCGACCAACGTTGGATGCCTTCGAACAGCGTTCCGCTCAAATTCCATTCCGGCTCGCCCGCCGTCAGCGTGGTATCCAAGTGAATATGAGGTTCAATGAACGGTGGCAGTACAAGAGAGCCGTTTACATCAATTACTTCCTCATTTGCAGTTGCTTCAAGCGTCTGCGTAATTTGTTCGAACTTTCCGTCCTTCACGACGATATTCCATAGACCTTCTTTACCCCGCAATTTCGCGTTCTGTATAATCATTTATTTTCCCCATTTCTTTGTTTTGTGTAGATTCTTTCGCAGGAATGATCAGCATCAATACGATGTAGGCGACCGCCGTACCGATCAGTGCGTTCAATGGCGTTACTCCAGGAGCCAGCTGGGCAAATGCAACACCGATAGCCCAAGCCACCATCGCTATCCAGTTTACATTCTTGAAAGTCATTTCGGCAAACGGTTTATAGTTTCTACGCTTCACGAAGAAGTAATCCGCGATGATGATAGCTCCGATAGACGGCACCGCCGCGCCCAGTACATTCAAGAAACCGACGAAGTTATTGTACATCCACATCGCGAATACGGTACCCACGATGCCGTTTACGATAACGAAGAACTTTTTCGAAATTTTAGTGATGTTGGCAAAACCCAATCCGGAAGCGTAAAGAGCATTATCGTTGGTCGTCCAGATATTCAGCCCCAGAACGATGATCGCAGGAATGAGTAAACCTTGCAGGAACATGACCTCCGAGATTTCTGCCAGGTTATACGCCATTGCGCCGACTGCACCGAACAGGAACATGAGTGAATTCCCCAGGAAGAAGGCAATAACCGTTGCGGTAACCGCCTGCTTGGACGTCCGGGAAAACCGGGCAAAATCTGGTGTCAGCGTGCCGCCGCTAATGAATGACCCGATACAAATGGTTAACGCCGCTGCTGCAGTGAGACTTTGTGTCGGTGTGTAATCGAACAGCCCTTGCAGACCACCAAGCGTGTCTGCGCCTTGGAACATGGAGTAACCGCCGAGAATCGCAATGGCCGGAACCGCAATGTAACCCAGAATGACGAGCGACTTCATGCCGAAGATGGCAGATGCTGTCATTGCGATACCAAACAGGAAGATCAACAGGTACACGTTCCAACCCATCGCTTTGGCGACCGGAATCGCGAACATGGCCACGCCGACACCAAACCATCCGACCTGAGTGAAGCCGAGTAGGAACGAAGGCAGGTACGACCCCTTTTGACCGAACGCATATTTTGCTAGCAAATGTGTGGACAGGCCCGTTTTGGCGGCAATATGCGCCAGCGCCCCCGTATAGATGCCGAGCACCAAATTACCCGCAAGCACGATGCCAATGAACTCCATGAACGTCAAGCTGACTCCGAGCGTCCCCCCTGCCAGCATGCTTGCCGAGAAGAAAGTGAACCCTAGCATCACGGATAATGTCTTCCAAAAATGGTTTCTTTGCGTTTTCGGCACTGCTTGCCAGGAAAACTCTTGATCTTGTTTGCTCATCAGAATACCTCCAAAGTTAAAGTGTTCTGATACCAAAAAAAGCAGAAAAAAGAGGCTACTCGTCAAGTCTCAAACTGACAAGTAGCCTCTTTTTTACATCATAACCCGCGCGAAGACACAGAGCAGCCCCTGACGGAATATGCCCTGATTCACGCGTGATTATAAAAATCCGCTGCCCTTGCCAGCCTCTCTGGACTGAATTAAAGGTACCAGTATTCAATTAGACTCTATTATTCTGGAAAAACCTGCGAATGTCAATGTAATTATTAACCAATGGTTATTATCCTGAGTTGTTCGCAAGCTTCAATTCGCTTTTTTCGTGCACTAAACCAAAAAGAAACCCCAGGTTTTGAATCACCTGAGGTTCTTGAAACTCTGATTTATTTATTGTTTTGTGTACAGCTCTTCCATGAAAGCCCCTGCACTATCTACTCCTTCTCTGGCCTCTTCCAGGAAAGAGTGACAGAAGATCCAGTTATGGAACATAGCCGGCCAAGATCTGAAACGGATATCGACGCCCGCCAATGCTGCACGTGTCACAAAAGTTAAGGACTCGCTTAACATAACTTCAGCTTCTCCGACCATGACGTAGATTGGGGGCAATCCCCTCAAATCGCCGTGAATCGGCGAGGCATACGGAACTGTCGGTGAGACACCATTTAAATAATTATCAGCTAATTGTTGAATGGCTGCCTTTGTATTAATCGGGTCTACTCCCTCTCTGGTGGTATACGTCTCCCCGGTTAGTCCTAAATCAATCCATGGGGAGATCATGATCCCACCTGCCGGCAATGGTGTCCCGGTATCACGGATGTACATTAAAAGGGCTGCCGTAAGGTTCCCCCCTGCGGATTCACCAGCAATAATAATATTTTTGGGATGATATCCTTGGTCCAGTAACCAACTGTAAGCTTTCATCGCATCTTCAATCGGAGCAGGGAAAGGATGTTCCGGGGCCAGACGATAATTTATAGTCAATGTACGTGCCTGAGCCGCTCTTCCTATTTCGCTGGATTCACTTCGATGTGAATTAATACTTCCCATCATATACCCGCCGCCATGCAAATATAATAGCACACGTTCTTCGCTGGACTCGGGGAAGAATTGCCATTCCCCCTGCATTCCATAAATGTCTACCTCTTCTGTTATTAAATCACTCGCTACCGGCAGTGAGCCCCACATCTGTTCTTCTGTAATTTTACGAACCTCATCTACGGACGCTGAATAACTTGGCAGATTATCTTTAAATAGACGATGTGCTTTTAACAATGACTCTTTCATAACATTACTCCTATCTGAATTTTAGTGTATTGATACTTGATTGATACAAGTTTATTATAATAATGAATATGAATAATTTGCATAGCGCAATCGATGAATTATAGCCAATTTGCTAAGGAATACTTTGAATTATAGATACTTCACTTTTAGTTTAAAAGGAGCTAGTTGTAATGGATCAAATAGACAAGCAAATTCTGTTTTATCTTCAGGAACAGGGAAGAATTTCGATGACAGAGCTCGGCAAATATGTGGGCCTATCCCAGCCTGCGGTATCGGAGCGAGTTAGACGAATGGAGGAAAAAGGGGTTATTGAGGGTTATCGGACAGTCCTTTCACCTGAGAAAATAGGCAAAAACGCTGCAGCATACATGCTTATGCGAACTAGGGACTGTTCTGCATTTCTTGATTTCGCCCGTACATCCCCTTATATAAAAGAGTGTCATCGGATCAGTGGTGATTACAATTATTTATTAAAAGTCGTGACTGACTCTACGTCTTCCATTGAAGAGTTTGGTAAACAGTGTGATAAATACGGAACTTATACCATTCAGATCATTATGTCGTCACCGATCGAGCATCTGCCTCTCATCTATTCACTTGAAGAAGTTGCAGAAACGGAATGAGTTTCTTATGAAGGTTTAGTATCTCCCGTCTATATAACAAAAAAAGGCAGGATCTGGGGATGCCCTTAACCTGTCTTTTTGTATGTTCTTTGCTTTCTTTTTCTATTGTGCTAAAGCTTCCAAGTCTGGCTGCAATTTGTTTCGCAGAACATACAACATGAAGGCACCAACAAGGAATGCTACAGCATCCGAAATAACAAGCGACCAGATCACCCCGTGAAATCCGTTCATTTGATTGGCGATATAGAGCACTGGAATCAGCGTAAGTCCTTGAATAATTGACATAATGAACGCGGCGGTTCCTTGCGCAGTGGCTTGGAAGATCCCTGTGAACAACGACGTCATTCCTGTAATGAACAAGGATAAGAACGTCACATGCAGAATGTAGCTGCCCATTTCAATTAATAGCGGGTCATTGGTAAACAAACCGATTAAGTGGTCGGAAATCAGATAGACGATGATGCCGAACACGACAGCCAACGCCACTATCGTTTTAATCGTAAATCCAATGGTATGCTTCATACGCAATTTGTTCGCTGCAAAAGTGAAGGCAATAAGCGGCACGACACCCTCACATAATCCCATCAGAATAAACTCAGGAAATTGCAATAAACGTGATGAAATACCGAAGGCTGCTACGGCCTGATCCCCATATTCAATAAGATAATGGTTAAAGATGAGTGACATTGCTCCCATAAAGACACTCATGATAAAAATGGGAATTCCGATTTTGAGTACATTGCTCAGAATCTCCTTGGTAGCCTTGAACCATTTTACGGAGAGGGTAAAGAATTGGCTCTTATATCTGATATGGAAAGCGTAGAATGCACTCGCAACCAAGTTGGAAATGACTGTAGCAGACGCAACGCCGATCACATCCCAATGGAACACGAAGATCACTAATGCATCGAGGATAATATTCACGACGACACTGAGAATCATACCGACCATTGATGTGATGGCTGCTCCCTCTGAACGTACGATATTCTCCAGCGTGAAGAATAATACGATGAATGGTGAACCGATTAACATGATCGTGACATAGTCCTTCGTAAATCCAAAGGAGTCAGGTGTTGCTCCCAGGCTATGAACGATTGGTTCAATTAACGGGAAGCCGGCAGCCATCAAGATTATACCGAGAATCAAGCTGCTGTAAAAAGCGAATGAAGACACATGCTTTACATCCTCATATCGCTTCTCTCCCAGCAAACGGGAGATGAATGTACCGCTACCGACGCCAATCAAGTTGCCTAGCGCCATAATGATCGCGAATAACGGTAAGGTTAGCGCCAGTGCGGTTAACATGGCAGTATTGCCGAGTGTACCAAGGAAGTAGGCATTCAAGATAGAGTATATAACACTCATTGATGTGCCTAGCATCATCGGTATAGCGAAGTGAGCGACGGCTTTAGCGACCGGGGCTTTTTCAAAGTAATGGAGGTTTTCTGCATCCATAGGGTTCACCACTATCTTTATTTATTTGAACTTGGTGGAAATGTTCTGCTTACTTATCCTCCGGGTCTTGTGAGTTGTCAGTCGAAGCATTTCTATCGTCTCTGGAGGGCCAGCCGAATCCGCGCATGTCGCTACCGCGTCCATCCCGTCCAAACCCGGGGAATCTTCCGCCAAAGCGCTCGTCCCCAGAATTTCTCCACTCTCTGCCCATCTGTTCGCGCATGGCCATTAATCGATCAAATTCCTCTGTTCCCATACGCTCCCGCGCAGCCTTCATCCATATCGCCATGATGTCACGTTCTTCTTCGGTTCCAAGCTCCTCCTCTAAGGCGGCTATGACGCGGGTGAGATATTCCCCGAAAGTAGCCTGCTCTTCTGGTGACAGACCAGAAAAGATGTTACCACCGTCTATCTCCTGCTCTTCTTCCTTTTGTCCTTTTTCCGTCAAGTAAATCAAAATAATACGTTTGTCTGTTTCTGAAGGTCTACGTGTGATATATTCCGCTTTCTCCAATTTTGCAAGTAGCTCATTGAGGGATGATACGCGGATGTCCAGCATATAGGACAAATCCTTTGTGCTGATCCCGTCTTTCATCCGGAGAAACGCCAGAATCCTGCCTTGCCCGCGTGATGTGTCTGCCATAGGACCAACAGCGGCGTGGGTTTTAAATTGTTTCCTTTGCAGCAGCCATTGCAGTTTCGCCAGCTTTTCGTATAGTTCGGTATTCATGTCCATAATAAATCCTCCTTGATTGGGTTTGGTTGTTTTGTTTACGGTACCTGTTAATCAATGTAACGGTACCTGTTGGTTTGTATTATAACGGTACCTGTTGAACATGTCAAAGCTTTTCTTACAGGTACCGTTAATATGTTGATATACTCTTTTATAAAAAAGAAAATCACGCTTCAGATCTATCACAAAACACCCGCAAACAGAAGGCGTTCCTTCGTGTTAGCGGGTGTTTTGTCGTATGCTTTATCGATGTGTTTCTATTAGAGCAACTTCAAGAGGATTGCCTCGATCTCAGAAGGTTTAGTAGCATTCTTAAAACTATTTATAAACTCTTCTTCTTGAAACAATCTGGTCAGATTCTTTAAAAATGAGATGTGCATCTTAGGGTTTTTAACCACAAGTACCATTACGATTTCTGCGTTGACAGTTTCATCGCCCCCCATATCTTGGAACTCTACGCTATGATCTAAAACTGCCACACCAATCGTAGTTTCATTAACGAATTTTTTATCGGTATGAGGAATAGCTATTCCAATAGTCCCCATATTTATTCCGGTCGGATACTCACTTTCGCGTTGAAGTAAGGATTCTGTATATCCTTGTTTGGCATATTGTTTCTCTTCGATCTTCCTTCCAAAGCTTTTGATAAGCTCTTCCTTCGAATCATAGCGTGCGTTCAACTGGATCAAGTCGTGATCAAATATGAGTCCGTTTATCGTTTTTTCGCTCATAAAAATTACTCCCTTTTTATTGAATCTAAATAGCCAGTCCTAATCCGAACCATATTTTGTGATGATGTTATGGATATCGCTTGGGGTTTGGGCACGAATAATAGCTTCGCAATCTTCCCTACTTTCAACAAGTTTCATTAATTGCACTAATGCCCTTAAGTGCTGTTGTTTATCAACAGCGGCTATAATAACAACAATTTGAATTGGTCGATTTTTGGCGAATTCAACGCCTTGCTCTAAACGAAGCAAACTCATGGATACTTCATTCACACCACTTTCCGGTTTATCATGAGGAATTGCCACATATGGACTAATAATGATATACGGGTCTTCCATATCATAATGCTGGATCATAGCTTCTACATAAGAAGGTTTAATGCTCCCATTAAGTAGCAACGGTAGTGCGCCTAATCGTACTGCCTCCTCCCAAGAAGATACTGAAGGAAGCAATGTAATATTCTCTGGCATAATTAGTTCATGCAAATTTGTTTTTTGTAATTCCGGTTGTGATTTGAACGACAACGAGTGCTGGTTGGTAAAGTAATGTTGCAATTCTTTTGCAAGAAGTTTACGGTTCTGGATGATTGCATACTTCTCAACGATCTCTAAAATATTTTTTAGGCTTAATTCTGATGGGGTGAATCCGTGTAACGATTCCATCACTTGCTTACGCAGAGAGCTTTTTTCTTCGTTTTGAAGTATGGGTTTGACAATAAATAATCGTTTGTTTGTTTGCAGATATACGGAAGAAAAAACAATGTCATATTCCAAATCATACGTCTTGAATTCCCTCACAGATAAGGAATCCAGAAAAATGAATTCAGGGAATAGATCATTCAATGTAATCAGCAAAAGTTTAGAAATGGATACTCCATTCGTACAAACGACTACTGCTTTTGTTTTACTTAGAATGCTGTCTCCTTGCTTGGTTAACCAGCCGCCAATAAGCATCGTTAAATAGGTGCATTCACTATCTGGAATATCACAACCAATGAATTCAGCCAAAGGTAATGCAGATTTTTTTACCAGGTGATGCAATTCAATGAATTCACTGTTAATGGTTTCTTGCAGTGGATTCGTAATCGTGAGTTTGTATTTAATGCGATAATATGCAGGCTTTATATGCTGCATCATCATATGCAATAATTGCTTTTTGTCTTGCAAGAGAATACAGGACATTTGCTCAAATAGCTCCAGCATTTTTTCCAATGCCTGATTTAAATCCGTTACGAGATCTTCCTCTAAACGCTCCGACGAGGAAACATTTGTGGTAAGAATTTGGAGGGTTATGAATAATCTTTCCTCGGTCGGTATATATGCAAAGTCGGTTAGTAGTTCTTGAACCGCTTGATATTCCTTGGTATCCGACAATTCCTCATAGTTAATATGAAAGGAGTTAATGGTTTTTCCAAGTTTGATTCTTCGCAGTAAGATCAGTAGGATATGTGGCAATGTTGTCATCTTATCATCTGTAAATTTCAAGTTCAGATGGGTTTCAATCTTTTCAAGACGTTCATGAATCAGTTGTACTTCTTCTTCAGTGATCTCGGCTAATTGTTGAACCCATGTTTCCCCGTTGTACATGTGATGAATTTTGTTGACGACATCTATCAATAACTTTCTTTTTTGAAATTCAAGACCCTCAATGGAGTATCCGAAACGCCGGGAGTAACGGATAATGAGATCATACGGTTCGACTATGCTTTGCGCCATTTTCAAATCATTGAGTATAGTATTTTTGCTTACATATATGGAACTGGTAAAATGAATCAATGATAGTTCTTCACAACGGCTCAAGAGCATTAGAATAATAAGTTCGACTCGCTCTGCTTCAGAAAAAATGTATTTTTTTGTTGAGGGCTTGTTCACTTCATCAGGGACAGCAGAGAAGAGAGTGGCATCTACAATAAAGTCACCTTGTTGATTACGTTCGATTTTTGGCAGATGTTGACCCTCTAACCAGTCATTGATCTTTTCTAAGCTGTAACTAATTTGCCTTCGGCTCAGCCCGTACTTTACTTCCAGGTTCTTACTCTTCACACTTGGGTTTGATAACAATTCTTGCAACAAGCTACTGCTTCGATCATCAAGCTGCATGGCTCTCTTCCCTCCTTCCTTGTTAATCATAATATTGACAGATCCAGAGGATTTGATAAAAGGCTTATTCCAGATTGGCATGCCTTAATTTCATATCATCATGAGTTACATTAAATGAAACTACCCATTCTAATACAATCGCATCATACAAGAGGAGACTTAATTGTTCAAATGCCGATCCCATCGGCTGAACAGATGATTCCATTGCATTGGTGTCCGTTTCTTTATTGTCAACTTTGATCACAAGCAGATAATCAGCAAGTTTACCCAAAGTGGACTGCGAATTTGTTGTATTAAGAATTACCGTTGCCCCGGATTGCTTTGCTTTCTTGGCATTTACAATGAGACCTGCGGTCTCTCCAGAACCAGAACCGATAAATAAAACATCTCCTGCCTGTATGCTTGGAGTCGTTATATCTCCAACAACATACACCGTCTTACCCAAGTGAAGCAGTCGATTAGCAAACGCACGGATCGCTAAACCAGATCTGCCTGAGCCAGCAAGGAAAATTCGCTTTGTGTTGTACAGGGCAATCAAGATTTGCTCACTCTCAGCAACGTTCATTAAGGTAGTGCCTGTTTCCAATTCACTCAAAATGACTCCCATTTGTTTCGCTAAAGTATTCATAGATTCACCTTCAGCTTTCTGGATACATGATTACTTTGCCGATAAGTTCTTTTCTTTCCATTAATCGCTCGAACATTTCCGGACTCTCTTCAAGTGGTATTCGATGTGTAATCATTTTTTTAGTATTTAATCTGTTATTGTGCATAAAGTGAACCGTCGTTGCCCATTCTTTACCTGGGAATGGTGCAGATACACAACTCCATGACCCCCATACGGTTAGCTCACTTCTTAGGATTTTTTCAAAATAAAATCTTTCCATCGCAACATCTGCATAAGGGATACCCAGGAATACAACGCCGCCGCCTTTTTTGGCGTAACCAAACACAGTTGCTGCTGTATTTGGCGTTCCGGCTGCTTCAACTACAATATCTGCATTCATGCCATCCGTATACTCAGCAACTTTTATCAGAACATCTTCATTTAGAGAGTTAATTGTATAATCAGCGCCTAAGTCCTTGGCAATTTGAAGTTTTTCATCATCAATATCAACCGCAATTACTTTTTTCGCACCAAAAATTTTTGCCCATTGAACTGCAAACAACCCAATGGTTCCCCCCGCTCCAACAATGACTACATCATCGCCAACCGATAGATTGGTCCGATAATACCCATGTAAAACTACAGTAGATGGTTCTACCATTGAAGCAGAATCGAAATCTAAATCATCAGGTACTTTAACTAGATTCTTCTCTGGGAGTTTAATGAATTCAGCAAATCCACCAGGTTCCTTAGCACCTATGGCATGCAATGAATTCGCTCTAGCTGGTTGACCTGCCCGGTAATAATAATCGTCTTCATCTATTAGTGCCGGACATCCAGCAACATGATCTCCGACTTTCAGATTTGTTACTTCATCGCCAACTTGTTCTACTACACCTGCAAATTCATGTCCCCATATTTGACCAGGTGTGTGTGCACCTAATTTTTTATAACGAGAGATGTCAGATCCACAAATACCACATGCTTTTATTTTTACAATGACATCTTTTCCATCCAGTAATTGGGGTTTTTCCGCTTCTTCAAAACGCAGATCTCTTACACCATACAGTTTTAATGATTTCATTTTCTCTCTTCCTTTCTCTCTCCATGTTCTAGACTCTTCAAATTCTTCACATGTGCTTTGTCATTAGCAAATAAGTAAGAACCGATAACAATCAAAGAGGCGCCTGCTTCAATACATTGACTGGCTATACTCTCATCGACTCCACCATCAACCTCAATCTGAATCCTCCGGTCACCTATCAGTACTTTCAGTTCTCTTATTCTATCAATCGTTTCTTCTATGAAAACTTGATTAGGTCTTCCAGGATTGATCGACATAATTAGAATATAGTCAATAATGTTTAGGAAAGGTTTCAGTAAGGAAGTGTCCGTCCCAGGGTTAATGACGATCCCTGCTTTCCTACCATTTTGCTTAATCTGATCAATGACATAGCGAATATGAGGCGTTGATTCATAGTGTACCGATATCATTTCTGCTCCAGTCTCCAACACGCTCGCTATGTGCTGCTCTGGGGCCGACACCATCATGTGAACATCCAATTTCATATTCACTTGTTTTTTTAAGTTTTTAATTTGCTCTGGGCCAAATGCGATATGAGGAACGAAATTTCCATCCATCATATCTACATGAAGCACTCGAAATCCTTCTTCATATAACACATCGCATTCACTTTTCAAGTTCATCAAATCTGCAGCAAACAATGAAGGCAAAATTAAAGTCATGATCGTTTCCTCTTCCCTAATTCCTAGTTAACTAAAGTGCTTACCCAATAAATAATTAAGCTCCAAAAACCAGTAAATGTAACATCTGTCCCTAAACCGTCTAACTTAACACCTGCACTAGTAAGCATTTGTGTTGCACCTGGTGCAACCAATCCTGCCAGATAGAATGTGATAATACAAAATACGACTGTCGATACAATCGAACGGAATAGATTTCCTTTGCTTGCTAGAGTACACATTACGGAGATATAGGTTACAGACATTAACAGTCCGATTGGAAAGAATTGAACGCCAGGCAGAATGAGTGCCATCAACATCACAAGTGGAATAGACACAACTGTAGTTGTAATCGTAGTTGGATCACCCAAGCCTAATGAGATATCCATTCCTACATTGAGCTTGGAGTCCGTTCCCATGCGTTTAACCATAAAGTCTCTGGCTGATTTCCCGATTGGAGACAGTCCATCCATCATCACTCCAACAACTTTAGGCATTAATACCATTACTCCGGCTATTCCCGTAGCCATAGTTACGATCTCCGCAATTGGTCTTTTAGTGATCGCCCCTAGAACTACACCAACAATAAATCCAATAATAACGGGATCGCCAAGAACGCCTATTTTTTTATTAATTTTGTTTAGTGAAAACTCCAATTTATTCAAACCGGGAATGAAATCAATGATTTTATTTACCAGCCAGGCAATCGGATATCCCCAAGCTGAATAAATGAGCGTTGTATTCGTTGTACCTTCTAAACCAAAGTATTCTTGCCATTTTGCAGCAATCAGATCGCCTACAAATAAAGCAATAACAGACATTACCAATGTAATTACCAAGCCGATCCAGAAATTGTCAAAAAGGAAGTAGGCTAAAGCCCCTGGAATCAAAAAATGCATGTAGTTCCATATATCAACATTTAATGTTTTAGTCCATTTAAGTCGAACTAATACTAAATTAATAATTAAACCAAGCGGAATTGCTAATGCTGCAAATGGGGGCACCCAAGAAGCAGCGCCTACAGCAGGCCATCCAATATCCGCGATCGTAAATCCAGAACCAATCTTCGCATAATAATCGACTGCTGGTTTTAACGAAGAATTAAGTAAGCCAACTACTAATGTTAATCCTAAGAAACCTACCCCAACTAATAACCCAGATTTGATAGCGTTCCCAAATTTCATTCGAAAGACTAAGCCAAGTAAGGTTATTATTAACGGCAAAATAGCAGTGGCACCCATATCGGTGATAGATTTTATAATATTATGCAAAGTATCCATTATGATTTACCACCTTAACTATTTTTTTAGATCCGTAAGTTTTTCAAGCAACTGAGTTTTCAGGTTTTCTTCATTAATTCCGGTTACAAATCCCATAATGTTCAGATGTGGCTTTTCATCAGTTTTGAAGTTATTTGTGGTTAGAACAATATCTACGTTGTCAATGATATTCGGTAGCTCCGCCATACTCGTTTTAATGATATTGTAGTTTGCAATACCTGCTTCCTGTAGTACTACTTTCACTGCATCTGCTGCAATCGTTGAAGTGGCTACCCCGCTCCCACAAGCTACGACGATTTCAATTTTTGAGTTTGACATGTTAATTCCTCCAGATAAATTAATATGAGTTCTAAATCCATTCCAATGTGGTTTGATAAAATCCTTCTTCAGCTATATTGCAACTTTCAGGTTATTGTTTTGTCTCTTGTCACCTTCAATTCAAATTTATTTTGTCTTACTTTATGATCCCTTGTATCCAGCAGGATTAACTAAGTTCTTGCTGTGGATTCATAATAACATGACAAATTTGATTGTTGAATTCGTTTACATCCCACTTTTTAGACAACTAGTTGTACAAAAAAGTGATGAAATCCATTTGCACCCCTAAATTTTCCATACTCTATGTAGAATGTGGCTGATTTGGGCCCCGCTAATAACGAGTGGTATTGTCACCTGTCGTAAAGCCAGCTCTGATTTCTTCTCATCCCTTGATGTTCTAATTGTTCATCTGTTTCCTATGAGAACATGGAATAAGAATTGCTATTCGGAGGAACCTAACGGAGGGGTAACCAATAAAGCTTTCCGAATGGAGCGTTTCTACTTATGAGCAGCAGATACTGGTTTCGTGTGACAATGATTCTGATTCTATCCATGGGTTTGATGGGCTGGGGTACGAATTTCAAAGCAAGCAGCGGGAAAATAACTCCCCAACATTACATAGCTAGTCAAACGGAGTTATTGAAGGAAACTACAGACAGGAACGCGATTACTCCGTTTCAAGTGAAGTTCCCGGAATCAGATCTTACCGAATTACGCAAGCGTATACTTGCGACAAAATGGCCTGAGAAGGAAACAGTAGCTGATCAATCACAAGGCGTGCAGTTGGCGACGATTCAGGAACTCGCGCGTTATTGGTCTTCGGATTACGACTGGCGTAAGGTCGAGGCGAAGTTAAATGCCCTGCCGCAGTTCAAGACCGAGATCGATGGTGAGGACATTCACTTCATCCACGTTCGGTCGAAGCATAAAGACGCTTTGCCGCTCATCATTACGCACGGTTGGCCCGGTTCGATCATCGAGCTACTAAAGGTTATCGATCCGCTCACTAATCCTACGGCACATGGCGGAAAGGCATCAGATGCTTTCCATCTGGTCATCCCGTCAATTCCAGGGTATGGGTTCTCGGGCAAGCCGACTACGACTGGCTGGGGACCTGAACGCATCGCAAGTGCCTGGGCAGAGCTCATGGAGCGCCTTGGATATACGAAATATGTGGCGCAAGGCGGTGACTGGGGGGCGATAATTACGGATATGATGGCTGTGCAGAAGCCCAAAGGATTGCTCGGTATTCACTCTAACATGCCTGGTACGGTTCCATCCGACATTGAAAAGGCGCTCAAGTCTGGCGGTCCGATGCCTTCCGGCCTCTCAGAAGACGAAAAGCGTGCATACAAGCAGTTAGAGTACGTATATAATCACATCGGCTATGCTGAAATGATGGGAACACGGCCACAGACGTTGACCGGACTGGCAGATTCGCCCGTTGGTTTGGCCGCCTTTATGCTCGACCATGACGCAAAAAGTCTGGAGCTGATCTCACAGGCCTTTGCCGGACACCCCGGTGGCCTTTCGCGCGATGATGTTCTCGACAACATCACCCTTTACTGGCTGACGAACACGGCGATTTCTTCGGCTCGTCTCTACTGGGAGAACAAGCTCTCCTTTTTTGGAGTCAAGGGCGTCGAGATCCCGGTTGCCGTGAGCGTTTTTCCAGATGAGCTTTATCAGGCCCCGCGAAGTTGGGCACAGCGCGCATATCCCAAACTCATGTATTACAACAAGCTCGACAAGGGCGGACACTTCGCGGCTTGGGAACAGCCAGAGCTGTTCACTGCAGAACTCCGCGCCGCATTCAAGTCATTACGTTAGCCGGAACCGGTGGAATTAACCGATAAATATTCTCCAATGTATAAAGAAGAGCAGCCGGATATGGCTGCCCTTCTTTATTAACGTCATGATTAGTTCATCTACTTAACTGTTGACCGTTACCTTGATTGTATCACTAACGGTCACTCCTGCTGCGTTGACGAGCTCGGCATGATACTCGTACAATCCGGGTTCACGGCCGTTGATGGTCGTCTCAGCGCTCTGCGCCGATTGCGCGTTCGGTTTCAGCGCCTGCGTGTCGATAAGCTTACCGTTCTCGTACAGACGGTACTCGGTAGCATTGGTACCCCACCACAGGTTCATCGTGACCTTATATTCGCCATCACTATCCCAATTGTCATGGGTCAATACTGGTTTGCCCGGGGCGGCGTCGCGAATAGTGATTGTGAGCGTATTGCTCTTGGTTGTGCCATATTTGTTGGTCAGCTCTGCGGTGTACACATACGTGCCGTTTGGCTTACCGTTAAGCTCTGTGCTTGTGGTCTGGGCCGATGGAGAAACATCCTTCAGCGACTTGCTGTCGATCAGCACGTCGTTCTCATAGAGCTTGTAGCTGGTGCCATTGTTGCCCCACCAGAGATTCATGGTGACGGTATAATTGCCGTCACTGAGTCCGCTGGCATAGCCGCTATTCGAAGACAGTACCGCTTGTCCGGGCTTGCCTGTAGCCAGCGAAGTACCGCTCGTAACCTGAAAGGAATAGCTCTTCTCCGCTTTGTTACCAGCGGCGTCGGTTACAACGTATCCAACCGTATGGGCTCCTGCGCCCAGATCGGCAGCGTTCACGGGTTGGCCTTCGGCCATCGTCCGTCCATCCAGCAGAAGCTGCTTGGAAGCAACTCCGGATAGGGAATCAGAAGCGGTCAATTCAAATTGAAGCTGCGCCCCCTCCTCCACATCTCCGACTGTATGCCCGGACTCCGTCAATACTGCGGTCGGCGGAGTCGTGTCGATATTAAAGCTAAGTGTCTTGATTTCTTCCGCCTTGCCCTTGCCAGACAACGCATAGTAAGTCAGCGTATGCTGTCCATCTTCCTTCACAACCACTGGCAAGCTATACACCTTGTCCGTTTTATCATTCAGTGCGTAATGGATGGTGGCCGTAGCAGGGTCAGCCGTCAGGGTAATCTCAACGGGCTGATTCAGCCAGCCAGAAGCACCCGGCTGGGACGACAGCATTGCAGTCGTTACCGGAACGTTCTCCTCATTTACAATAATGAAGTCCTCGAGATTTCTCGGCTTGAGCTGATAGGCACCTTTAAAAATCGCGGCAACACCCGTAATATCCAACTTCTGCCCTTCCGTATATGGGAAGCTGCTCTGTGTAATTCCTGTCCGGGCATCTACTCGCACGTGATTGCTTGTCCCATCTGCGGCGATAGCGTCGAACTCAAAAGAACCACTCGGAGCCGCGCTCACGATGTTGCTTACCGTCACACCCGTAAGCTTGAGCAGTTGACCTTGATTAGCATCGTTCACCACTGTTGCCGAGATCGGCAGCGGGAGTGCTGCCGTTCCTGTCTTCGCAATCTGCACTACGTCGGACAGCTCCAGCTCTGTAATATACAGAGTAGTGGGCGCCGTCACCTTAACCTTATCACCGATATGAAAGCCGCTCTGGCTCTGAAAGACATACAGTCCGCCAGTCTCATCCTGCAAGTAAAAACTCTGACCGCCGAATATACCCGGCTCAGTCGTCACGGTTCCTTCCACAGTCACCAGTGTTCCTGTGGCCTTGTTCCGGGCTTCGCCGATGGAGATTGTGGCCGGAATCGGATCTTTCTCGACAGGGAGCGGTTCGGCCGGAACGTTGCCCAGCGTCACTGCTTCGGTTGTCAGGTTGGTGCTATTAAGGCGAAGTCGCAGGTTCGAAGCAGCCGTCGTGCCTGGCTTGATCTGTACCGTCAGATCCTTGTAGGCATGGCCGTTCAGATCGGCAGTCAGGCTGAAAGAGGCGCTGTAGCCGTAGCTGCTCGGCCAGGTACCATCGTTGTTCTGAATCTTAGCAATCTGGGTACCCCCGCTTACCTGGTAGATACCTACCTGGAAGCCGGATACTGTAGTACCAGGTGGTAAATTATCCGCAATCACTCGAATCTGAAAATCCTGCGCATTCGGTAATACGGCCTGGTGCGTGAATTTGTACACCGCGTTCGCGCTAGTTGTTGGTCCGCCGTAGGAGCCGGCCTTGAACGTACTACGATCATACCATTTGTAACCGGCGTTCGGCTCGGCCCATGGCTCAGGCTTTGGCTCGGTGGATAGTGCTGGCTCTTCAAATGGCAGCAACGCTGTCGGCTGATCCAGTGTCAGGCCGCTGACCTGGGTGAAATCTGTATAGCTCTCTTTTTTGGCTAGCCAGTTAACAGTATTCACCAGCAGCTTGCCATCGTCCACTTCTTTGAAGCCGTCGTAAGTTGTTTTCTTAGCGCCGGTATCCTCACGAAGGTATTTTGGCGTCGCATCCTCTACTGGGGAAGAGTCACCAATGAAGGCTGCCTTGCCGGCCCCTTTTTTGGCAACTGCCACATATGGACCTTCCGCTACTCCGCCGCCGCTATAGACGCCTTGGTCCACGGCATTAGGCCAAGCTGCACTCGTTTGTGGCAAGTACACGATGCCCTTGGCCCGGTTCGGGTCCAGGATGGCGATCGTGGAACCTGCATGCATCGCTACGGCCGACACTCCTGTCGTGATGCCGAAGGCCTGATTAGGAGGGACAATATTGGTTGCATTGATGTCGCCGAGGGCGTTGTAGCGGAACCGAACGCCGAACTCATTTGCCAGCCAGTCGGAACTGACTACACCCTGCATTGCATCGGAAGCGGCCTCTACGGCGCTCATGCCTTTGGCCGGGTTGTCCCACGCTCCGCGGCGGTATCCGTTGAACGCCTCGGAACCGTCCCAGCGGTTTTTGTTGCGGTCTGCGTTGTAATGATCAGCGATGAAGAATATGCTACCGCCATTCTGCACGTATTGCGCCATTGCCTGCTGTTCACTGGCTTTGTATGGCACGTTGGCCTCGGCTGTGATGAAGACGTCATAAGCGGATAGATCGCTTAAAGTAATCGGCGTTGTCTTACGAAGCTCTTTGACATAATAACCATTCTGCGCAAGTGCGTTACCGAAATCGGAAAAAGCGCCGTCAATCACCCAGTCGGCTGCGCCCGCAGTCTGCTCATGGGTATTGTCGAACAAAATCTTTTTGCCCGCATTCTCATTGACTACTTTGGCTTCAATGAACGGCGCAGGGTCGGTTGGTCCCTCAGCATATACCGCCGGACCGGCTCCAAATGCGAATAACTGCATTGGAACGGCTACCGCCGCTGCGAACATGCCTTTGATCAGCTTCTTTTTCCAATCTGAATGACTCTTCTTCATCCCCATCCTCCTTCAGTGATAGAACGGCAGGTCTTGCCAGAATTAACCACCTGCTTGTCGTCTACTATCCTATCGCCAAAGAATTAGGAGGAACATAGATTTATGTAAACTTATGTAAATAAATCTTTTGGCCTATGTATCGAGTACTACAAAATAAGTTTACCCCTTCACTCTTTGTTAGTATAATTTTCTTAATGGTTGAAAGGAGAATGAAATGTTAACAAGAGAAAGACTTGAACATCAACAAATTTGGCTGTATGTAATTGCTCTAATTATTGGTGGAATTATAGGATTGACTAACCCTCAGGCTGGTTCATTGCTTCATTTTACGATCTCACCAATTCTTGCGATTCTTCTGTATAGCATGTTTGCCCAAATCCCATTTCTTCAACTACGAGATTCGCTTTCCAACGGAAGATTCATTGGGGCTTTATTGGTCACTAATTTTGTGATTGTCCCAATCGTAGTATGGATATTAACTCAGATCTTCCCCCAGTCCCCTCCAATCTTAGTCGGAATTTACTTGGTACTGTTAACGCCATGTATTGACTACGTAATCGTATTTACACAACTGGGACGTGGCAATGAAAAGCTTATGCTAGCAGCGACTCCTATCTTATTCGTTGTCCAAATGATTTTGCTTCCTTTCTATTTGTGGTTATTTATTGGAGATGAAGCAGCTAAAATTGTGAAGGTTGGACCTTTTGTCGAAGCATTCTTGTTTCTAATTGTTATCCCTCTATTTCTGGCAATTATGACGCAACTGTGGGCCAAAAATAAAACAAGTGGAGAAAGAGCACTTAATTTATCAGCTTGGTTACCCGTTCCGTTCATGGCACTAGCCTTAATTGTTGTAGTTGCCTCTCAAATCGAGAAGGTTGTCAACGATTTTGATGTTATTCTAAATGTCCTTCCAATTTATATTGTATTTCTTATTGTGATGCCAATGTTATCACGCATGATTGCGGCATGGTTCCGTCTGGATGTTGGGGCAGGCAGAGCGCTTATTTTCAGTTCAGGAACTCGAAATTCGCTCGTAGTTCTCCCTTTGGCATTATCTTTACCCGGGGAATGGGCTACCATAGCAGCGGCAGTTATTGTAACTCAGACTATTGTGGAACTTGTAGGTGAGTTGATTTACATACGGATCGTTCCTGCATTCATTTTGCGGGATAATGAGCATGAACATAGCAAAAGCAGCCTATAATGGGCTGCCTTTTTTTTGTATTGAATATGTTATTGAACTTCTCAAATTTTCTATTTAAACAGTTCACTTCATTAGGAATAGTCCAGGCTCACACTCAAGCCATCTCTTCTCGCAGATCATGCTCCATAAAGAGAATATCGCGTTTCATCTCCTTCATGCCCTGTCTTGAGATCCGCCCTGTCTCGAACATGGATTGGATGTTGTCTCTCTCCAGCTGAATTCCGATCCGGGCCAGCTCCTGCAGCGAGATGTCGAACTCTTTTCGGGTATCGGTGACCGATTCGTTTTTGCTCAGATGCTGTAGCGTACGTTCCTGATGCAGGATCAGTGCGCTGACGGTCACCATATGATCTGGCTCACCTTCTGCAAGCAGAGCGTTTAGTTGCTTAATGACATTAGCAATATTTTGAATTCTGAGCCGAAGCAATTCGGCACGTCTTTCACGGAAGCTTAACGGAGCTTGCGGTAGTTTTTCGAACATTTCGATCCAATGCTTAATGGGGAAAAGCTCTTTTTTATAGCTGGAATCTCTTGTTTGCATAAATAACAGTTTATTAGTTTTGTTAAGGTAACTATATGCAATGTATGGATTCACTTCTTTCTCTTCAAGCGCAAGCAGCGTGTTCTCTCTTTCCCATTTCAGGACAGATATGCCCAAGGACCGTTGTACCTTATCTTGATTGTCATCTTTTCTGAGCGTGCGAATCCTGGAAGTATACGTATTGATAATTTGGACCGTTGCCAGCCGGTTCTCATCTGTGGTCTGTTCGTTTAAACCTGTAACTACATTTCGCAGAATCTCAATTTTGGCCTGAATATCCTCTTCTTCCTGCTCATTTTGCGTCTCTTTCCCCAATAAAAGCGGCAACAGATAGTTGGAGGCTAGCAGGGTCCACAATATCACTCCAGCCGCAAGGAAAATGATCAGATCTCTAGCCGGAAAGGCTGTGCCATCATCAAGAAAAAACGGCAGCGACAACGTACTAGCCAGTGTGATCGTTCCCCGTACTCCTGATAAACTGAGGATCAGCGCCTTCTTGAATCTGACTGGCCATGGTTCGCGTGGATTGGCCTTTTCAGAGAGCTCCATCAGAAGCGCCCAGATGAGGCGTAACCCGAGTACAGCTACAGTCAATAATAGTGTGTACAAAATGACTTTAACATTCCCTATTTCTGGGCTGTTCCAAATCGTCTGAATAATTTCCGGCAGCTGTGTACCAAGCAGCAGGAAAACCAGTCCGTTCAATACAAAGATAATGACCGACCAGGTGCTTTTAGATACAACTCTTAGCTTGGCAACCTCGGGATTCATTTTCTTGTAACCTAAAGAATGGGCGATTCCTGCAGCAACGACAGCAAGGATACCGTTGACCCCCAATTCCTCGGCTGCGATGAAAATCAAAAAAGGAGTCATAATCTCAATCAGCATGTGAAGCGTGACATTCTCCATCCCCAGTCTCCGCAGCCATTTTACTACGCCATATTTTACTAATGTGAGCAGAAGGCCAAGTACTACACCGCCAAGTGAAATGGAGATAAAGCTGATACTGGCCGTTTTGAAAGAAAACATACCAGTGACCATAGCGGCTACGGCAAACTGAAAGGAGACCAGCCCCGATGCGTCGTTGATTAAAGATTCTCCCTCTAGAATTTGCATCGTATGATGAGGGATCTTCACCTTCTGCTCCAGTGCACCTACGGCAACAGCATCGGTAGGCGCTAGTGCAGCCGCCAGTGCGAAGGATGCTGCCAGCGGGATGACCGGAAGTAACCAATTCAGGAAATATCCCATCACACCTACCGTTACAAACACCAGACCCAGCGCTAGTAATAGGATCGGTTTTTTCAGCTTCCACAGCGCCTCTTTATCCGCATGTCTGCCATCATTGAATAGCAACGGGGCAATGAATAGAAGCAAAAATAGCTCCGGATTTAATTTCAGTTCATAGTGAACAGGTAGCCAAGTAATGATCATCCCCAGTACGATTTGAATAATCGGCACGGAGACCGAAGGAATAAATCTGTTCACTAAATTGGATAAAGAGACAGCCGCCAACATCAGCAAAATAAATTCAAACAATTCCAAGTGAATCTTACCTCCAGATCTGCAATCAATAGATTTCATAATATCAGAGTTCTAATATTTAACTTAGTATAAAATGTATTTTTAAACTGAATGTAAATCCGATGGTTACCATGTATTAAAAAAGGATCAGTGCCTCCATATGGAGACGCTGATCCTTTTATACTTATTGAGTTTAGAGTTCTTGATCTTGCCAATACGCAAGGGGCGATCTAACTCCTGACTAAACTCCATCGAGCTCAGGAGGGGTCTTCCCATAATCATAATTGTCCCCTCTTGTTGTACTACAACTTAAAAACAAAAATGATCAAAAACATAAGCGGAGGAATAGCCAAAGCGGGCAAAAGATTTAATGTTTTAATCTTCTTAATCCCTAAAATACCCAGCCCTGAACATAATATTAAAATACCGCCAATGATAGAGATCTCATTCATCAGATCTGCATTTAAAGAATTCTCTATTAATTTCGCGATTAAATAGATTGAACCTTGCCAGCAAAATAATACTAGCGCAGCTACAGCTATGCCGAGACCAAATGTTGATGCTAATACAATAGAAGTTATAAAATCCAACATTCCATTAGCAAATAAATAAGTATAATCACCTTTTAACGCTGCTTCGACCGGGCCAAGTATAGATAGTGAACCGATGCAAAATAATAAAATCGCAGTTGATAATCCCTCGGCCAGGTTTCCTTTTGAAAACTTACTAACAAGATTATTAAATTTCTCTTCCAAGTTAATCTTTTGTCCAATTAAAGCGCCAAGAGCTAAACTAACAATAAACAGAACTGGATATTTACTATCAGGCATATGCTGCACGATCGTATTCATTCCAAGTGCTAGCGCAGCTAGTCCCATTGCGTTCATCAAGATATCTTGATACTCGTTTTTGATCCCCTTTTTGAAAACACTTCCAATAATACTACCCAGAATAATCATTAACACATTAAAGGCCGTACCCAACATTATCGTTTCTTTCTCCCTTCAGAATTAGCATATAAAAAAAATAAACCCTCTAGTAACTAGAGGGTCAAGTTGTTTATTTCCGGCTAAAAGGTAATAAAATTTCTGTAACGTACTTGTCCACGCTATTAGTGATCCCATAATCAATCAATGTGATCTCAATTGAATCATCGATGATCGTATACCCATGCTGTTCACTATACTTAAGTAATTCTTCATAAAACCCGGCTGCATGGACATGTGTCCCACTGAATCGAACTCTTAAATATTCACGGGCAGGAAAAATGACTTCCGCTTTGGGGATATTATCCCCTTCCTCTAAAATCATAAAAATACTGTTGTAGCGGTCAAATGTATTGGCCTCAATATCCTGAAGCGCAACTGAAATCCCTATTTTGCCCAGGAATATACTTTCATCGATGTTGAAATTTTTTCGGAGTTCGGCAATTGGATACTCAATATCTTCACCAGGTCTATAATCATGGGTTAAATGGGCCACTCTTAGTTTAGGCAGCTTCACCTCCATAATTGTACCCATTGGATGATTGATTGCATCATGGATCTGAGTCAGGCGTCGTTTGATTTTTCTATCGATCAATTCCAATTCTCTTTTTTTATTGGCAATTTCAGCCTGTTGCCGGTTTAGCATCTCGATCAGTTTATCCGTATCACGGTAGTCGAAGAAATCCAGAAGGTCGCTGATTGGCACACCCAAAGCTCTTAAATATTTGATCGTACTTAATCTTTCAAAATGTTGAGTTGAATAATAGCGATAATTATTGCTCTTATCTATGTACTCTGGTTTCAAAAGCCCAATCTCATCATAATATCTGAGCGTGGAGATTTTGACCTGAAATAATTTTGATAATTCACCTATTGTGAATAATTCCTTCATGCAGTTTCCGCCTTTTCGAATATCTGTTTATAAATCATATCGTTAAGGTTTTCGTGTGTAAACTACATATTCTTCGCGGAACGCAGCAGATAGAGAAAGAACGGAGCGCCAAGCGCGCCCAAGTTACAAACATAAAAAGAAACCCAGGTTATTAATAACCTGGGTTCTCAGGGACTCTAAGAGTGGTCAACGACTGCTCATCCGCCGTGATAATTGCACAGCCCCGAATGCCACAACAATAGCTGCGGCGGCAATCCAAGTGATCGCAGACAGCGAGATCCGTTCGACCACCAGACCGCCCACACCGGCACCGGCCGCCATCGCCAGCTGAAGTACCATACTATTTAAGCTCAACATAATTCCCGTCGATTCAGGAGCAATAGTAATCACATGTAGCTGTTGCGGGGGACCCAACGACCATACTGCAATCGACCACAGAATCAGCATGGCGATCAGCAGTCCCGGAACATGAACACCAAACGCAATCAGAACTAGTGCAATACCGTTCAGCCCAAGTCCGGTTATGAGCACACGATGAAGCCCCCATTTGTCAGTTGCATAACCGCCGGAGCGAGATCCGATCAGGCTGGCAATGCCGATTACGAACAGTATCGTGTTAAGAGTACCGTCACTCATCCCTACTGCCGTCAACAAGAATGGCGTAATGTAAGAATAAAAGATGGAGTATCCAATGATCCAGAAGAACGTCACGGATAAAGCGGTCAGCGCTCTAGGCTGCTTAAGCAGGGCGAACTGTTTGCGCAGCGAGACCACTTCTTCGCCATCTACGTGCGGAATTAGAAGTGCAATTAGAACAATGGCCGCGAGTCCAAGCACGGCAATGACTCCGAATACAGCCTTCCACTCGTAGGCGGTAGCCATTATTCTCCCCAGCGGGACCCCGAAGATCAAGGAAGCTGTAAAGCCCATCAGCACTGCTGCCAGTGCACTTCCCTCCTTGCCCGGCCGGGCGACCTTCGTTGCGATCGTCATGGATACGACAACGACAACACCGGCGCTGATCCCCATCAGTATACGGGAGGCATTGAGCAGTGCAATCCCTGGCAGAATAAAAGCGAGTGCATTGCTCAGGACAAAGAATCCAATGGCGAAGAGAAGCAGCTTCTTGCGCTCCATACGCGCGGTCATTACCATCACTAGTGGCGTACCAAAGGCATAGGCCAGTGAAAAGACCGTAATCAACTGCCCGGCCGTGACGAGCGAAACTCCTGTTGACGCAGCTATTTTATCCAGAATTCCAGCTATAACATATTCCGAAGTACCGACAAGAAAGCTAAGAATCGCCAAGATGTATATTTTAAGTGTACTGGACATGAATGTTTGTTCCTTTCCTGTTACCGATGATTTAATTGAACCCGCCGTTTACACGGATCGTCTGCCCCGTGATCCAGCGCGCTTTGTCACTGACGAGCAGATCAACCGCATTAGCGATGTCTTCCGGCTCCCCAAGTCGTCCAAAGGCGTTCATCCGGCTAAACGATTCAATTAATTCCTCTGACTTTCCATTTAAAAATAGCTCAGTGGAAACTTGACCAGGTGCTATGCAATTGATGACGATGTCGTGGAGACTGAATTCCTTAGCCAATTGGCGAGTCAACTGCTCGACTGCACCTTTCGTTGCGGCGTAGACGCTATATGTTGGAAGCATCGCGCCTGACACGGAGGTCGAAAAGTTGATGATCGTCCCGCCCTTTTCCATATGTTTCATCGCTTGTTGGCAAGCGAAATACGTGCCTTTCACATTGATAACGAACTGCCGGTCGAATATCTCCTCTGTCACTTCTGCAATGGCCTTGCACTCCATTACACCAGCATTATTGGCCAGAATATCCAAGCGACCCAATTGCTCGATCGTCTTCGTGAATAATGCTTCAACTTCATTTACCTTGCTCACGTCGGCACGAATTGCTATTGCTTGACCGCCGAATTGCTCAATCATCTGAACAACTTCGTCCGCTTTCTCCTTATTCAAGGAATAGTTGACGACTACTTTCGCACCAGATTGCGCCAATTGAATGGCCACCTGCCGTCCAATACCCCGGGAAGCCCCTGTAACAATTGCAACTTTTTCATTCAAACTCATTGTATCTCTCTCCCTTATCCTTGAATGTAGACTATCGGTCATCAGCCGCAACTCGGCTTTGCTAATTCATTATAGTAACTACATGCATTTTGCCGTTAGTCCAATCCTGTCCGATACTTGCCTAATTCTCTTCTGACTACATATAATAAAAGCCACGTACATCCTTCCTGGATAGGAGCCTGCAAACATGAATCACAAACATGAATCACAGCGTATAGAGGAAACCTTGCAACAGTTAGCACACTTGATTCGGCGCCATGCTCCGTCGGGTGGCACACATCAGACGGCCGTACCTTCGCTAACGTTAATGCATGCTACACAGTTGTCTGAACCGATTGAGTCTGTCTATAAGCCATCCATTTGCGTCGTCGCGCAAGGGGCGAAAACAGCTACACTGGCTGACGAAATCTATCGGTACGACCCATCAACTTATCTGGTCATATCCGTTGAATTACCGGTAATCAGCAGAATTCTCATTGCTTCACCCGAGAGCCCACATTTAAGTCTGCGGCTAGGCTTCGACTCTGACGTAATACTCGACATTGTCAAAGAGACGAATCGTCCCGCTTCCGCACCCATGGCCGCTAGCCCCGGCATAACCGTGGATCATATGTCTCCATCATTACTTCAAGCTATTGTGCGGCTGATGCAGCTACTTGATGCTCCTGAAGACATCCCCATTCTGGCGCCGCTCGTCATCCGCGAAATTCTATATCGGGTGCTTCAAGGTGAACAAGGTGCGCTAATCCATCAATTCGCTATTGTTGGCAGTCAAGCACACAACATCGCCCAAGCGATCCAACAAATTAACCGGCAATTTGACCGTCCTCTGGTGGTCGATCAGCTAGCAAAGTCAGTGAACATGAGCACCTCAGCATTTCATAAACATTTTAAGCGCGTCACGGAGATGAGCCCGTTGCAATATCAGAAAACGGTGCGTTTACAAGAAGCAAGACGCTTAATGTTAACGGAAACCGTTCAAGCCTCCGATGCTGCTTTTCGTGTTGGTTATGAGAGCCCATCCCAGTTCAGCCGGGAGTATGCCCGCATGTACGGACGACCACCGATGCTGGATGTTCAAAATCTTCGCAGTCCCAAGACAAGTACAGATGTGCTTAGCTGAATTTAATTAATAGCAATAAGAGAAAAATCGACTCACCACGGACACTCCCAGTGCCTTGATCATGGATGTTTAAGGCAATAAAAAACAGCACCTTTGATTGTTAGATACCATCTAACTTCGAAGGTGCTGTTTCGTCTTATGGAATAGCTTGCTTGTTAGGAAGCCAATATAGGTTAAGCTATAAACCCAGGTCTATCAGTATATTGTCAGCATAAGCAGATTCATGCGAGCTTCCCTTGGCCTGATTGCCAATCGTACGGATGTCCTTAAGTGGCGGCAGGCCGAAGAATCGTTTGTATTCGCGGTTGAATTGCGTCACACTTTCGTATCCAACATCCAGCGCGGCTGAGGTGACATCAATATCATCAGAAAGTAAAATTCTGCGCGCTTCCTGCAGCCGGAGCTGCTTTTGATACTGGATCGGGCTCAGTGTAGTGACCGCTTTAAATTTGTGATGCAATGTAGAAGGACTCATGCCGCCTACCTGAGCAATTTCCTCTACGGTAAGGTTACGTATATAGTTTATTTTAACATAATGGATAGCCTTACTAATGCCTGCCGCATCATGATGCAGCAACATGTTATTGTAGAAGCGCGCTCCACCCTCGTCGGTGAGCAGGCGGTAAATCAGCTCACGCTTAACGCCAAATGCGAGAAAATCCGCCGCTTCACGGTCTGTAGCTAGTTGCAGCAACCGCTCAAGTACATGCAATACCTCAACCCCAGTCTTACCAATAAAGGCGCCTTCTGTCAGTTGGTTCTCACTTAATGCTTTGAGCTTGGCATCTAGAGCAACGGATGCAATTTCGTCTGTTGTAAACGCAATTCGGATCGCTATGTACGGCGCTTTCTGCGTAGCTTGGGATATCTGGCCTTTGATCGGCATATCCAGGTTGGATGCAATATAATCTCCGGCCCCATAATTGTAAGTATTATTGCGGACAATTAGCGTTTTATTCCCTTGGAGAACTACACAAATCCCTGGATTGAAAAAGCCGTATTGAATTGTGGTCGGCCGTTCTGCCTTCAGCAGCGAGAGAAACGAAATTCCGGTCTCACAGATACCGCGGGAAAAGGAATAAGCACCGCACAGGTGTAGCAATCGCTGTACAACAACTGAAGGTTCATCGTTTTGACGCGGCATAAGCATCTTCCTCTCTATAGGCTGGTATGATACAGCAGCATTCCGATTTGGATAACCGTATCAGCTCATCGGAGTTTTAGGCAAAAATGAGGCACGATTCGACTATTTTCCCCATTATAATCACACTATAATCAAATTCACAAGGCCACAGAATACAGGTCTTAAGTACACAACAAACTTGAATTAGGGAGCGGATTACATGTCTAAGGTGTGGTTAATTACTGGAAGCGGAAGCGGGCTAGGTCGTAATATTACTGAAGCTGCTCTTGCAAAGGGTGAACGTGTTGTTGCAACTGCCCGTAATATCGGACAACTCGATGATCTGGTTAAGCAATATGGCGATCAGATCCGTGTAGCTACGCTGGATGTGACCGTTGAAGAAGCGGCACAAGCCGCGGTTCAAGTTGTTCTGAATGCCTTTGGACGGCTCGATGTTCTGGTTAACAATGCAGGTTATGGCGATATTCGTCCTTTTGAAGAAACAAGCTCTGAGGATTTCAAGACGCTGATGGATACCTGCTTTTACGGAGTCGTATATCTGACGCGTGCGGCATTGCCGATTATGCGCAAGCAGCGGAGCGGGCATATCCTTAATATTTCATCGGTTGGTGGTCGCTTGGCAACTCCGGGCAGCGCTGCTTACCATGCAGCCAAATGGGCAGTTGGTGGCTTCACAGAAGCTGTAGCTATGGAAACAGCTCATTTCGGAGTCAAAATCAGCGCACTTGAACCTGGGGGCATGCGTACGAACTGGGTAGGCCGCGCGATCAATAAACGTCCTGCATTACTTCCGGACTACGAAGCCTCCGTAGGTGCGCTGCTCAAAATGATGGATGATCTACAGGGGCAAGAAAAAGGTGATCCTGTAAAAGTGGCCGACGTCGTCCTTCAGTTGGCTTATGCGGATGAGCTGCCTGCACATTTGTTGCTTGGTGTAGATGCTGCACAGGGAGCTGAACTAGCTGAACAACAGCGTGCTGCCGATGCTAAGCGCTGGCATGAAGTCACCATCTCAACAGAATATGAGTGATACAGTGTGACCGCGAGCATTTGCTATTGAATTAAACTTAAGGGCGCCGGACCGCAAAGGTTCGACGCCCTTAAGTGTGAATAAAGCGAAGTTGCCGGAGGAGCAGAATCGTATGATGTAAGTGATTCTGGATTAGGATGACAGATGTACCCACCTAACATTTTAGAAGAGATATGCCCCTTCGCTTGACTCTGGTACTGTACTAGGGTTTATCGTGATGGATATCAAATATGTCTTTTACGAATCTAGGTGGTTAAGTTGATGTTTACAGAACGGTTTGATCAAGTGTACGAAATTATGAAGCAGTCTTTCCCCGAAGCTGAGTATCGGGCTTATTCGGAACAGAAGAAGCTACTGTCGAATTCACGATATCGTCTTCACACAGAGGTGAACGAGCAGAACGAAGTGATTGGTTTTCTCGCAGGCTGGGAGTTCGAGACGTTCAGGTACGTTGAGAATGTAGCTGTCTCCCCTAACATTCGTGGAGGTGGCATAGGCAAGCGATTAATGGAGCGTTTCATGAAGCAGTCCGACTTGCCGGTCATATTGGAGGTCGAATTGCCTGATGATGAGCTGAAGCGGAGAAGGATCGGATTTTATGAACGTCTGGGATTTTGTTTGTTAGACTATTCTTATGTGCAACCACCGCTACGCGCAAGGCAGCAAACCCTGCCACTACAAATCATGAGCTATCCGGTAGGTTTGACTTTAACGCAATTTGAAATGGTGAGGGAATTACTGTATAAGGAAGTATACGGTGTGCCTGCGGCACACACCCGCGTATAGAATAGATAATTGCAAGCAGGAAGGAAACCGATGAAGAACGACTATAAAATCAATGAAATCTCAAAGCTCTACGGAATAGGCGTTGATTCCTTACGTTATTATGAGAAACTTGGCCTGTTGGTCCCCCGTCGAGACGACAACGGATATCGTCTGTATAGCCTTCAAGATATCTATAAATTGAATATCATCCGTGACCTACGCGAACTGGATTTTACGATACCACAGATCAAGTCGTATCTAGATCAGCAAAGTGTCGAGAATACGCTTGAATTGTTACACACTGAACAAGAAATGATTAATGAAAGGGTCGCTAAGCTTGAAACAACGCAGCGTATCATTCAGAGCAGAATTAAAGTATTGACCGACGCGCAGCAAATTCAGACGGGGATCTTCTCCATCAAAACATATCCCGACCGCCCCTGTCTGCAGCTCAACACACGCATAACAAGGGACGAGGAAATGGATTATGCCATCAAGAAGTTGCATCAGAAGCATAAAAGTCACATTTTGGATTTAGGCAATCAATTATACGGTGCGTCTGTGTCACTTGAGGAATTAAAGCATGGTTTGCGAGATGTCTTTAACTCGGTCTTCTTTATCTTTGATCCTGATGAAGCTGGAAAGATCGACTATGATTATATCCTCCCTGCTGGCGATTATCTGTCATTCTATTACCGGGGCAATTACCGCCAAAGTCACGAAAAAATGCTTGAAGTCGTTGCACATGCCGACGAAAAAGGCCTCCGTATATTAGGAGACCCTTTTGAAATCTATGAAATCGATAACCGTGATACGATCATTACTGAACAATTTCTAACGGAAATACAGTTGAGAATATGTGATGCTGAACTTTAATAGAGGTGCGCCCCCGGCCACTTTTTCATATTCCATTATTCTTTAAAAAATTCAGCATCAGTTCACCGATTTCAAGCGCATGTGTTTCCAATGCAAAGTGCCCTGTATCCAATAAATGAATCTCCGCTTCGGGTAAATCCTGTTTAAAAGCTTCGGCACCGGCCGGAATAAAGGATACGTCATTTTTCCCCCATACTGCCAATAAGGGCGGTTGATATTCTTGGAGATACTTTTGAAATTGCGGGTATAATCTTACATTGCTTTGGTAATCGAAAATTAAATCTGATTGTTTTTCATCATTTCCCGCACGAGACGTATAAGCAATATCAAGCGCATAGCCATCAGGAGAAACTCTGTTGTCTTCTGTTCCTTGAACATATTGATTCTTGATCGTATCAGGTGCAAATGCTGTGTGATAACTTTCTCTTTTTTCTGGAGTCGGATGATTCCAGTACTCTTCTCGTGCTGCCCATTTTTCACCTAGTCCTTCACGATAGATGTTTCCATTCTGGCTTATTATTGCGGTTACACGCTCTGGACGGTGCATGGCGATACGAAAGCCTATCGGAGCTCCATAATCAAAGACGTATAGAGCATATTTAGTCAGCAGTAATTTATCGATAAAAGACTCCATAACTTCGGTAATATGATCAAATGTATACTGGAACTCTTCTCTGTCAGGTGATGAAGTATTTCCAAACCCCGGATAATCAGGAGCAATGACATAATAATCTTTCTCCAACACAGGGATTAGTTCTCTGAACATATGACTAGCAGACGGAAAGCCATGCAGCAATACAATGACTGGTTTATTTGGATTACCCGCTTTACGATAGAATACCTCTAATCCTTCAACCTCTACTGAATGATAAGTCGTCATATAAACCTCCTAATTTTACTAATGATTATTCCCCGCTTCTGGACAGATATGCACAATTTTAATAGCAGAAATTCTATCTCTTCTATGATGATACATCGTTCTTGCAATCATGAATAATGCGATAATTAGATACTAAGTATCTTTTTCTAATATACCTGTCATGGATCAGTCAAAAAGAAAAGGCATTACCCTGAGCTTGTCCTGTAAAGGAACGCCCATAGATAATGCCTTCAAACTCATTTTTTCATTGCAAGTAGTTATCTTTGCAACCCAGGATATTGCCAAATACCAGAAGTTCTAAGCAGGTCACGGTAAATAACGAGCTTTTCATCATTTGTTACTTTCTGTGCTTCTTCAAGAGACTTGTAATCCAAATACACAGCATTCGTAAAGTTTCTGCTTGCTGCTTTGCCGTTCATTTTGCTATAGAAACTATCAGCTTCTTTAAAGACCGCGAGTGCTCTACGAATGTGGCTTGCGCTGGTCACGATCGTAACGTCTTTCAATCCTTCTCTTTCCAGAATGGCAGTAGAGAACAGACCGTTTTCAACGGTATCCGTAGATTTATTTTCAAGAATAATTCTATCCTTATTAACGCCTTGAGCAATCAACCACTGACTCATGGCATCGGACTCTGTAACGCCTTGCTTTGGTACTCCGCCTGTAACAATAATTTTAGAGTTCGGATATTTATTCGCTACAGCCAGACCTGTTTTCAAACGCTCAATCAACGTCGGTTGCATCGTTCCGTCATCAGCAAGTGCATAACCCAGAATCACAATCGCATGATTTTTTGACTGTACATTTGCCGGAGGAGTTGTACTCAGCTTTTCATTAAATACCTTCTCTGTACGCTCTATTTTTTGCAGATACTGATTAGTTTTCTGAGCATTGATCAGTTTCAGCTTTGCAATAGAAGCTTTGTACGTAGCCTCGTCTCCAGATGCCTTCGAATACACTCCGTTAAGCAGGTTTGCATTAAAGTTGTTAGGATCCAAATTCAAAATTTGTCTATACGTATGCAGAGCTTCTGGAACTTTCTTCTCAATAATTAGTGTAGAAGCGAGTGAGAACTTCAAATCCAGATCGAACGGGTCAAGGAGTGTTGCTTCTTTAAAAGCATTCTCTACAACGTCATATTTCCCTTTAAGCGTAATGCCTTTGAAAATATCCTTCTCGGACTGTTGGATATCACCGCCATGCCAGTAGTAATACATGGCCAGGTCCTTATATTGATTAATTCTCTCATAAGTCGGTTCATCATTTCTAATCGGCTTTGCATTGGAGGTCTCTACTTCTGCAGCTCTTACTGGCGGTGCCATCGTTACGTACGCCGTTGCAAATGTAACTGTAGACATCGTAATGGCTAACGCTAAAGCTAGTTTCTTCTTTGTGTTCTTCATGTTGTCCCCCACGCCTTCATATTGCCTCAGTTTGATGAGGCTTGATCACTACCTGACTATGTAAAGTTAACACTGATTTATCAACGTAGAATGAAGACAGCGTAAATCTATTGTAAAGTCGTGTAGTATAAATATTCCAGTATGTAAAGATGCGACTAGTGAAGTAACCTTATATTAAAGCAACTGAAGTCTTTATGAAAAAATATTAAAAAATCGTCGGAACCATTCCTCCATCCATGCGGATTGGAGAGCCTTTAAAGGCGGATGCATAAGGGCTGCATACAAAAGTAGTGAGTCTGCCGATTTCAATAGGTCTGATAAAACGTTGTATCTCAGATTGAGGCAGGTTTTTAGTCATAAAGTCTTTCTCTTTTTCCGCAAAAGCCATCTCTTCATTAGGGTAGATTCCCTCAATGATTTGCTGTACATTCTCAGAGAGTGTCGGTCCTGGCATAATGGTATTGACGGTAACTTCTGTGCCTACAGTTAGCTTGGACAAGCTTTTGGAGAGAGATAGCAGCATTGATTTGGTCATACAATATTGCGGCATTTGACCTGAAGGCATAACCGCTTCTTCACTCGCAATAAAGATAATGCGGCCAACATTATTTTTTAACATTTTAGGCAAATAAAATTTAGACAACCCGTTAGCAGCAAGAACATTTGTCCAGAAATAGTGTTCCCACACTTCATCGTTGACGTCATCGTACTGCATAATTTCATAAATCCCCGCATTGTTAACTAATATATCGATATCGGGGTATTTTGCAAATAACGCTTTTCTTTGCACTACATCCACAATATCGGCTGTAGCATTCTGTGGCGAGGTTGCCGGGTAATTGGTTTTTATTTCTTGTACAGTTCGTTCAACCTCTTCCGCATTTCGTCCATTTATAAGTACATTGACCCCTTCTTTGGCAAGTTCAATGGCGATGGCTTTACCTATTCCTTTGGTCGATCCTGTCACTAAAGCTGTTTTCCCCTGTAATCCCATATCCATTTCTACTCTACTCCTTTTTATTTGCATCTATATAAGACAAACTTAAAATCCTAACGTAAGACTCGGTCGTTACTACGGTGGAATGTTTGGACTTCCGGCCGCTGTTGTCTCCATATTTCTTTCCATTGTATCGCAGTTGCGGTTGAAATCTGGAGACAAAGGCGGTCGCTACCGCTCCTACAGTTCCAAACTTCCCCCTTCGCTCCTTCTCGTTTTTTGTTATTTTCTTTTTGTTCGTCTTATATAACGGTAATCCGTAGTTTTATTTACAACAGCCTTGCGCTCCGGATAGGGATTATATTACGTTGTCTTAGGGGTTCAGTAACTAGCATAGGACGCCAAAGTTCTTGTTTAACACGCCAAAAGTTATAAGTCAGTACGTATTCGCATTTTCGGACATCGAATTTGCACCTAAATGCTCAGCACGCCAATTGGAAGGAGTGTCATCTTCCCATATGCGGAAGGCACGGTAGAACGAATTCTGGTCCTCATATCCAATTAGAAAAGCGACTTCTTTAATATCGAGCGCGGGGTCTGCCAAATATTCCAGTGCCTGCTCATGTTTAGCTTGTGTCAACAGAAGCTTGAAGCTCGTGTTCTCATCAGTAAGCCTGCGCTGCAAGGTCCGATCACTCATATTGAGCTCTTTTGCGACGGAATGAATATCTGGTTGTCCTCCGGTGAGGCTGCGTTTCATGATCCATTTGACCTTCTCCGTGACGGAGCGGATGCTCTGATGCTTCCCCAGCGATTCGTTCAGTACTGGCGTAAGGATCTCCAGCAGCTCTTCGTTATACGACAGAAAGGGTAGGTCCAAATCTTTTCGATGCAGTGTCAGCCGATTACTCTTCGCGCCAATCCGAACAGGACAGCCAAAATAAGCCTCAAGGGCTTGCACATCACCCATTGCTTGCGTAAATTCAACCAGCTGTGCCGTCAAAGATTGACCCGTGCCCCGGCGCCCAAGCTCCAGAAGATTTGCCAGCGTGATCCCAATCAGCAGCGGCGGACCAGATTGCTCGGTATACAGCCATTCCAGTTCGATTACACAGTGTTCTCCTTCCTCCGTGATACGCAAGCTTTCGGGCGGGCATAGTTGCTTGTAACGAGTCATTCGACTCAGCGCGTCACGATAGTCACGAGCGTGGTAAGTCGCCAAAACAGATGGTGGGTACTTCGCTGTTTCATATACGGTCGCAAGTTCGATAATGCCTTTGGCAGTGTCACCAATAAGATCAGAATAGGCCTGCCAGATCGCGAAATATTGGGTGGTAGTGACTACTAGTTCAGTAATAATGGTGAGCGGCAATCCCGCTTTGCGAGCTACGTCTTGGGCGGCAATCCCTAATTGACGTAATCCTGTCCAAAATCCTTGCGGCAGCTTAATACGGTCAGAGGTATTAGATATCATACGTTTGGTACTCCTTTTTCTAATGCAAATTCACCCTTACAATATTTCAATATATCCTTCCGTTCCATGTACGCGAATGCGCTGCCCATCTTTAATCAGTTTGGTAGCATTCTCCACGCCAACAACTGCTGGCAAGCCATATTCACGTGCGATCACGGCTCCATGGGTCATCAGTCCACCCACTTCAGTGACCAGGCCTTTGATGGATACGAACAAGGGAGTCCAGCTAGGGTCAGTAAAAGCAGTAACTAAGATATCTCCATCATCTAAATCAGCATCTTCCATGTTTACAATAACACGTGCTCGTCCCTCAATCACTCCGGAAGAAACAGGCAGGCCTACAATAGCTCCGGTAGGAAGATTTTCTCGTTTGTATTCCCCTGCGATGATTTCACCATCAGATGTAATCACACGCGGCGGAGTTAGTTTTTCATATCGTTTGTACTCGTCTTTACGTGTGTCTATGATCTGGTAATCTAATTTATGGGTACGCACGACCTCGTGAAGTTCATCAAAAGTAAGAAAGTAGATATCTTCTTTTTCATGAATAATTCCTTCCCGGACAAGTGCCTCAGCTTCCTGGAGTAAAGCCTGCTTATAAACGAAGTAACGATTCACCATGCCGTATTTGGGATACTCCCGATAGCCGCTGAAGTTTCGGATCAAGTCAATCCGGTGTTTGGTTTCTGTTGCTTTCTGCTCTCCATCTGGCAGTGCCTTTAGGCGCTCTAATAGATCTTGTTCTTTACTTAAAGCTTCAAGCTGCCCTTGCTCAAATTTCCGATGGCTGGCTTTCAGCTCAAAGTTCTTGATATTACCAAGAAGGATCGGGACAAGGGCTGATGGTTTTTCGCTCCAACGGGTTCTCGTGATATCAATTTCACCGGCACACCGCATTCCGTATTTGTCCAGAAAAGCAGTAATCGCTTCATACGCTTCCTGTCCCCCACGAATCTTAAGCAGTTCGTCCCCAAAGCTGTCCTCTTTTAGTTGCTGTAAATAATCAACGACTTCCGGGTAAGGACGAATGACATCAGCGACATCCAGGAGCGCCAGCCCCATCTCTGAAGTAATATTATTCGATACAGATTGGGACAGGGTGTCAGCTGCACTTTTTTCACCCAGCCATTCTTGCATTTTCTCATTGATCCAAGCGGACGCGTTCATACCAGCCATAATGACTTTCGTGCTTTGCGGGTCAAAGAGAATCTTCTTTAATTCCTGCAGATCTTCTAGAATAAAATCTAATAAGTCTGCGCCTGATTTTCCTTCGATATTTACTTTTAACGCCGCCAACGATGTCTCGCTCCGCTTAACCAAGTCAGAAACAATTGATGGATCGGTTTCGATTGGTGCTGGCATGCCTGCGTAATTTTTGGCTTTGTTCGGTGCAGCGGTATCATTAGGTAATAATTTTATAAAATCCTCTCGTGCTATAACAGTCTTGAGTGCATCTTTGACGAGCGGCTCGGATTGCCCCAACATATTTAATATTATGTCTCTGCTGACAGGTGAAGCTAACTGAGGTGTGACATCAACAAAGAGCCTTCCGCCAGCAGTACACATAGGTGCACGAGTTACTAACAGATAGAACGATAATCCCAGTGGCTTCATCGCATCCGTCATCATTTGCTGGTGGCCTACAGAGATATAGACATGATTCTCTTGATCGTTCGCTTCAGGGATCGGGTATAACGTTGTGATCGGACGGCTCTGAACAATATAAAAGACATCTTCCGCTAAACACCATTCAATATCTTGCGGGCAACCGAAATAAGCTTCAATCTGCCTTCCGATACGTGATAATTGTAAAATTTGTTGATCAGTCAGTGTCTGAGACTTTTGCCGATCAGGATCGATCTGCTGAGTCTCTGTTCCACCTTCTTCATGTCCATAGACAGCGAACTTTTTGGTTGCTATCCTCTTCTCGACGATTTCATCTTCCCGTACTTTATAACCATCGGCAGAAACCAAGCCAGAAACCAGCGCTTCTCCAAGGCCATAACTGGCATCGATCGATAGCAGCTTCCGGTTAGAGGTCATTGGATCAGCGGTAAATAAAATCCCGGAGGCTTGCGGGAACACCATCCTTTGCACGATAACGGATAAATAAACTTGACTGTGGTCAAATCCATTTTGCATACGGTAGATGACCGCGCGATCTGTAAACAGGGATGCCCAACATTTGCTGATATGCTCCAAAATTGCTTGTTGGCCAATGATATTCAAATAGGTGTCTTGTTGGCCGGCAAAAGAGGCATGGGGCAAATCTTCAGCAGTCGCACTAGAGCGCACTGCATAAGCATGCTTATCACCAGACTTGGAGAGATAATGGGTGACTGCTTGCACAACCTCGGATGGAATTTCTGCTTCCAAAATGATTTGTCGAAGCTTCCCGCTGACTTCAGCAATTTGATCTCGATCTTCTAGGGTTAGCATGGCTAGTTGAGCCAACAAAGCATGATATGTTTCATTTGGTCCGACTGCTGCTTGATATCCCACGGTTGTCACACAAAATCCCTCTGGTACTTGTATACCCTCAATTTTAGACAATTCCCCTAAATGCAGCCCTTTTCCGCCAACAAGCATAAGCTGTGTGTTGTTCATTTCCTGAAAATCGAGAACCAACGAACGCATTCCACATCTCTCCTAACCATTCATTTGAGGAAAAAACATTTGACAAGACTTTGGTCGGCATAGTAAGATTAATATATAAGATAGACTTTCTATGCCTATTCATAAATTAAAAAGTTGCGATCAGATTATATCATCTAGTCTGGTCATGTGCAATATAAAAAGAACCTGAATGAAATATTCAGGTTCTTTCTTTGTTTTTTCGCTATCTTTAGTGCTTTCAAGAATCATATACCTCGCCTGCAGCTTCTTTCAAAGCATATTCAAAGGGCTCTTCACACGAGTAAATCTCATGAAAAAATCCCATGTACGGAATATCCTCCTCCATACATTTTATTAAATAGGACAATGCCTCATCATACTCTGGCTCTTCACCGGCGTGCTGCATACACTCAAATGCATCTACTATATTTTCCAGCAGGTTTATTTGGATGAATAATGGTAGTTGATCCAGCATCGCATCTCCAATATTGGTCTCGGATCGATATCCCTCGAGGCAGACTTTGAAATAATCATCCATAAACTCTTTGCGTTTGTTGGCGTCTGGTTCAAACTGTATCCAGCCCACTCCGTTTCTCCAGATCGACGCCAGGTCACACATATACCAACAGAAACACGTATTATCAAAGTCATATACAGTGATTTGCCCGGTATCAAAATCGATATGATAATTCCCATCTCCGTAATCAAAATGAATCATACCATAGGATTCATTGCTCCGTTCCAATCCCTCCACTATCGTAAGAAGCGCTACCAGCTTTTCCTTCAACCGAGATAAGGAATCGGGAATCAATTTTTCAATATATTCTGCGTTATATTTATCTAAAAAGCTATATCGGCGCTGGACTGGTGTATAACTTTTCGACAACTGATGCAATTTACCGAGAGTTTTACCACAGTTATAATAATATTCGGTAATAGGAACGCCTTCTCGATACTGGTAGTTATTTTCCACCAGATGCTTACCCTTGGCTTTTTCAAACAGGCAGACAAAAAAAGTGTGATTATGATGAGTGATCTCTTCCAGCAGATTCCCCTTCCGGGAACTGATTACATTCGATACGCTGCCGCCATGCTCGAATAGATATCTGATGTACTGGACTTCGGCCAGAAAATCTTCCCGGCTCCTGTCATTCAAAAAGGCGATTCGGAGTATTTTGGCATCAGCGCCGTCTTTTTCATAGTTATAAGCGATATTCCGCCCTCCGTCATGTGGGTTAATCCGGCTGATCTCATAACCCTCCAAGCCATATAGCTCTGACACTAATGGAAGCAAATAGGCATCCCCGATTTGAACAACTTCGTCATAAGTCATAACATTTCCCCTTTAACTAATCATTTGTTTAAAAGCAAATCCTTTTGAACTATATGTATATTTTACTAACAACTTCCGGTAAATGGGATAGTAGAAAACAATTAAAACTGATTGATCCTGTTTCGTGTGTATAAGCAGTCTACTTTTACTGAGTTCTCCCCGCAGCGAATATCCCAGAACTGGGCTACGTTCTAGTGTACACACTGACACCAAGCAATGAGCCGTTACTAATCTGTATACAAAAAAGTCACATCAGATATTATTCTAATGTGACTCTATAATACGCTTAGCTTAATTGTTCTTTTGCAACTCAGAGATAAAGGATTAGCGATACAAAAGCAAGCGTTAATCCGCCAGCAGCATAATCCACCTGCGCGAAATTCAGCTCCTTATAGGATGTCCGGCCCCTTCCATCCCCGTAAGCTCTTGCATCGATCGCTAAAGACAGTTGCTCCGCCCGCTGAATCGTTGTAACGAATAGCGGAATCAGTATTGAAGTATAAGCAACGATCTTCTTGTAGCCTTTGGTAGACGTAGTGTCATACCCTCTAGCCTTACGAGCCAGCATAATGCGATCAAGCTCTTGAATGATCGTTGGAATAAACCGGATGGCAAGCACGATCATCAGTGCAAAAGCTTCGACTGGAACACCTAAGCGGGACAGCGGTTTAAGCAGTTTTTCAAGACCCTTCGCCAGATCCAGCGGTTTGGTTGTTAACGTAAGTACCGAAGCAAGTAAGATCAGCAATATCATTCTCCAAACAATAAAGCTGCCGTTCTTTATCCCTTCTAGGGTCACTTTTAGAAAGAAGCCAGGCCAGAGTGGCGTTCCATCGGTCAGCACGACATGATACAAAAAGGTGAAGGAAAGAATGAAGAGAATTGGCTTTAATCCTCTGAAGACCATTACAACCGGCAATTTAGCGGTCAGGATTAACCCTGCCACCAGGACAGTTGTCGCAATATATCCGGCAAATGTTTTTAGCAGAAGGAAACTAATCATGATGGCAAAAATGCTCAATAGTTTAGTTCGGGGATCCAGCCGGTGAATGACTGAGCCAGTATCTGCATATTGACCCAGTATGATTTTATCCATCATGTTGAATACCCCTTGCCTGCCAGACTGATCTAACCTGCTGCATAATGTCCTCTTCTCTGCAACTGGCTGGTTCGATAATACGGCCGGACAATTCCTCGATCAGCTTGAGGAGCTGTACAGGCTCCGGCAAAGGCAGCCCTGCTTGCTTCATGAACTCTGTATGTTGTAAAAAAAGATCATTCGCACTCATCTGTACCAATAAACGTCCACTGTTAAAGATCATAACCTCATCTGAGTACTCAGCTACATCCTCCATCTGATGAGAGATGAAGATCACCGTTCGATTCTTTGTCCGCTGCCATGCTCTGATTTCCTCAAGAAGCGCAATCCTGCTTAAAGGATCAAGTCCAGCTGTCGGTTCATCCAGAATAAGCAACTCGGGATCTGCAATAAGCACCGAAGCAATGGCAACACGCCGCTTTTGTCCCCCGCTGAGCTGGTATGGAGACGCGTCCAGAAGGTCTGACGGGAGCCCCATTTGATGCATCACAGATTCGATTTCAGCCTTCGTATCCCCAGTGTGAGCTTTTTTTATTTTCTGAGCAAAAGCCAGCTCTTTATAAACAGTCGTTTCAAAGATTTGCTGTTCCGGATTCTGAAACACATAGCCAATCTGTGGAACCACCCTCATATTCCCTTTACTGTCCCGCGGAAGTGGCTGTTGGTTAAACGTATATTCACCACTGAATGAAGGGATCAGACCTTTTATAAGTTTGGCAAAAGTGGACTTACCGGCCCCGTTGTGACCAATAACAGAGATCCACTTTCCTTCCTGAAGTGTACAACTCAACGATTGTAGAACCTCTCTGCCGTTCATACTTACACTTACATCCTTTAATGCATAGACCATAAGTTGGTGATCGTCTCCTTCCAATCAGAACCTAAGGGGACATCTAATCCCAGTGTCTGATGCAGCCTTACAGCAAAAGGAGGAACCAACTGGTCAGTCAGGGACACGCTGTTGAATAAGGCTGACGGAGTACCGTCAAAACGGATACTCCGATTACTTAGCAGCAGAACCCGATCCGCTGACAGAATCTCATCCATGTGGTGAGTAATATGAATGATCGTCAACCCTGATTGATGAAGGGTGCGCATCACCTCAAGGATGTCTTTCCTCTCCTGCGGATCCAGCATGGAAGTAGCCTCATCGAATACCAGGATAGACGGACGCATGGCCAGAATGGCCGCAATCGCAACCCGTTGTTTCTCGCCTCCTGACAGCTGATGCGGCATCGCGTCCATGTATTCTTCCATACGGACAGCTTGCAAGGCCCCTTCAACCCTAGGCATCATTTCTTCTCTTGGGATGCGAAGGTTCTCCAATCCGAACACGACTTCATCTAGTACGGTTGTCGTAATAAATTGATCTTCAGGATTCTGAAAGACCAGTCCAACCTGCTCACGAATCTTTTTCAAATCCACATGCTGAAGGGTATTCAACTGATTAAGTCTTACTTGTCCCTTTCTGGGCAGTAGCAATCCGTTCATCAACTTGGCAAGTGTGGATTTCCCGCTTCCGTTCCCTCCGACGATGGCGACAAATTCTCCTTCTTGAACTTCGAAGCTCACATCTTGAATGATGGGATGCTCTCGGCGGTAATGATAATTAACTTGATCAAAAACAAGCATCTGTGTTGCTCCCTTCGTTACTTCGAAGCCGAGAAAAAGCCCTCCAGCTCGGTAGTAACCAGTCTGGAAGGCTTTGGCTTTCGCCAAAGTGTAATCATATTGATGAGGACTATTGGAGCAATGATACTAAGCTTGTACTTTTTCTTCAATAGGACTAATCGCTCTAAGCTGCATCGTAATGATGGCTGCAATGACGGCTTTAATGATATCACCTGGAACAAAGGCTATCGAACCTATTAAGGCGGCCCAAATGGACGTATTAGTGATCAGAGCCATGACAGGGGCACCAATGAGATACACCACTATTACACCAAAAATCAGATTGATGACTACCAGCTTCCATGTTTTGACCTGCAGCCAGATTTTCTCGGAAGCCCATCCGATCAGGAAGGCCGAAATCGGCCAGCTGAATATGTAACCTGCAGACGGTCCAACCAACGCCACCAGACCACCGTGCCCACCTGTTAACACAGGCAAACCAATAGCCACCAGAATGATGAAGAGTACAAGACTTAGGCCGCCGGTTTTTCTACCCAGAAAACATCCAGCCAACATGACACCGAGTGTCTGAGCAGTGATTGGAACGGGTATGAACCCGAGTGGTATAGGCGGGATCATACCCAGCACTGCGATTAGAGCGGCGAATAATGCCGCATAGACAAGTTCTTTTGTTTTCAAGAAATAGACCTCCATTGGGAACGTGAAATGTATTTGATTAAGCTAACGAGCTGTTCCATACGCTGAATTATAATAGAGTGAATTTCAATTGTAAACCTAAATTTATTGTAGGTTCACAATCAAACACTTAAATAGATCATTCATGTGCTTAACTTTTGTAGCTGGTTATTGACTAGCTAAGCATGTTAAAATATAGGGATAAGGTTGTTAGGCATATATTAGTGGAGGTTTATTGCCATGACGGTAAAAGAACGTATTCTAGCTTTACTCGACGGCAACAGAGGCGAATATATCTCCGGCGAGGAGATAGCTGGACAGCTATCCGTTACACGCAGTGCTGTTTGGAAGTCGATCAAATCGCTGCAGAACGAAGGTTACTCCATAACGGCTGTAACAAATAAAGGGTACTCTCTATCACCTAATACGGATATTCTATCCGCTGTTGCAATTTCGAATTATTTAAATATGGAGTGTAACAATCTACATATTGAAGTCCTCAAAACAGTACCGTCAACAAATGAATCCGTTAAAAAACTTGCCTTGAACGGAGCGGCTGAGGGCATAGTGATCCTTTCGGAGGAGCAGACAGCCGGACGCGGCAGAAAAAGCCGGCAGTTCTTTTCTCCCTCAGGAACGGGGATCTATATGAGCATCCTTCTACGTCCGAAGATCTCAGCGCAAGATTCTTTTCTTCTCACGACCTCCGCCGCAGTAGCTGTTTCGATGGCCATCGAGAGTGTAGCCCATAAGGACACGCAGATAAAATGGGTTAACGATGTATTCATGGATGGTAAAAAGGTCTGCGGAATCCTTACTGAAGCCGCTCTTTCAGTGGAAAGTGGCTGGCTTGACTATGCTGTGCTCGGCATTGGAATTAATGTATCACTGCCCTCTCATGGATTCCCTGAAGAGATTACAGATATCGCTACATCTGTATTTTCGGATGACAAGAACAGCGGAGATCTTCGTAACCGACTAGCGGCAGAGATACTCAATAATTTCATGGTTTTCTATACACGTTTGACGGACAGGCTATTTCTGCCTGAGTATAAAAAACGTATATTTTTCCTCGGCAAAGCCGTAACTGTACTGAAAGAAAACAAACAATGCCAGGCAACAGCCATTGATATTGATGACAATTGTCGGCTCAAAGTCAGGTATGAGAATGGCGATGAGGAGTATCTTTCAAGCGGAGAAGTTAGTATTAAAGTTAATGGATAGAGAGCCCCAGCCAATTGGCTGGGGTTTTGTTGTACTCAAGGAGCTTAAGAACCGTATCCATCTGGCTAGCAAAAAGTATATTTTAAAATTATTCTTTACTGATCGTTCCCATAATGATAAGATGTCTTCGGGAGGTGATCATGAATGACAAGAAGCAAAGAATATGACGAGAATGCAGTTCTTCATAAGGCCATGCAACTCTTCTGGGAACAAGGTTATGAAAAAACATCCATGTCTGATCTTGTAGCGCATATGAGAGTTCATAGAAGAAGCCTATATGATACCTTCAAGGATAAGCATACATTGTTTCTTAAGGTCTTGGATCATTACGGAGAAATAACGGATAGCACTCTTCAAGAAGGAATTGAACAATCTGAAACAGCTACTCAAGCGTTACATTTCATTTTCAAGTATACGATTGATAACATTGATGATGTTCCTACGGGTTGTCTATTTGTAAATGCAGCAGTGGAATTAGCGATGCATGATGCTGATGCCGATGCCAAGACCATTGAAGGATTTGAAAAACAAGAACAGCTACTCACATCTATTATTCGGTGGGGTCAGCATAACAAGGAATTCACATCTGATTATGATGCCAAAGAACTTGGAGAATCTTTGCATAATACGCTATTGGGATTCAGAGTAATGAGACGTACATCGACAAGTAAGGATAAGCTTCATCGTTTAGCCGCCCTATCTTTGAGGTATTTAGAGTATTGAATTTTTTTTGCCCTTAATGAGAATGATCATTCCCATAAACTTTTCTCGTTCCTGACATCTCACCCCACCCACATTTTTTTCAATTAAAAGGAGACGATTTAGAAATGACAACAACACAGAATTTAACTGGTAAAGTAGCCTTTGTAACTGGCGGAACTCGTGGTATTGGATTGGAAACTGTACGTGGTCTGGCTCACTTAGGAGCTGTGGTAGTGATCGGTGCGCGCGATGCACAAAAAGGTATTGAAGTCGCTCAACAATTTAAACAAGAGGGATTCAACGTAGAAAGTATTAAAATAGATGTCAATCTGCATGAAGATAATGTGGCTGCTTATGATTACTTCAATGAGAATTTCGGAAAGCTGGATATCTTGATCAACAATGCTGGTGTTTTGCTGGATCAAGAAAATGTGTCCGTTGAAGTTATCAACCGAACAAGTACCCTGCCATTAAAGGTATTACATGACACTTTTAACGCCAACTTCTTTGCTCAAGTTGATTTAACGCAGCTTCTCTTACCGCTGATTCGTAAATCTGATGCTGGACGTATCGTCAATCTTTCCAGCATTCTGGGGTCACTCTCCCTCCAGGCAGATCCGAACTCACCTATATATTCAGCGAAAACTTTTGCTTATAACGCTTCCAAAGCAGCATTAAACGCCTTCACAATCCATTTGGCTGCAGAACTTGAGGGAACTCCGATTAAAGTTAACTCCATTCACCCTGGTTGGGTTCGCACTCGACTTGGCGGAGGTGCTGCGGATATTGATGAGGTGGAAGGTAGCCGGACAAGCATTTTGGCGGCAACACTGCCTGCGGATGGCCCAACCGGTTCCTTCTTCTTTTTGGAAAATACGCTGCCTTGGTAATGTCTTAGATTCAAGACGGAATTTCAAAATTCCTGGGTCCGCTGATTTAGAGAATATGTTGATCGGGCGGTACGAAAGTGCCGTCCTTTAGGATGAGGAGTTGATTTAATTGAAAGGCAATTATACAAACCAAACCATGCGAAATCCATGGCTTAGTGTTTTTGCGATAGCATTAGGCGCTATAGCGCTTGTCATTACGGAGTTTTTACCTGTAGGCCTGCTTCCTGATATTTGTAGAAGCTTTGGTGTGTTAGAAGGTACCGCCGGACTTGCAGTGACTTCTACCGCCCTTTTAGGAGCTGTTGCAGCCCCGCTTACTACCATAGTTATTGGACAATTAGATCGACGAATTGTGTTGCTCGTATTGACGTTCATGCTTATTGTGTCCAGTGTACTCTCGGTATTTGCCCCTAGTTTTGGAGTGTTCATCATTGCACGGATTATTCTTGGACTCGGAGTAGGAGGTTTTTGGGCAATCGCTATAGCGAGCGCTGTCCGACTAGTCCCCCAAGATAAGATCGCACGGGCATCTTCCATCGTTCTAGGCGGAATTTCGATTGGAACGGTGGTCAGTGTGCCTACGGGTACATTCATTGCTTCGCATTTTGATTGGCGAGCCGCATTTACAGCGGCCAGTGTTTTTGCGGTCGTTACTTTTATCATCCAACTCATTCTACTGCCAAAAATCCCAATGAAACAAGGCGTTCGCGTTAATGATTACGTGGAGCTGTTTCGTTTTAATAAAATAAGAATGATTTTTGCCATAGTTGTATTCCTCGTCGGAGGCCAATACGCAGCGTATACGTATGTAACTCCATATCTGCAGCAAGTGACGGGCACCAGTTCAAATGTATTAGGCGTTTTGATGCTTATATATGGTATTGTTGTTTGCTTGGGTAATTTTATTGGCGGATTCATTTCTAAAATAGGACTTCAGCGCATGAATGCAATGACAGCATTTATTTATCTGGTATCTCTTGCCGCTATCTCACTCTTAGGACATAGCTCGATTATCGTAACGATTGCTTTAATTACATGGGCATTCGCTTGGGGAATGGCTCCTTTAGGTGCCCAACTATGGATCTTCTCCTCTATCCGGAATGCACCAGAAGCTGCGCAAGCTATCTTTACGGGAGTATTTCAATTATCAATTAGCGTTGGTTCACTTATAGGCGGCGTTGCTGTCAATGCTATTAATTTAACTAGCTCTATGTGGCTGGGAGTAATATTGGTCGCATTAGCGCTTATTATGACATTCATGGTTGGCAGGGATGATAATGAATCTTCTGGCAAACTTTCAACCGAAAATTAATAAAGAACCCCCAGCCAATTGGCTGGGGGTTTGTTTTACCTCAAGAACTGAAGTATCGTATCATTTACTAAAGCAGGGTTTTCTCTGACCATATGCGGCCTATGACTTCCGTTAGGGACAACTAGATAATGTGATCCTTTGACAAGTGAAGCTAGATGTTTGACTCTCTCCTCACCCACATATTGATCATGCTCGCCAGTAATAAATAGCGATGGACATTCAATGCTCCTAAGTTGGTCTTCTGTAAGTTGAGGATACAATCGCCAATCTTGCGACGATTGCCTCATAAATTCTTCCCAATTCCCTTTATGTGCTTCTTCATGTCTTTCGATCATTTGATTGATCGTATCGTGTAATCCTCTTTCGATGATCCATTCAGGCTCAAATTCTTCAACACCACTAGGGTCACAAAAGCCACTAGTACCTATTGTAGTGAGGCTAATAACTCTTTCAGGATGATTTACCGCGAGGTAAAGCCCAACATTCCCTCCCAAGCTATATCCAATGAAATGAGCTTTTGGAATATCTAATTGAGTCATGAATTGTAAGATGTCATCTACAATTTGAGGTGTAGACCATTCGAGGCTTTCGCATCTTGTTCTTCCATGCCCCCTGAAATCTGGGAAATAACAGGTATATTTCTTTTGAAAATCTAACATTTGGCCAGCGAAAGCCAGTATACCGCGTGAGTAGCCACTGTGCAAAAAAATGATATTATCCCCGTTACCCATTTTTTCGTAAAACAATTCCAAGTCATAAACCTTAACATAAGGCAATGTACTTCTCCTCCTTGTTTAACGCTTTAGAGCTCTCGATGATAACGAACTTCTTCCGATACTTCTTTGAAGCCAGCGGAGTGATATAAAGATAGCGCGGAACTATTGGCTGTTTCGACTTGAAGTTCTGCGGACGTACAGCCGTGGTGTTTGAGATAAGTTAATGCCTGAGATAGCAAATACTTTGCAATGCCTTGTTTTCGATAAGAATTTCTTACAAATAGATCTTCAATAATTCCATCCCCATCCCCATCTTCATCAATCCAAGCCATAATGCTCCCTACTAAGGTTTCATTTTCCCTGACAATAAAAATAGTCCACGAAGAATTCTTCTGTTTATCGCTCAACTGCTTATGTCCAATCGGGGCATCCGGCCAAATTTCCAAGTCAACCGCTAAGTATTCTTCGATTCGTTCCTCTGAGTCCAATGCTCCTCCCAAGTATCGATAAGGTTCAATAAGAATGGTCTCCTCAATCTTCTCGCATAAGTCTCTTCGCATTGTGTACAGACTCTTCGCATAGATAAAACCTTTCGAGATGAAATAGTTATTGTTATACCCTTCAGTGGATTGATTCCCAATTCCAACAATAGTCCGATTCGAACCAGGAAGTGTTTCCTTTAATTCGTACGCCCTATTTAACAAACATTCATACAGGAGATCATAAAGTGGATAGTCGTCTTCTCTCAGTGGAAGTACCTTCAAATTGAAATAAATATAGTGCGACCGCTCCTCCGGGCTGCCCGGCGGAACCGTGGAAATAACACTAACTTGTCCTTTGCCAATAATACGTTTATTCTCAATCGCTACGAATACGTTCGGCCAATTCTCTTCTTCTCCAACCCACCAAAAAACGGAGTCATTATTAGCGGTAACGGCATGATACAACTCACCTAACCCCTGCATATCCTCTTTAGCAAATGTCCTTACTTCTATTTCCCGCATGCCAAACACCACCATTTATTATTAATACTTAGAGATCCAATAGTGATATTTTACTATTTTTTTGATCCATCGCTTGGTAATAAATAGTTCTAAGCATTTTCTATCCAAGCTTACCTAGCTTATACATAGCGTGCAGTTTTGATATTTAAACCTCATCTTCACTGCATCCCTTCGTGATATAGGATATATAGCTCTATCATTTAGCCAAAGACAACAGGCTGTCTCGCAGTTCAATATACGCATGATCCCAGCCCATTTTTGCAAAGAATCGTAATCCGTCTAAGCCTTTAAAATATCGTGCACCAATCAATCGGTTAGTAAAATCAGGAATCGGCACTCCCATTTCCTCATAATAACTCCCAAAATCAACGGCTAAATCTCTGTTAGGAACGATATGCTCAATTGTAGCAACATCAATCAGAAAATCTCCATACATAAAGTTGCCGTCAATAATCCCCGTGATCTTGCAGCCATCGGAAAGGATATTCCATTCATGACAATCGCCATGAACGAAGTAGCGATGCGGAGCGTTATATTTGCTGTAATCAAGTAGCCGGGCATAACATTCGTTAAAGACATCACGTTCAAGACAACTTGTATCAAATAACGCATACCAATTCTCCCAAAAGGTTCCTGTTTGATCCTCTGCATAAACTGCTGTAACAACATCCTCCCAGTTCTCATGGCTTCCAGAGCCATCTGGTCTCAGATACCCGAAGCCCTGTTTACTTGTCAAAGACACCTGGTTCATCCTTGTAATTTGATGGATCAGATCCGGGAGTAGCTTGCATCTTTGATCCACGTCATACTCAGCTAGTGGCTTCCCCGCTATCTTTTCTGATATACAAAATTTCAATGTCCCCTCTTTGCCTGATCCTAATGTCTGTGGGAACAGCACATGATTAGATGTAAGTAAATTCGCTACATACTCTTCTGTTACAAAAGCATCTTGGTCCGCGCTAAAGCGAATAACGTATTCACTTTGGTCGATCGCAAATGAGAAAACGCTGCTTAGATTACCACCTTCGATTGCCTGTATACCCTCAGCAGATTTCCCCAAGTGAGCTTTAATCAAGTTTTGCACTTCTTCCATCGAGACTTCCGGTTTACTATGAGCCATCTCTGAACCTCTCCCTTACTTCATATTCTTTTGGAAAAACACAAAAAGCCGCAGAGTGAACTAACGTTCATCCCACAGCTTTTAAATCGCACGAATGCTAAATAGGACATAATTGTCCATATAGCATAGAGTACGAAAGCGATGATAATGATGAGAATTCATAACAGAGTGTATGAACTAAGACATCGGAAAACGAACCCTTCATAATAATAAAGAGTGCTTCAGTCTTGCTCATACGTTATTAGGTTGAAATCACCCTTTTACTTCTGTCAAGAACACCGTCATCATCATCACTGTATTTATCCCACCGATCACATATTTTATTCCATTATAAACCATTTTCTAAGAAAATCAAGAAATCCAACCCGCTTCCAAGTACGTTTTGAGTAGCCTGATTGATCAGCGCAAGCTTGGGGAAATTCTGCACAGAGAGAAGTGCGGTGCCCAGCGATTTCGCCATCAAGTTGACTTCTTGTTGCGAATTAGCAGCCGTTCTCTCTAGCGTCTGATTAAATACAACCCGGTAGATGTTGACCGTGAAGAAGACCAACGCCAGGGAAACAATAAGTATGTTGGTGATATTAATTTTTTGACGAAGCGACAAACTCCGCCGGGTACGCATAGGAAAGATGGCAGTAACCTCCTTCAAGCCAGGGAAGGAATTCATGTTGTTGTCTTCCGTATGTAAATATAAATGTGAAACATTATCTCAGTATTAAAAATAAAAAGAAGCCCCGTTATTAAAAACGAGGGCTTCTCTCGAAACTGAATCGGCATTTTACCAGGATTCTTAGTGCTCTACGCACTTGTCGTCCAACCTGGCTTTAGTTGACATAATTTAAGAGTCCATTTTCTAAAGCGTTGTTCCAGTTATTATTATGTCTTTTCACAACATTCATCTTGGAGAATGCAGAATGTGTAATCGCAAGCTCCGTTGTATTGTCCTTTTCAACAAAATCAATGGTAACCAGCGTTTCCTCTGCTTCGTCTCCTTCATTCATCCATTTCCAAGTAAACGCCAGCTTCTCATTCTGAACGATCTCGACATACCGGCCTTCTAAAGTGAAAACCATACCACCATTCGGAGCTTGCATATGAAAACGGTATTTCCCACCCACAGTAACGTCCATTTGTTCAATGGTTGTCGTAAAACCTACCAGCCCCCACCACTGCTCTAACTGTTCTTTCTTCGTCCAAGCCAGGAACACTCTTTCCTTACTGGCATTATAAACATGTTGAAGCGTAAGCACGTATTTTCCATTCAGCATTGTTATCATTAAGAGTGCCTCCGTCAGTCTTCTTTTGATTGATTGTCCAAAAAAAGCTCCAGGTTAGATAATTGGGGAGTCCAGAAGTTTCTGAGTTCCATTAACCACTCGTGCGCTTTATCCACAGTCTTTGGATTCAAATAATAATATCGATAAGTTCCTTCCTTCCGAATCGAAACTAAACCAGCCTTTTCTAATACCCTTAAATGCTTAGAGATAGCTGGCAATGACATTTCAAAAGGTTTCGCCAAATTCATAACGGTCATCTCTCCAACACCCAGACGTCTTAGAATTTCTCTTCTCGTCGGATCAGAGAGTACGTGGAACACATTATCCAATAGTTCATCATCATATTTAACCATGTGTTTAAGTCTATTCGGATTTCTAGCTATTGTCAAGAAGTGACATTTGTAAAACTCCAATCAGGTAAACAGAGTGGTAGCACGAAAAAAAAGCCGAACGGTTCAGGATTAGAGACCTGAAACTCGCTCGGCTCGGTTGTGCAAAGGCTGATTGACTGATTAGAAGCTGGTTGCGATCTCGCGCGCTTGTTGGATCGCTTTTTCTTTAATCGCTGGCGCTTGATCGGGAGACTTCGCCATGCCTTCCACAAAGATGCCTTCAAAGCTAGGAACGCCAATGAACTTCATAATGGAGTCCAAGTAACGGTGACCCATTTCAGAATCCGCATACACTGAGCCTGGGGACAATACGCTTCCGCTAGCTTGGATGTGAACAGCTTTTTTATCCGTCAGCAGGCCAATCGGACCTTTATCGGTATAGCGGAACGTCTTGCCGGCAACACAGATCGCATCAATATATGCTTTCAAAACAGGTGGAATAGAAAAGTTCCAGATCGGATTTACAAAAACATATTTATCGGCAGCCACAAATTGATCCACCAATTGCCCAAGACGACTTACTTTCGCTTTTTCAGCATCGGTCAATTCTGCAAAGGCAGTTCCCGCTCCCAGCTTACCCCAGCCACTAAAAACATCAGCATCCAGTTGCGGAATATCCGATTTAAATAGATCCAGACGAATAACCTCATCGGTCGGATTGGCGGAGCGATAAGCCTCTACGAATTCTTCTCCTACAGTTAAGCTATAAGATGCTTCCAGAACGTTCGGGTTTGCTGTGATATACAATACTGTCGCCATAATTAAATAACCTGCCTTCAATTAATTTGTGTTTACTCCTGGAAAAATAGTTACGACAATGCCTCCAATCTTTTTTCATTGAGACTAATCGGCTATTATTTAGCCTTTTGAGGTCTCAATATGTTTAACCAATTGGTTAATTAACCACGTGATTAAATATAAAGCATCTTTTATCCACTGTCAAGTAGAAACACTCGAATTACACATCCTCCTATAGAGAGTTCCTGTTCCTGCTTATAAGTATAAAAATAAAAAAAGCCGCGATTTACGCAGCCTTTAAGGGTCAATCTTAATTATTCTATTTCCGCCAAAATGTTGTGCATTTCGCCTTATCCAAAATATTGAAGCGTATCATTCGCTCAAGTAATGAGTAGTCTACCGGATGTTCCCACTTGATACGTACTAACTGCTTGGTGTGATCATAGCCTGCCTGCGCAATGTCAGCAGAAAAGTGAGTAATCCCTGCAATTTCAGGAGCCACAGCCAAATGTTGTTTGGATACGCTAAAGCCTATAATATACGTGTCGTGATCGGTAAACATCGGTTGCTTCCAAGCCACTTTTGGCACTAAATTCGGAAATGTTTGGTTCACCCAATTCAACACTTCTTCCGTTCGGGCCCGATGCTCCGGGTTATCAATACTCGCTAAATATTCTGCAAAAACTTCCATGTTAACCTCCTCCTAAATGTCGTTAGAGGTGTCCTCAAGCCCATTCCCTATCGACTATAATCTGTCCACTAGTGTAATACTTAACCCTTATTCTATCACATGGCCCTCTCCCATGCTTTGCAATTGCAATTGATATCTAACACTAAGCGTACCGTACGCTGTGTGTTAGCATACAAAAGAAGAAGCAGATGCCGTGGGCAAGCTGCTCCTTCTTTTATTGCATGATCATATCCGATTACATCTAATATTTTCACGTGATCAACTGCTCTGCATAGATAATCTGCGTTGTTCACTAAATACTCTGGCATCCGCTAGGCCAAGAGCTTGTGTCAGTACAAATACGGTTTACTCAATCTAATAAAGTGTGCATTTTCTTTCGATAACAATGCTCATCAGTTCCTTAGTTTATTTCGGCAGCTAAAAACGAGTGTTCACCCTTGATTACGATCAAATTTGCCGTGACCGCCTCGATTCACAAAGGTCCGGTTTACAATCTCACCCGCTTTTGTAGCCAAATTCGATTTTTGCTTATCATATTCGGCTTGTGTAATTTTATCGTCTGTTAGTTGCTTGTCCAGATTCGTTATCAATTGCTTGCTCACGAGGTCAACCACTGTTTGCACTGCTACGCCCTTCTCGCCAGCAATTACTGCAAGTGATTTCCCTGCCTGTTCTGCCGTCTTCAGATCAGTTTCTGTTACCCCGAGAAGTGTGGCAATCGCTGCATTGTCCAGCTTCACGCGATTCCCGTGTTCTCCTTTGCCGGTAAATGTTCGATTAACAATCTCGCCCGCTTTTGTAGCCAATTTGTCTTTTTGCTTATCATATTCTGCTTGTGTAATTTTACCGTCCGTTAGTTGCTTGTCCAGATTCGTTGTTAGTTGCTTGGTCACGAGGTCAACCACTGTTTGCACTGCTACGCCCTTCTCGCCAGCAATTACTGCAAGTGATTTCCCTGCTTGTTCTGCCGTCTTCAGATCCTTTTCTGTTACGCCAAGAAGTGTGGCAATCGCTGCATTGTCCATTCTAGCATGTGCGCCACGTTCGCCGCCCCATCCAAAGCCTTTACCTTTCAACGTTCCATTAACCGGACTTTTCGTTGCTGATGTTGGATTCGGCGTAGTTTGAACGGTACTGGCTGCCAGAACATTTCCGGCTAGAAGTGTGCCACCACCTAACGTTACTGATAGTGCCAATACACTTGCTGCGATCAGTCTCTTCTTCATGTTCAGATCCTCCTGCGGTTGTTTTTTTGTGGGGTTACATCCGTATCATAAGGCTCTAATATGAAGACACCCTTAATGCCAACTGAAAGTTCGCTGAAGGTTTTAACCTATTCATTTTCCAGTTGGGTTTTGCTTGGGCCCAGGCTATAAATTAAGTAAGTGATCAACAGCAAGGAACATAACAACACAACGTCAAATAGAAAAATATGTTGGTAACTCCATTCGTTAGTTAGAACAACGGGTTTCAAAAGGGGACTGTAAAATGAGAAAACTCATATTGACAATGATTATTTTAATATCTCTAGTAGGTTGTGATTATACAAAGAGTGAGCCGGCAACGACCGAGAAAAATTCCCCAACATCAGAAGCTCACTTTGACGAGCGGCTATCTAATACTAACGGCAGCATTGAAAGCATCAATGATGGGAACGATAAAAGGTTCTCTTATCTAAGACAGTTGTCATTGGCGAAACAGGAATCATTCGTGAAATTTATAGCCGAAGAGAAGAATTTTCATTATCTTTACGATTTCACCCCAGAGGACATGGTACTCGTTTATCTATACTCCCTCTCCGTTGGCGATCCTGATTTGATCTATGCGATCACTTATAATGCGGGTCTATTACCAGATCAGGAGACGTTCCGCAATGAATATTTTAAATATGCATCGAATTATGATTCAGAAATAGCAGTTCATTACCGGTATTATGAATCCCTGAAAATTGAAGAAAATACCGCAGAGGAGAATAAAGTCACCGTAATTATTACAGCGGGGGTTGGAATAATGACAAATTCCTTGGCATTAGGTCTACAAAAAGAAGATAAGATATGGAAAATGGATATCTATCACTTGATTAATCAATATAAAGAGAAAACAAGTGAGGTTAGTGAGTAGAGCATAAAAACTTTATATGAAACTTTTCCCAGTAATAATCGTCTATTTCTGTATATATCAAGAAGAGGTGAAGTGCTAATGAAATCCCTGTCGAAAATTGTGCTGTGTACCGGCCTCGGAGTATTGATTGCTATAGGCTCCGCTTATGCAGGATCAAAATTGAATCTGATTATCAATGGCCAAGAATTTGATACAAGCAAACTGGACCTTCAAGTCAAAGACGGTAAAGTACTAGCTCCAATCGATCTACTTGCCGAAAAATTTAAAGGAAAAGCAGTTTATGATGCCGATAAGAATGAAGTTCAAGTGACGCTACCGGACTCCGCTCAACAAGCAGTTCAGATCGGGCGTTTGGAAGCAGGGCTGGTTCCCACTACGGCCAAAGAAGCTTTAAATACATGGGTCAAAGGCATTCAGACTCGCAATGGCGCATTGCAATATGCTGTTTTCTCCCCTGAACTACGTACCAAAACGAAGCAAGAATTCGAGTATTATTACTGGACAACAGGCGGTTCGAGCCCACACATGACTGAGATTGATAAGCTTAAAACAAAATCTCTGAATAAGACAACGACTCAGTTCTCATTCGACTATGGTCTCCGCTCTTCCAATTGGAAAGGCACTGGATCTGCGATTGTCACTGTACAGAAAATGACATCCCAGGGCTATGAAGGTTGGTATATTACGAATATTAAAATGAAGGACCCCGGTGATACAGGTACTACGATTGGTGTCGAACCGTTTAAATAATGATCCCTGGCCTCCCTGCTATCAGCGGCAACTTGCTCTGGTAACAGGGCACTTTACTTATAAATAGGTGTACACGGCAAAAAAAAGGCCGATGTTTCTGTTGTCAGAAATATCGACCCTTTTTACGTTATATGGATTTAAATGTTAGACTAGATTCAATCTGCAGGATTGATGATGGCCAGAACCTGATGATCTTCCCACACTCCGTTGATCTTCACATTGCTTCGGGAGATGCCTTCTGTATGAAACCCGGCATTCTCAAGTACACGTATAGACCCAGGATTCCGGGGAGAGGCTTCCCCTGTGATCCGGTGGAACTTCAGCTCTTCGAATGCATAGCGTACCACCTGCTTCACAGCCTCGGTCATATAGCCTTTGCCGTTATAATCCCGGTCCAGGTTGTATCCGATCATGCAGCTTTGAAGCGAGCTACGCAACACAAAGGTCAGCCCTACGCTACCAATAATACGATTGTCCTCCCTGTGGCATACCAAGAAGTCATATCGCTGGTCCTCGTCTCTATCGGCCTTAGTCTTAATAATCTTCTCAAGCTGATATTCCTCTGTATAGAACTCCTCTGGAATGCTTGGCGAAAACTCCTCAAAAAACTCCCGATTACGCTTGTACAATGCTGCCAATTCTGCGGCATCCGCTTCTTCCGGGAAACGGACGTATACTTGCGGCTCTCCCATCTGCATCATCCCCACAATTAATTGATATTATTTTAGCGGATAGATAAGTTGAACATTCTCTTGTGCAATCAATCCCTCGTACAGCGCATGGTTATGGTCAGCACCTACAATACATAGGATTCGTGCGTCTGGATTATCGTTGATTGCGTTTTTAATGCGTTGAATCATAATATGGTGTCTGCATACCCAGCGAACAGCATGTGATTCGGGATTGATTGTCTCTAACCATTGATATTTCTGCTTCGTTACATGATCGAATTCCAACGAATTAAATGGTATAACACTCGTTCTGGCTGCTGCAAGCTGTTGTTGCCACCATTGCTCTGACTGATCTTCTAATATCTCTAGTTGGGACGACTCTAAGTCTTTAAAAGGATCAAAATCCAGCCAAACATCAAGCTCTACCCAATCGATTGGAACGAACTTGAATTGCTTCTCCTCGCATCGCCCTTCTATTGAGATTCGATACACGGGGGACTCTCTTAGATTACCCTTCAACTATATCTGCACGCAGATCCGTTGCAATCTCAATCATTTTGGGAACAATTGCTTCGTGTGAAATAGCTACGTATAAATCGCCCATGTAAAGACGGAAGGGAATTTCCACGTCCATCACCTTCCATTTGAAAAAATCACCATCTATAGACATGGTACTTTCTGGTCCTTTAACAATAAGAACCTGTGAGTATGTAAAGTCAGGTTGAGAGGAGAAGTAGTCCTTGCACTCTTCCAAGGAGATGGTTTGCTCCACATTATTTTCTTGCATCGATCTGGTTAACCGAAAACGCTGATTCATTGCTAAGCCTCCAAGATTATTTTGTAATTATGCATGGATAGAACGTTGCTAATACTTTTCCAAGTAGGTAGCTCTGCCTCTATAGACTATGTCCAAGTGGCCACTTCCAAAGAGACCTCCATACCGTTGCAATATTTCTTCAAGATAACACCACCCCTGCCTTTTCAAGTACCTACTATACTTTAAAGTGCGTATTTCACGAGATGGTTCATAGCATCCATAATAGCATCTGTAACTGGTCATTGACTACTACTTCGAATCGTTATTCGTAGAAGTCGCCGGCAAATTGACATAACGGAAGGTTATTAACGAAAGGGAAAGCCGCCTTAAATTTTTAGCAAGCTAAACCATGCAATTATTATGAATGCTGACCAGTGCTCTTAATGGCTTCGTAATGCTGTCCTCCCCACTTGTCAGCTTTCGGTTATCGCGGAGAGGCTCCTTGATATGGCAAGAAGCGCAAAGCGCTGGATGAGATAGTCATCTGGGCATAAATCCTTCGCTTATAAAATAAGAGCCCGCGATTTCGCGGACTCAGAGCGCATAGAAAAGTAGGTTATTGAAGACCTGGTATCACATTCTCTTACAGGTCACTGAGTTGTGGCTTCGTACAAACGCTGTAGGATGGTAACCGCTTCAGCCCGTGTGACTAGCGATTTTGGGAAAAGGTATCCTTGATTAGCCGTAAGAACGCCCATTTGGGTCAGAGTGTAGAAAGCCTCAGCCTTTAGATCCTGAAAATCACCGTCATAGTAGAATTCTTCTCCGGTCTTGTCGATGTACAGTACCGGATAGTAGGCTGAGAAATTGTCATTGTAATTTGCCTGACGAACTTTAATATCCTTGAACTGCGAAGCTGCGGTGATCACTTCCTCAATCTCCGGATGGAGCGTCTGCTCGGTATAATCCGTCCGGATCGAAGAAATCATCATTACATCCCAGCGGGTCAACGGTTTGTCCGGCTTGACATAGAATTGATAGTCAGGATATTTGCCCGCTAGACTTTCAGTGTACGGCCATATATAGTCCCCGTTGAATATTGCTGCAAAATCTTTATTGGCCCAGTGTTTACGCGCATCCACAAAATCTGAAGATTTGCCGGAGGAATAATTGATTTCTGGAAAAAGCTTGTGAAACATATGTACAAACTCTGCTTTCGTTATGGTTTTGCCTGGCTTGAAGGTTCCATCTGCATAACCGTTGACAACGCCCTTGTCGACCATCGAACGAATCGATTCGGCAGCCCATTCATATTTTGTCCCGTCCACATCGGGAAACGTATTTGCTGCGAATGCGGATGGACTGAACATCAGTGTAGCCGCAACCAGCGGGGTGATAAGCCACTTCTTTTTAAACACTTCATTGCCACTTCCTTTGAATAAAATCGAAATACAAAATAGTCCTTAAGACTCAAATCTATATCGGCATTCCTGTAGGAAAAGATTATACAAAAAAGAAAAATGCTGTTTAACAGTGTTTTTGAAATCGGCAATCAACCTTTAGAACTAATAAAGAATTAAACGGTATAACACTCGTTTTGGCTGCTGCAAGTTGCTGTTGCCACCTTTGCTCTGACTATTGTTTTATAGTTCTATGAAATAACATTTTCTCATTCCGGGAGCCCACTGTCAAAATCAAGGTTGCAATCAGGAAAATAATTGCTATACTGAATTCAAACCTAAATTTAAATGACATTTAAATTTGTATTTAAATCATCATTTAAATTAGTGCGAATCGTTTAATTAAAGAAGCATACTTTGGAGGTTACACGATGGAAACAGACAAAAAACTGGAAACAAAAGAGAAGATTATGCGCGCAACACTGGAGTTAACCAAACAAGAAGGCTTTGAAAGTATCACCATCAAAAAAATTGCAGAAGCCTCAAACACAAATGTCGCTTTAGTGAACTATTACTTTGGGTCCAAAGATAACTTGATTAACGAGTCCGTGAAGTTGATTTTGAATAGCTTTCAGCATACCTTTGATATCCTTGATGATTCTTCCCTCCCAGCACGAGCTAGATTGAGGCAATTCTTACTTGATTATTTGCAAGTCATCCGTCAATATCCCGAGTTGCTCTCTAGAATCATCTTAATGGGCAAGACCGTTTTCTCATCCCAGCATGAATATGGATCATTTCTCAACTTATTAGGATTCCCCAAGGTTCAAAGTACCCTGCGAGAGTTAACTAACGAACAGCAACCAGAACGCCTAATGACAATGACGACACAGATCTTCGGGGCACTTTTTCTTCCGGCACTTATGAGTCCTATTCTGGAAACAGGCGCTTCCGTGAAGATTGCACCGATAGAGGAACAAATTGATTTGCTCTTTGACAGATACTTTCACTAAAAACCTTGGATTGGGGTGATTCAAATGAAATTCTTGAAAAAGTATTGGCAGGATTTAGGGCTTATCATTGGAATTGTTGTATGTATTTATGTTGCAATGAATTGGGACACGATTCCGCGGATTAACAGCATTTTGTGGTTGAGTTTCGTGGCGATCCTTCTGCATCAGTTTGAGGAATATCGTTGGCCAGGTTACTTTCCAGGCATATTCAACACGGTTCTGTTTAAGAGTGACGCCCCTGAGAGATACCCTTTAAATAAACAGTCCGCTATGATAATTAATGTGGTCATCGCCTATGTGTTTTACCTGCTCCCTCTATTGTTCCCATCGGTCATATGGCTGGGGATGGCACCTGTTTTGATGGGTTTTTTCCAGATCATATTCCATGGTATCGTCGCAAATATAAAAGCAAAAAGGATATACCATCCAGGCGTATTCACCGCGATCTTTGTACATTTGCCAATTGGAATCTGGTATATCAACTACGTGTATGCGCATCATTTAATAACCGTAACAGACTGGATTTGGAGCGCGATTTATTTTGCCGTAGCTGTCTATATTTTAATAGTGAAAGGAAATACGTGGCTAGAAAACAAAAACTCCATCCATATTTTTTCACAACAACAATTAGGGCCTTATCACAAAAAATAAATTCTATCGTCCAAAAAAACAAAAGTCCGCGAAATCGCGGACCTTTGTTCATTCGATAATAAATGTATCTGCACATATATACACTTATTTGGCCAAAAGATTCCTCATGTCTTCGACAGCTTCCTGAAAATGAGGATACAGCCGGAATTCAATCTCCATATTTACAATACCTTGATACGGTTCTATCCACTGGAAAACTTCCTCATAAGGGATATCGCCCCAGCCCACAGGCAAATGCAAATCACCATATCCATAAGGAAGATTGCTCATGAATGCCTTGGCATCGTACAGCTCCCCGAAGTTATCATGTACATGCAGGTGCTTCACATAAGGCAGCGCGGCCTCAATGGCTTTTTTGAAATCATAGCCGTAAGCAATGGAAGTCAGATAACAATGTCCAACATCTAGCGTAATACCTACATTGTCCAGTCCGACGTAGCGAACATGCTCCACCAACGTCTGCGGATTCATGCCGTAGGTGTAATCATTCTTAATATCGTACCAGATGTTGTTCTCTACTCCAATCGTAATGCCAGCGTCCTTGGCGATACTCCCCAATCTACGCAGCTTCGTAGCATCCTCTTCAAGCAAGATCTGAAATAGCTCTTCCCTTGGCAGTCGGCCATACGTCGGAAAATAATGCTGCATAAGATTATGATCCGTCAACTCCGCATAGGAGCTATGATACACGATGGTGTCCGCGCCAATCGCAGCTGACAACTCAATCCCTGCTTCGAAGACCCTTTCGTAATCATCGCCTTTGCTGCACGACAGTAAATTCAATTCATAGGGTAAATGCATCGTATATCCGAGCTCGTATTTATCCAACACCTGACGCACTCTCTCCAGCCGTTTCTGGTGAACACGGCCCCCGATCACTACGTCAAGTCCATGCAAGATGAGCTCTGCGTAATCGCATCCGGCATTTGCGATATACCCCAAGTGGCGTTCCAGCGCCTCTAAATCGCCATTCACCAATTCAGCGTTCAGACTGATTCCAATCCCTTTTTTATTCATACGAGTGCCTCCTATTATACGCCCGGCTTATTCCCATTCTCCGAGAATATCTGCGTAAGCCTCAAGGTAATCGTTCACCAAGCTTTTGGCCATGGAATAGGAATTGACAAGCGGATGCACCATCAGTGCCTTGATTGCGGAATCTTTGGATTTGTTCAACACAGCCTCTACCGTATATCTTTCGAATAACTTCACATTCTTCATCAGTTGATAGGCATGCTCAGGCAGTTTCTTCGGTGTAACCGGAACCGCGCCTTCGGCCGTCATGCGGCAGGTGATTTCCAGAACATCATTTTTCTCAAAACCTTCGACATAGTCGCCGGCTGGAATGTTCAGCACAATATGCTTCTCAATGCCTTGATTCATCGCTCTCGCGAAGTCCAGCATGACACCGGCATAGCCGAGTGTGTTCGGCATTTCCAGCTTCTCGTCCTCTGCGGGTTGCTCAATCGGGCCTTTGCTTGTTTCGATAGCCATATATGAAGACTCACGTTTGTGCATGAACCGCAGGTAGGTTTGCAGTGCTGCTTCCGGATCAGCGTCGATGTCCATTTCTCCCAGCACACGCAGCATCTCTGCATTGTTAGCTTCAACGAACTTGGCGCGGGTATCGCCACTCTTCATGATGTTCTCAACTGCTTGCTCCCGGTTATAGTAGTAATACAGGTACTCATTAGGCAGTAATTTAAGCGTGTCGATCAAATCGGGATCGAACATTTTGAACTCGCCAACCTTGGCAATAAACGCTTTATCCGATACGAGGTCTTGCAGCAATTCTTCGCCGTCCTGTACAACGCTCGTAATCCAGGAAAGATGGTTAAGTCCAACAAACTCCACATAAAGCTCGTCTGGGTTAGCGTTAATCGCTTCGGCAATGCGGATCTTGGTCGAACTTGGTGTATCACAAATACCGATCACACGGTCATAACCGGCGGTATGCATGGCTTGCGTGACAAGCCCGGATGGATTGGTAAAGTTGAACACCCAAGCGTTTGGCGCAAGACGTTTGATTTTCTCACAATAATCCAGCAGTACAGGAATCGTACGAATTGCCATGGAAAAGCCCCCAGGACCCGTTGTTTCTTGTCCGATTACGCCATACTTCAGGGCAATTTGCTCGTCGATAACACGGGAGCGGTCATTCCCTACCCGAATGGTCGTGATAACGTAATCCGCATCGGTGAGAGCATATTCGATATCATCGCTAAATTCCAGCTCCATGGGAATGCCGCTTTCCGCAACGACATGCTTGCACAACTTGCCGATGATTTCTAATTTCTCACGGTTAATGTCATACATGACGAATTTCGTGATTCCAATCTCTTGGGCCAACATTGTTAAGCTCTTAGTGAAAAATACCGCGCGAACACCCGCGCCCCCGATTAATGCCAATTTCATTGTAAATCCTCCTCAAATGTAATATGGAATTAAGAATGAAGCTATAGAAACTGCGACTAATTTTCGGCCAAAAACGCGGTCAACTCAGGTAACGTAGGAAATCCTGCGTTGCCTCCGCGATTCGTAACTGAGAACGAGCCACAGGCGGTACCAAAGTTCAAGCAGCTTTTCAAATCATGACCATTCAGATAACCGTAGAGATAACCGGCATTGAATGAATCTCCAGCTCCAGTTGTATCCACAACGGTTACCCGGTAAGCAGGTTGATGCAGCATCGTCCTTCCACTGGCAGCAATAGCTCCCTGCTCTCCAAGTTTGATGACAGCAACAGGTACATGAGCAGCGAATACAGAGAGGGCCTCCTTGACATCGGATTTGCGAGTATAATGGAGAGCTTCCAGCTCGTTGCAAAAAAACACGTCCACAAATGGGATGACCTCAAAAATACCGTCGTACCACTCGCCAGATTCATCCCACCCAACGTCCATGGACACTGTCAAATTAGCTTGCTTGGCTTTCTTGACGAAAGTCATATATTCCTCATGGTTGGAGCGCCCGTTATATCCAGTGATATGGACGTGTCGGACTTCGGACAGCAGCTGCCCCTTGACGTCATTCAGCGTAAATGCTGTGACGGTGCCATCGTGAGTGATAAAACTCCTGTCCGTTTCCGGATTAAATGCGATGCTGATCCCAGTACTTTGCGTTCGGCTAAAAGCAATGTCTGTAGCTACCCCATAACGCTGAAGTTCATCGATGATGAACCTTCCGCAATAGTCGTCGCCTACAAGTCCAGTAATCATTGGGCGCATTCCAAGCTTGGCCATGCCCAACCCACTGAGTGCAGTCCCGCCCCCGATGTGAAAAGAGATATTCGGCACCCGAATCTCTTGTCCCGCATCAGGAATGGCGTTGCAGCCGCTAACGACGATATCAATGTTCCCTGCTCCCACGAGCAGCACATCGTAAGATTTTTCAGCTTGCACAAGAATTCCCTCCTATCAATCTCGAATAATTATTATGGTAACGTTACCAGATATAAATAAAAGAGTTGTAAGTGTTTTATCGTATGATTATCTGGTAACGTTATCAGATTTGAGTAAAAAAGATGCCTGAGACTCTTACAGCAAGCTTCTCAGACTGCTTCTTTCCACCAGCTTGTGGCTAAGTACGACTTCCTTAACTCCTGGCGATTGCCCTTCAATCATTTTAATCAGGATATCGACGCTCATTTGCCCGATCTGCTGAATCGGTTGATGCAATGAAGTCAGCTTCGGACGGACCGTTTCTGTAATACTCGAATCATCGAACCCAACAAGCGAAATGTCATCTGGCACCTTTAGATCATGGTCCACAATACAATTGAGTGCCCCTACGGCCATATCGTCACTGACTGCAAAGACAACAGTTGGCAGTTGTTCACTTTGTAGGAAAGTCTGCATAATATCATAGCCATCCTGCAGCTTGAAATTACCGAAACGGACCCAATCCGGATTCACCGAGATCCCCGCTTCCACGAGTGCTTTCAAGTAGCCATCATAACGATAGCGCCCTGTCGAGAGCTCCTTCGTATCTCCCCCGATAAAAGCGATACGCCGATGTCCCAGCGAGATCAGATGTTTCACAGTGTCGTACGACGCTTGCAGATCATCTATGTTCACCGACGGGCAATTCACAGATGAATTCGGTTTGGCGCTGCAAAACACGGTGGGTGTCGTCAACGATTGGAGAAACCGCTCAATATGCTTATCCATCATCTCATGCATAATAATAATGCCGTCCACCTGCATCTCCTTAAAGACCTGCAGATACTTCAATTCCTTGTCCAGATTGTCTTTGATGTTACCCACAAGAATGTTGTAACGATTCTGACTTGCAGCTTCTTCAATATAACTAAGTGTGGAAGAGAAGAAACTGGTAGAGATATCGGAAGCGATCACACCAATCAGATTCGTCTTCTTGCTCACCAAACTGCGGGCAATGCTGTTAGGAACGAAGTTGAGGTCTTCAATCGCTTGTTGCACAATCAGTCTAACCTCTGGCTTCACATACTTCCCATTATTCAGCACCCTGGATACGGTCGAGATGGAAACGCCAGCCTTCTTCGCGACATCTTTAATGTTGACAGACAGAACGTTTCCCTCCACTTCTTTGCGATCATTACGTTTTTCAATGATGTTGTAGTTGATAATCAAAATATATCAAAACGTTTTCAGATTCGTCAACAGTTTTTATTTTTAATGATTCATGCACTTTTTATTCTGATATATTTTCATTGTTAGCTGCAACATATGAATCAGACAGCCGGGGTATAGTCTGGCTGTCTGGTTCGTTTTGTCTGTGTGTTTCGCTTTGGGTGCGCGTCTTACTATGGCTGTTTGTTGCACTATCGCGGATGTTTCGATTCTGCTGCGTGTTTCGCTTTGGGTGATGTTCGTTTTGTATGTGTAATTAGGTTAGTATCTGTCTTAATTTTGCTGTGCCTTTAACTCTTATGTGCCTTATCTCTTATTATCTGCCTTTATCTCTTCTGCGTCTTTAACTCTTCTGTGCTTCTAGTTCTTCTGTGCCTCGACAAACAACGGACTCCAGAAGCCTTATTACTATAGAATCAAGCCTTTCAGGAATTTAACGGACTCCAGAGCCCTTATTGGCAGAAATCATATTCAAAATCAGCTGTTTTAGAGCAAATAGCGTCATCTGAGTCCGCTATTTGCTCTTAAAGCAGCTTTATTTGCAAATAAGGACTTTACGGTCCGTTAGCTTTGTGGGCGTGAGTTCAACCTTCAAAACTGGCTGTTTTGATGAGGCCAAATCGACAAGCTATGTTGATAACGTTGTGTTGAGGATGCTGAGCCTGTTTATCTTCACCTGCTTCCATCAAACAAAACATCATCCGAGCAAAGCCGCCTCTCTCCATCCTCCAAATGAGCTAATATTCTCTGCATTCAGAGCAGCATAGGGTTCACATAGAAAGCCGCTAACTTGCCGGCCATCACTCAGCTCTACTCGCCCTATCCCTAATGGAGCAGGAATGGAGGCCGTAAATGCACCAAAGGAGGCACTTGGCATTTCCCACAACTCTACGAGAATAGACGATCCTCCTTGGTCTGCACGGATGAGACCCGGTTTAGGTGGCTCCGTCTGGAGTTTATACAGCTCATACTTCGGTGCGGTTACGGCTTCCTCCAGAAAAACAGCTCCGAGTCCCGTCATTTGATGCGTAAGCGGCATATCCCGCATATGCAATCCACACACCGCAACCGTAATCCTATCTTCCTGCTGAAGCAGGATTCTGGAGGCAACCACTAGGTTAGCTTCTTCTTCTGGGAGTGCGAATAGGGTTATCCCAAAGGGAAGCCCGGCTTCAGCCCACCCCGCAGGGAACGCAAGGGCACTGAGATCCAGCAAATTGCAATGATTGGTGTAGAGTCCCATTTTACTATTCGTCTCGATCGGATTCGCCTTTACTTGTTCCCTCGTCCAGGTCCCGCCGCAAGTCGGCAACACGAGCACGTTACCTTCTAGCATTGCAGCAATGCTACGTCGAATCTCAGCCAACCTGTGCTGTGCCTTGAAAAGAGCGGCCGCCGTGAACTCCGGTTTACTCCCCGAGCGTAGAACCGTTTCGGTCACAGGGAAGACGGAGCCTGTATGCTTTTCCACAAAATCCTCAAGATCTGCCCAACGTTCTGCAACCAAAGGACCTTCATATAAGAGTGCTGCCGCTTCCTCTAATAAGGAAATGTCAACTTCTTTCACACGCACGCCCAGCTCTGCTATTGCTTTTTTCTTGCGATTCCAAGCCTCTTCATATTGCTCAGCATAAGGTCCGTAGAACTGAAGCGATCCTGCAGGAAGTAAAAAGGTGCCCGGCATAACTCCCCGCTGCAGGGGACGATCTATTGAATAAGGATCTTCGCGGTCTAATCCGCGAACTGCCAGGTCCACTCGCTCCGCATCATCCAGCACATGCGTAAATACAGTCACACAATCAATAGAACGGCAAGCAGGGAGTACGCCCTTGGTAGGCCATGCGCCCACGGCTGGTTTATAACCGATCAGATGATTTAAGGCTGCGGGAACGCGCCCGGATCCTGCAGTATCAGTACCCAGCGCAAAAGCAGCCTGACCGCAGGCTACAGACACGGCCGAACCGGAACTCGAACCTCCGCTAATCAACTCCGCACGAAGTGCGTTATGCGTATCGCCATAAGGACTTCTGGTGCCGACCAGTCCGGTGGCGAACTGATCCAGATTGCTTTTACCGACAGGGATTGCGCCTGCCATAATTAGTCGTTCTACTACAGTCGCGTGATGCTCCGGAATATAAGTAAAGTCAGGACAGGCGGCGCTCAGCGGCCAGCCAGCCACCTCGATGTTGTCTTTGACCACAAATGGAATGCCCCAGAGTGGGAACTCTTCCGGACTCTTTTGCATCAGCTGGTCCAAGTAAGGTTGAATTCGCTCTAAGGATGGCGGAAGAATCCAGATGTTCTTCTCCTGAGTCTGCCCGGCCCGGTGAATAATTGCCGCTATGACATCCTGAGGCGTAAACTGACGGTTGCGGTATCCCTTTTGCAGAACTTCAATGGACAACAGAGCAGGTACAGATTTCATTGTCATGATGCATTCACCTCCTGGGCAGGATATAAAGCTGCGATGCAGTCCCCCGCCCGCACCTGGTCACCGGACGATACATAGAGCGAAGCGATAATTCCGTCATAGGGCGCCTTTTGCGGGAACTCCATTTTCATACTTTCTTCTATTATAAGATCTTCGCCTTTGCGGACACTCTGACCCACTTCCACCAGCACCCGCCATACACTTCCTGACATGGAGCTGCTGAGGCCCATACTTCCTTCAGGCAAGTCTTCCTGTTCCAAGGATTCCACACTTTCCGGCTCAGACACATGCTCGGCAATGCCAAGCTCCTTCCAATAGGCTCTCTCCTGCTGGAACGCAGCTTGTTGTGATTGGCGGAAAGCGAGTGATTGCTCCTGAATCTGCCCCAGCCACCGGAGATAATCCCCCAGGTTAAACGTAGTCTCTTCTACCTCCACAACGAATTCCCCACGTGGAAAATCCTCTCTCATCTGCAGCAAATCTTCCTTGGACACGGGATAAAATTGAATCTGGTCAAAAAAGCGCAGCAACCAGGGTTTCCCTTGCTCAAAATTCGCCGTTGACCTGAACTTGTTCCACATTTGCACGGTTCGGCCTACAAACTGATATCCCCCCGGTCCTTCCATCCCGTAGACGCACAGATAAGCTCCGCCAATACCTACGGCATTCTCCGGTGTCCAGGTGCGTGCAGGGTTATATTTCGTGGTAACGAGCCGATGGCGCGGATCAAGCGGTACAGCTACAGGCGCGCCGAGATATACATCTCCCAGCCCCATTACGAGATAGGACGCATTGAATACCACCTCTGCAACTTCTTCTAATGAACCCAGTCCGTTCATGCGACGAATAAACTCCAGATTGCTCGGACACCAAGGGGCATCAGGGCGTACATTTTGCTGATAACGTTCAATGGCAAGCTGTGTTGCAGGATCATCCCATGACAATGGCAGCTTCACGATTCGCGAAGGCACTTCGATCGATTCCAGAGACGGCAGTTGCAGGTCCAAATCCAGAACGATCGCAGCCGCTTCCTTCACTGTAATGCGGGTCGTATCCAGATGAATCTGGAGCGAACGGATTCCCGGCGTCATTTCAATAAAAGGAATGTTCCCGCTATCCTTCACAGCCTGCATTAAGACATACACCTGAAAGCGGTAGAGCAGATCCAGCTCACGGTCACCATACTCAATCAGAATGTTCTCGTCGCCAGAACAACGAATCCCGATTTTGAACCGGCGTCCATCCTCTTCATAAGCAAGCAGTGGCATATAGTCGCCCGTAGAAATGTCCTGCAATTGGGGCAGAGACGGGGTGGATTGACCGTTCACGATAGCGTCCAGGAAGGCATTTTGCTCTTTCCTGAGCTGCTCTGCTTCTTCTACCGTAATCAGTTTAAAAGAGATTTTGTCTCCCGGACGAAGCTGGCCCACCTTCCAGAATTCAGCGGAAGCGGTCGTAACCGGACAGACGAATCCTCCCAGGCTCGGCCCATCCGGCCCAAGTAGTATAGGCATATCTCCGGTCAAATCCAGCGCACCGACAGCATAAGCATTATCGTGTATATTAGACGGATGAAGTCCGGCGTCTCCACCGTCTTCCCTTGCCCATAGCGGGGCAGGTCCAATCAGGCGTACTCCTGTCCGTGAGCTGTTAAAATGAACTTCCCATTCCGTCTCCGTCAATTGCTCCAAATATTCGGTTAGCAAATACTCCTCCGTACAATGGGGTCCCGGAATTACACCAATGGTCCACTCGTGAGTAAATTCAGGGATCGCTTGCAGCGGGAGTGGTTGCAGGATGGTACCCCGATGATGATGCACCTTTAACACCGCGCCGGGACGAAGTGCACTCCCCATGTGGCCCCCGAATCCACCAAGTGTAAATGTAGATGAGCTACCTAGGGTTAGGGGCATATCCAATCCGCCGCCTATGAGCAAGTAGCTGCGCATGCCGCTAACAGATTCATTCATAACCAGCGTCGAGCCTGCAGCTGCCAGCGTAGGTGTATATAAAGGAACAGACTTGCCGTCAAGCGTAGCCGCCATATCTGATCCGGTGAGGCAAAATACCATTTCATCCCTGAAGCGGTAGGACCCGCCACGTAAGGTCATTTCCAGCCCTGCTGCATGATCGGCATTTCCGAGTAAACGATTCCCTATTCTAAAGGACAGGGCATCCATCGGTCCGGAAGGCGGAACCCCGATATCCCAATAACCTTTTCGCCCCGGATAGTCTTGCACGGTTGTCTGGACTCCCCCGTCAAGCACTTCAAGTGCATGTTGAGCGGGATGGAATCCATTCAGCATATTCGTATAGACGAGTCCTTCTTGAAACAGGTCCGTTTCCAGAAAAGCATGAATGTAAGTCTGATTCGTCGTTATGCCATACACACGCAATTGGTCCAGAGCCATCCTCATTTTCTCAATCGCCGCTGGTCTTGATTCCCCATGAACAATGATTTTGGCAAGCATCGGATCATACAGTGTAGTCACTTCAAGCCCGTTCTGAATCCATGTTTCGATTCTCGCACCTTCTGGCCATACAATGTTATCAATACGGCCATCACTAGGGCGGAAATCATGGAAGCAATCTTCAGCATACAATCGGACTTGAAGACTATGACCTTGCGGAGGACGGATGCGTTCGGCGAGATTCGTAAGATCTCCGGCAGCCTCTAAGATCATCCACTCCACTAGATCTAACCCCAGTACCACCTCTGTTACACCATGTTCAACCTGAAGCCGAGTGTTCACTTCCAGGAAGTAAAATCCAGTCGATTCAGGATCATATAAAAATTCTACAGTCCCCGCACTGCGGTAACCGGCTGTCGCCGCCAGGCGCCGGGCGCTTTCGTGCATCTCATGCCGCGTGCTATCCGGCAGATTCGGAGCAGGGGTCTCCTCTATGATCTTCTGGTTCCTGCGCTGCACTGAACAGTCCCGCTCACCAAGAGCAACGGCTTCGCCGAAGGCATTTCCGAAGATTTGAACCTCCACATGACGTGCCCGTGCAATATATTTCTCCAGAAAAACACCGCCGTCATTAAAGTTCGCCGTTGCCAGGCGTGTGACAGAATCATACGCTTCCCGGAGCGCCGATTCATTGGCGCATATTCTCATCCCAATCCCGCCGCCACCGGCTGTGCTTTTGAGCATGACCGGATAGCCGATCCCAGCAGCCTGTTCGGCAGCCAGCTCCAGGGATGGAATCAGACCCGTACCGGGCAGCATGGGAACACCAGCCTGCTCAGCAATGGAACGAGCGGTATGTTTTAGCCCAAACATCTCAATATGCTCCGGGGAGGGTCCAATAAAAGTAATACCGTGTTCTCCGCAGGCCTTGGCAAAAGAAGCATTCTCACTCAGGAATCCATAACCCGGATGGATGGCATCTGCTCCGGCCGCTACTGCTGTCTGCAAAATAAGCTCTGCGTTCACATAGCTTTCTTTAGCCGGACCTTCTCCGATCAGGATCGATTCATCCGCTTGTTCAACATGAAGGCTGTCCCGGTCTGCCTTGGTATACACTGCAACAGAGGCGATCCCCATGCTGCGCAGTGTGCGGATAATTCTTACAGCGATGGCACCGCGATTGGCAATGAGCACTTTTTTAAACATGAGTCTCGCTCCCTTCTGCATCCCAGATCAGCACTTGTGCGGGTGTAGGGTTATATGCATTGCATGGATTATTAAGCTGAGGGCAGTTACTGATCAGCACCGTTACGGGAACAAGCGCGACCAGCTCTACATAACGCCCCGGACCGGACACGCCATCTGCGAAGGTTAGCTCGCCTTCCGGCGTTACGGGAACATTCATGAAGAAGTTCACATTGGGCACGAGATCTCTTTTGGAAAATTCACTCCGGCCCGACAGCATCAGCATGAACGTATCCCGGCAATTATGCATGGGAAGCGTATCGTGGGAATAACGGACGGTATTGCTTTGGGCCGAGCAAGCTCCTCCAATCGTATCGTGCCGTCCGCAAGTATCCGCAGTGATTCGCAGCAGCTCCCGTCCGGATTCAGACACCAGCACTGAACCTGTCGTCAAATACAGATTCTGTTGTCTGGTGATCGTCTGAATAGCGCTGTAGTGATCTGCAGGATCTTCAGCCGCGTAAAACAACGTATCAACCGCCTGATTTCCTTCCAGATCAAGGATTCGGAGCACCTGCCCGGCGGCAAGGTCATGAATCCATCCTTCACCTGCCGGAATGATTTTGTCATAAACAGCTTTGGCCGGATCAAGCGTGCTGTGTATTGGTTCGAATGTATGAGTGCTCATGTTAGTTCGCTCCCTTCAGTAACGAATATGCATTCCATGTATTTTCAAAAGCTCTCCGGTTCTCATTACAGTGGACCACGCAGCGGTCATCAGGTCTCACCGTCTCAGCATCACTGAACAGCAGTTCAATGGCGGTATCGGGGTAGCTTGCTTGCGGGTCCAGCGGATTAGGTGTGTTCGACAACACAAGAAGTACATCCATTTCCGTGCGCAAAGTAACCGATGTCCCTGCCGTTGGCTGCCGCTCATACCGCATTGTACCGTCCAGTTCACATACCACTTTGGAAAAAAAGTTCACCGGAGTACTGAGATCGCGAGGCGTAAGCTGGTGCCGGTACATCTCAACAATTAGGTTCTCATAACCGCTGCGGAGCCAGGCATTACGTTCATCTTGATAACGGCTGTAACCATATTTCCGATCCGTCATAGCTCGTGTTGTATACCCTGCTAAAGTGTCGTGCCAGCCTGCCGTGTCATCAGTAATCGATGCAAGCACCCGGCCCTGGTCACTCATGAGTACATGGCCCGCTGTCAAATAAGCGGTATGTTGAGCCTTTAAGGTGTCGGGCATGTTATAACGCTCGGAAGGATCAGATGCATGAAATAGCAGAGTTGTCAGATTGGCGCGTTCGCCAGCTGCTGTTATTACAATGCTTTTCCCTCTGCGAATAAAACCGGACCATTTGCCGCCTGCTTGAATACGGATTGAACTCATGTCATTCCCTCCTGTTAGTGAAAAAAATAAAAAAGCCCGGGAGAAATACCAAAGATAAGACTTGGTAAATTCTCCCGGGCTTTTTTCCCGCCGTGTACACAGTTGCGATGTGGCATCCATGCGTTTTCTCTCGGACCAGCCAACCGCCGGAGCAGTTCGGAACCCTAGAAAACATTTGTTATTCGGTTTGTGTAAACAATCCTAACACACAATAAAATTCATGACAACAAAATATTTCGAATTTTTAGTTATTTCAATAATAGCGACGATTTTTACGTTAGATTATTGCTCGTTTTTTTGAAAACCGAAGAAATAATGCTTGTTTTTTACGAAAAACCTTGATTTAATGTGAGGTGTCATGACATTGGTTTAAAACAGCAAGTATTCATCGCAAACTGAAGGAGGAGATTTTATGTCAGATAATCTGACCTTGAAAAGAAATTTATCTCTAGTACATGTCGTGACCATGGGGTTGTCCTGGATGTCGCCTATGATTTTTTTCACCAGCTTCGGTGTGTTGTATGCAGGATCTGGCGGTATGCTTTTGGCCGCATATCTCCTGGCTTTTGTAGCGATCTTGTTCACGGCTTTAAGTTATGGTCAAATGGCTCGTGCCTTCCCTGTGTCAGGTTCCGCGTATACGTATGTCACCAAGTCCATGAATCCTTTCATTGGTTTTCTAGTGGGCTGGGCCATTCTACTGGATTATCTTTTCTCTTGTATCATTGCAGTGCTCATGTTCGGTATCAATCTGCATGCACAGTTCACTTCCATTCCTTCCTCCGTCTGGATTATTGGATGTACCCTTGTAGTTATGATCATTAATATCATCGGGATTAAGACTTCAGCCAACGTTAGCAAAATCTTTGTGCTGATGCAGATCATCTTCATTGCCGGGTTCTGCTCCTTGCTTGTGTATAGAGCGTTGCAAGGCGGTATAACTGCCGGATTGAACCCTTTTGCAGCTAAAGAAGGTGTATCTTTCTCATCCATCCTTGCCGGTGCTTCGCTTGTCTGCTTCTCTTTCCTTGGTTTTGATTCCATTACTACGATGGCCGAAGAAACCAAAAATCCGAAGAAAACCATTCCCCGTGCCATTTTAGTGATCGTTTTGCTGGCAGGTTTAATGTATTTCGTCACTGGTTTCCTTATCCAGCAGATGTACCCTACCTTCACCTCCACCAACGTGGATTCCGCAGGATTTGAATTGATGCAATCCATCGGAGGCAGTCTGCTTGCATCCATCTTCACCTTTGTCATTATTTTCTCCGTATTGTCCCAAGGGATGTCTTCCATGACGACCGTAACCCGCCTATTGTTCGTAATGGGCAGAACCTCCCTGCTGCCGCGAAAATTCGCATCTGTCCACCCTACATTACGAACCCCTGTATTCAACATTATTTTGGCAAGCGTAATCTCGTTGTCTGCAATCTTCATCAGCCTCGAAACCGCGATCAAATTTGTTAATTTTGGCGCATTAACCGCATTTCTGTTCGTGAATCTCTCCGTCATTTTCCATTACATCATCCGTCAAAAGCAACGTTCTCCGAAGGATATATTCTTACGTTTTCTCTGTCCACTCATCGGCGCAGGATTTGTATTTTATCTCATCACGCTGCTGGATATCTCCTCGCTGCTGCTGGGCTCTGGGTGGCTTGTTGTAGGATTTATGTATTACACTTTGAGAGGAATGAAATCAGCGACATTGCCAATGGTGGAGGTGGATAAAGCGGTCTAGGCTCACCAGGACGTCATAAAGTGATAAACATGCCCATTTTCAAATAAAGGAGTGGTTATTGCTACAAAAGCAACACAAAAAGACGGGCTTCTCAGCTCGTCTTTTGATTTGCACGAATTGTTATTGATGCTTTCCTATAGTCAGCTTGCTGTAGGGCAGAGAGGCACCAGTCCTTTTATCGGATAAAAGGTTTCTTGATTAAACACTCTTTTATTAGACTCGCAATATGTCGATAAAATGATTCCTCATGGGGAACGAAGTGATCTTTATCAACCATCTTCTTCACCGGAATCCTTACCCCACCGCATTCTATAATAAATCCACTGGCTTGAATTTGCTCCTTCTCCCCGTGCCAAGGATCGTAAAAATCATCAAATTCCACCTTGAAAATCCCAGCTACCTCTTCTTCTTGTAGTGTAAAATCTTACTCCTAATGACTCTAATTCATCAATGGTAACCTCAATACCTATTTCTTCGTGCACTTCTCTTATTCCATCAAGCACTGTTTCATGAGCTAATAGATGTCCGGCGGCTGTAATGTCCAGTAGATTCGGATAATCCTTCTTCTGATCACTCCGGAGTTGTAGGTAGATATAATCTTTATTCCCTTCTCTGCTTATAAACCAACAGTGAAACGTTTCGTGCCAGAGTCCCAATCTGTGTACTTCCTCGCGTGTGGATACCCCGATTGTATTTCGATTATCATCAAAAATCTTCAATATTTCACTATTCACGATTGAGCCTGCCTCCATTCGTATTTATCATGGTCTCAATTTCCTGATAACGGCGAAGCAAATTTTCGTACTGATCTTTTTCATTCAAGGATTTGCGGTTAACCTCTATGTAATTTAAGATTCCCCTGGTATCCGTGTTTAGAATATGTGACTTTTCATGCTCTAACTTCGTGAATGTGACTTTTTGTTCTTTTGTAAAGTTATGGAGGGTCGCTTCTATTTCGCCCGCTTTCCTTACTAATAGCTCGGTTGCCTCCTCCGTTTCTATCAAGCGATGATTATACAAAATTTCAATGGACAGCAGATCTGTATCTACATAGTGATCCATCGTTTGTGCTAGCTCTCGCAGGTCTGAGGACAATTCTGAAATCAGTTCCGTATTCCAATCCTTTATCAAATAAGCGAGGATGTTGTATGTCCAAGCGGAATCGGATTGAGAAAAGATGATTTTGAGGTGCGGTACGGTTTCAACCTTATACTTAAGTAACAGGTCCACCATTGCGGAAGCGATAGGCCAGTTCATATCCTGTATCCATTCTAATAATTCTGGTAACAAGGGAATAACTTCTTCTCTTTTCATGTCAGCAAGGGTTTCAACACTTTTAAAATCATGCTTATCAACGGGTATATAGGTGTGATTCATACGTGGGACTCCCCTTTATTAAAGAACTTTCGTGAGTGAAAACCCAGTACTAGATAGAACGCATTAAAAAACAAACATAGTCAAGAAAAAAGAGAGCTTACATATAGGATGTGAAATTAGCGGCATTCTTGTACCTTAAATCCTCTGCAGCTACGTGTTAGTGGAGATTAAGTGCAATATTGTACCTTAAATTTTCCGAAATACCCCATTCAGCATACTTTTTCGAGAAATAAGATACAAAAATGACCTTAGTTACCTCTTTTGACTAATTTCAAGAAAAATAAGGTACAAAAATGCTGTTAATTGGGGAGATGATCCTTCTTTTACACTGTTAAGACGACAGGTGAAGGGAGAAATAGCGCTTCTAGAGGTTGAAATCTGTCAGCAGACTATGATCCGGTGCTGGCTTCCTATAGAAAGCTTACAGGCGAGCGTTTTGTGCCTACAGTCCCATACTTTCCCGTTCACTGATACTCGCTTTTTGTTATACCTTGTGTTCGACTTATATAATTCATTAATTATATCAAGCTCCCCTGTTCTGGTGAACCCATTTGCATTTATTTGCGAGACACAATAGAATTAGTTTCTTTACGTTACTTTGATAAAGTTTTATAAGACATTTTCAGTCTATCGAGAAAGTCTCAACAGCCTGTCATGCGCTGCGTTCGGCGGTATATATGCTAATACGTTAGATCCTCAAGAAATGCATTCACCACTTGATAAAAACCATTCAAATCATCGGAATGGACGCCGTGTCCGCAATTTTCGAAAACAGCAAGCTTTGTATTTGGCCTTCTTGCCTCCATCTGTTCCGCTTGGGGTAAGTCGAAAAAGATGCTATTTCTGCCATGAATCAGTAGAATAGGACAACTGGATGATAACCAGTCCTCCCACCAATCCCCATTTACTTGTGCTATGGTAGTTTGCAGCCCTTTCATGTCGGTGCGGAATCCCCAGCCCTGCTCATCCTCCAACACACTTTCTGAGAAATAATCGATCGCCCGAAGGCCAATGTTTATAAGCGAATCTCTCAATTCTTTTAAGGAGGCTGACCGGTAAGGGAGTTTGTTAGCAAATGAGAAGTCAGAATGAATCTCTGCACCGATATCTTCAACAATCACAGCCTGAACCAATTCAGGGTAAAGGGTGGCGAACTGATAAGCGTTTACCCCACCTAAGGAATGACCTAGGATCGTTACCGGTTGCCCTCCAAGCTCCGTTTGAATCAGGTTCAGAACATCCGTTACATAATGATCTCTGGAGTATTCGTCCTGTGGAGCATGCTGACTCCAACCATGGCCGCGTTGATCTAAACAAATCACCCGCCAGTTACTGAATCTATCCGCTAATTCCGAGAATGTTCTGGCATTGGCCATTGCCCCATGAAGCATTACCAGTATTTGTTGACTTTCCCCGCCAAAGTCTAAGTAAGATAGCTGAAGATTCCCTGATTTAAAATATTTCCGCACTGCTGCAATTTCATGATGAGCATTCGCCACCTGTATTCTTTCCCCTTCCAAAATAAGATTCTAGTTGAACTTACAGGCTAAAGTATAACTATTAATAGTGACAAACATTGTCATAGTCAAAAAAAGAACGATCGCAGTCCAGGGCGATCGTTCTTGGATTAAATATAGTACTTACTCCGCTGCTGCGTGCTGGTAATTTGCGGCCAGCATTTCCTTCAGACGGTCATCGTATGCAGCTTCAAAGGAAGGAATGAGTTCATCTATTCTGGCCTGGAACTTCTGAGGGTCCTCTTCTGCAAGTTCTGCTCTTAATCGTTGCTCTTCCGCGGATCCGTTATCATTTAACAGCATGGTCAATAAATGAGCATTAAAGAACTCACGCGGCGGAAGAACTAACCCGTTCATCATGAACAAGGTGAAAAAGAGAGCTCTGTTCCCTTCTTCGAGGGCCAATGCAGTCGCTTTTTTCGTATACAAATCGATATATTTCTGTGCAAAGGTAATGCCTTTCAAAGGCTCCGAATAGACATGCTCGACTCCTCTCCAACGTAAATCCGACACCGAGCTAAGCCACCATGCGGGTTCAAGGGCTTGCTGCATTCTGTGGAGCACACGAAGCTCGAACTTCGGCTGGGGATTACTAAGCTGCTCTTCCAGGCAGGAAGCCAGGGTCTCCGCTTCAATCGAAGCTACGGTCATGCCTTGCCCATAGATCGGGTCAAAGCTGCATAAGGCATCTCCAAGCACTAGCAATCCTGAGGGCCAGCTCTCCAGCTTCTCAAAATGCTGACGAACCGATTCCGCTAAGCGATAGCCCCGTGGACCTTGGTAGGGCTCTAATTGTTCGAGTGCCTCTGCAATCTCAGGAGCCACTAACTGCTTCAATTCTTCCTCAAATTCGGTAACATTGGTAGAAGGATAATGTTCCCCTCCAGTGCTGGCGATGGTTGCCCCCGCAATATGATCTTCAATGCGGTGCACCATGACGGCACTTACACCCTCGCCTGCCTGAGTATCATAGAAGAAAGACTTCCAATTCTGATCAACGTGTGAAGGGATTTTATAATAACGGGTGCTATATCCCAGTGGAACTTTCAGAATTTCCGGTTCTGGAACTTGTTGTCCAAGGGCTTCAAGCCATTTGATTACTTTAGATGAACGTCCGGCTGCATCTACCACCAGATCCGCGGTCAATGATGATTCAGTTTTTAGCTCATCACGAGATTTTGTATAAATCCCTGTGACTGTCTGCAGGTCATCTGAAGTGACTAACCCCTTAACCTCTGTGTTTGCTAGAAAACGTACATTTGAAATCTCCCGAACACGCTGATACAGGACCCACTCCAGCAGCACTCTGCTACTCGAAGCATCTTTATCCGCGGGTTGGTTGACCAAGCTCCCATACTTATTAACGGTTATCGTAGACTCGCCTTGGGTAGGTTGAGCGCCCAACTCTATTAAAGTATCTACATAGCCGGGGAAATAGCGTTCTAGAATGATTCTGCCACGAGGGAGCACACGGTGGGGATGGAACGACTGGGGTACTCCTGAACGACTCTCAGGTTCTGTGGGAAATTCGTCTCGTTCGACAATCAGGACTTCCTCATAATAATCAGACAGAACACGTGCGGTCATTAAGCCAGCAATGCCTGCTCCGATGACCAGAGCTTTACCACATTCTAATTTTTGTCCCATAATGTTCATTCCTTTCGCACCTGTAGGTTGGTTGTAAGGGCAACATTTGTTACGACTAATGCGAGTATATTATAATTTGAATAATAGTGGAGTTCAAACGTAATCCCCGCCTGATGGGCGAAAATGGACAAAAGAGGTGAAAGTGTTGCAAGCACAACGCGAGATCAATATACAAGTTCAACGCACCAGAGAATGGATATTAGAAGCCTTGCTGATCCTCTTAGAGACTGTCCCTTATGAGAAGATCAAGATTGCCGCCATTACGAACAAAGCGGGTGTTGCAAGACAGACCTTTTACAGGAATTATAAGAGCAAGGATGACATCATTGAGACGTATCTCGAGACGTTCTTCAATGAATTCATTATGGATATCAAGAAGATAGACTGTGAGAATAATGAGGATGCTATCCCACGGCTTTTGTTCGAGCGATTGGAGCGGGAGAGCCAAATCACGACGAGACTGATGAAGGCCAATATTGAACATTTATGGATGAAGCATTTCGATCGTTTGGAACGCGCCTATAGTGATGAGCTGTGCGGAGATGAGAAAGAATTCAGTAAACAGCTCTATTATCGATATTCGATGAAATACCAATTGAGCGGAGCGTTCGGGATCATGATTGATTGGCTAATGAACGGCATGCCGCTTTCTGCTGTAGAGATGGGAACGATCATCACTGAACTTTCCAAATCTTTTAGACAGACGGAACAATATGCACCAGATTTACTGCAACGGATTGCGACGCTTGAATGTTAAAGTTGAATCCTATTAGATATATGTACCCCCCACACTAAGAAGACCCTAGGCCGTTAATCCGGCAGAGGGTCTTGTCCATCATATGGTTATGATATTACCTGTGGTAGTTATTTCCTGAAAAATAACGTCGGTTTGTGAGCCGTCCTCGGCTCAGGGGCTGAAGGCTTGGACGAATAATCCGAGTCACCCTCTAAGACATGGATATACTGAAGTAATCGTTCAGTCACTTGCTGGATCCGAAATGCAGGTTCCTTTAACAGCGATCCATGATTGCTGGATTGGATTTGTAGCAGATGAAGACTTTTCAGCGTATCCTCACCTGCTAATTGCAGCTCTTACCAGGCAAGTTCCTTGTTACGTGCCATACGTGTAACTCCTCTCACCTTCTCTTCTTATGGATCGCAATCACCCTCCCGCTCCCCTTCCCAATGAAGTAGTCTTACACTTGTCTCTATCATTCGAAGGAAGAGCTTCTGCTTCTCCACAATCGTTTCCATTACTCGGGCAACCTCATGCTGAAAATCATTGATCTGCTGATTTGTCGGTGAGGTGGGGAATTCCCTTTGCTTACCTGCAAAAGCTTCGATATTCGTAGCTTCAGCGCGAATCAACTGGGCAATAGCCACTTCGTCCGCGGCCATCGCTACTATTAACTCTGCTATCGCGTTCTTGACTGTGGGTTTGGCGTTCTGTTCCTGGCCACCATACTCGGACCAGCTTGAGAGGTCGAGCTCTTCCCGGGCAATGTCCTGAAAGTCGTCGCCGGAAGGCTCTATATGGTTATCTTTGAATGGACGATTCGTCATGGTTCACCTCGAGTCCGTTCCGATTAGACCTGCAACAGGGAAGGCCTCATAGAATCTATTCTAAGGTATGCATCCTCTCATTAGTTCATTCCTGAGCTATTAATCTGTTTGAATTAAGATTGAAGAATAGTTGAATGGGAATTTTATTGTAATCGAATAAGTAGCGCTTAGGAGGTCATTAATAGATATCGCAACCATCCATATCGAATATAACCCCCATCATTTCCGTTACCAAGAAAGAGACGATATCGCTACTGCTCAGTTCCATCGCTATGAGCGAGCTGGCAATATCCCATATTCTCAATGCGGAAGCGGAGAAGATGCAAGCCTTTGCCCATCATGCCCAGCATAACCGCAATATTCGAACGAAGGATTTTCTGAAATTTAATACTTCTGTACCGAATATAACGCCAACGATTAGTGTGACAAGTCAAGATGCTTATAATCTGCTGCTCATATCCATCGCCTTTTTGACAATTTCCACTCCTCCTTCATCCCTCCCAACCCAGCTTGCCCACCCGATAATACGGTGATCCACCCGCCTTATCGCTAAGAACTTTAACTTATTCGGAGAAGAACCCACTTCGGGAATAACCGAGGTGGGTTCTTCTATACAACTGCGCATAATCAATTTCTCTCATTCCTAACGGACATAGACATCTTGAAGTATACCCAACGTTTAAGTTCTATAACTGCAACCTTCTAGAAATCGACTCACTGTCAGGCAATATTGCGGTAGCACACGTCAGAATACGTAAAGCGTCTTCTTCGTGGCCATTCCACGTTAATGCTTCGGCAATTCGCAAAAATTCAAAATCCGCTAAATAATACTGATCAGGTTCCATGGTATTGAGTTGGTGATACTCTTCCATTGCCTTCTCCACTCCATGAGATACGACCAACTTTGCCACTTTGTTTGCCATTGATTTCTTTATTTGCTGAATGTTCGAGCCAAGCATTAGATCAAGTATTGGAAAGGTTACACTACCAAGCCAGATATAGTCGCAATTAGTCATCACAGTAATGGCAATGTTCTCATCAGGAAGTAGAATCAGATCACTTAGAAAACCAGTATCCCATCCGGAATGTGAAAGGATTCGGCGACCCTTATATTCTCCCAAAAACCACCCCAGACCGATTTGCGCCTTCTCTTTCCCATATCCGGTTGCTGCATGAGGCTTCCACATCTCATCATAGCTGCCGGATTGCAAGGAATGATACCCATTCTTTGCAAGTCCCTGATTAAGATGCATCAGCATATATTGGCACATATCTTCAATATTGGTATACAGTGTAGAGCTAGGCGCATGCGCTCTGTTGTAAGGAAAAACATCGCTGACATAGCCGCCGTACCCAGCAGAAGTTCTGAGCACATGAGGTGCAGCAAGATGAGCTTCCACCTCCTGCTTCAAAAAGGAACTGGACTGCATCCCTATGGGTTCAAGAATATATTCTTTCATATACTGCTCGAAGCTCATTCCGCTAACCTTTGCTATCAAGTCGCCCAAAATCTCGTAGCCTATATTACTATAAGCGAAATTAAGACCTGGTTCGCTCAGCAGCTTGTGACAACGGATACTCTTAACATATCTTTCAAGACTTTGCTCGTCGTGCTCAGGCCGGTCCCACGCATAATCTTCCTCGTCCGGCATGCCAGAGGTATGATTCAGAAGCTGCCTAACTGTGATATATGGATGCCGATCATCCTCCATCTTAAAGTAAGAGAGATATTTTGAAATTGGTGAATCCAGATCTACTTGTCCACGCTCAACCAATTGCATAATGGCTGTAACAACGAATGTTTTGGAGACGGAAGCTTGGTGGAACAAAGTGCTGGTAACCGCAGGATCACCAGTCGATAAATTGGCTGTTCCGTATTCTCCAGTAAACAAAATATGATTGTCCTTCACTATTCCAACGGCCAATGCCGGAATGTAGCCATTTTGGGCAAAATCACTCAACATTGCGTGCAATGGACTCCCATTTTCCCGATAGTTGTACATTGTGTCCTCCCAAAGATACAGCATTTGATTTTTATGAATTCACCGTATCATTTGCTTGGTTTACATGATATAGAAAAAATGGTTTGAACTAAAGTACCCCCTATGTTTAATGTTGTTTTGGTCGAATGAGATTGATCTTCCCCTTAATGGAGCAACAAAAAATCCCAACCTCTCATGTTAAACCTGAGAAATTGGGATTCTTATAGTTACTCCTTATTACCCGTTATCTTTGGAGAAAAGGGATTCTTCCGCTACTTGCGCTAACTCCTCTGCTTTCGCACTGATCTCCTGGATTGTTGCAGTGAACTCCTGAATCGCGCCTGACTGACCATCGGCTAGCTTGTGAATATCAGTGAACGTATTATTTAAGCGTAGGAGAAGATCCTGAATATTTTTCGTAATACCATTAATCTGGTCCACATTCTCCTTAGAGCTTGTCGCCAACTTCCGGATCTCATCGGCAACAACGGAAAAGCCTCTGCCCACTTCCCCTGCTCGTGCCGCTTCAATGGCAGCATTAAGACCCAGCATGTTACTCTGATCCGAAATCTCCTTCACAACAGTGGATATTTTACCGATCTGCTGTGCACTTGTGCTAACATCCTTCACTTGAGTGGTAACGTCAGTCACCCGGTCGGTTAGATGAGTTACAGCTTCGCTGATCTCTTCAATAGAGGCAGTGGTCTGTTCGACAATTGCCGAGAAACTCTCGGCCATCTCAAACAGCTTATTCGCTTTCTCAAGACTTGTCCCCATACCTACCCCACCGATAACTCTGCCTTGTTCATCATGCAGCGGGATCGCGTGTGCAGCAAGTGGAAATCCGAACAACTCTTTGGGAACGACAGCAGACAAAGGCTTATTAGCCTTGATTGCGTTCGTCACAATGTCCCCTTCCCGTAGCAGGTCCCCGGGGGTGACATTCAGAGAGAAGGTTTTACCTGGAATGTTGATGATCAGCTTCTCAGTGTCATAAATGCCAATCGTAATGTCATCGTTAGTAAGACTATTCAGTAGTGGGGCTACCTTTACAAAAGATCTAATCAACTCATGCTGTGTTTGCTCTTCAGTGACTGTGCTCATACATTTTCCTCCAGTTCTTAGTACGGGAATGTCCTTTGTCCATAATTAACAGAAATCCATTTCAACGTAGTGAATTCATCCAAGCTCCATTCCCCGTTCAACCGGCCCAGGCCGGACTGCTTCTCTCCGCCAAAAGCTACAATGGGCTCGTCGTTAATCGTGACATCGTTCACATGGATCATACCTGTATGGACCTTCTTCGCCATCTCTACACCACGCTCAAGATTGGAGGTGTGAATGGCCCCGCTAAGACCAAATCGGGTATCGTTCGCAATGTTAATAGCTTCTTCTTCCGTCTCGAACGGAATAATGCATACAACCGGGCCGAACAGCTCCTCTTGAGCTACCTCCATATCCGGTGTGACATTGGCGAGGACTGTAGGCTCCACCAATCTGCCGGTAATTTTACCATGCACCAGCGGAACTGCTCCCTGCTCAATCCCCCTCGCAATCAGCTTCTGCAGCGTATCTGCCTGACGGTTGTTGATAACAGGTCCAATGATGATTCCCGGCTCACTTGGATCACCTGTTGTAAGTGTAGAGACCTTTGCGCTGAATTTATCTACAAAATCTTGATAGATGTTCTTATGTACTAAAATCCGGTTGGCCGACATACAGATCTGGCCTTGGTGTGTGAATCTGCTGAATGTCGCCGCTTGTACCGCGTAGTCGATATCCGCATCCTCCAGGACTATGAATGCGCTATTTCCTCCGAGCTCCAGCAGCGGTTTTTTGAAGTTCTTGACGGCCAGTTGGCCAATATAGCTTCCGACCTTTGTCGAACCTGTGAAAGAAATTATTCTTGGAATTGGGTGCTCAACGAACGCATCGCCAATCTCGTTAATGTCTGTGACTACAACATTCAATAGGCCTTTCGGTATACCCGCTTCTTCGAAAATCTTGCCAATCAGTGTTCCACCAGTAATAGGGGAATCCTCATGCGGCTTCAGCACTACGCCATTGCCGGCACCAAGCGCTGGAGCAACTGACTTCATGGACAAGAAGAACGGGAAATTAAACGGACTGATTACACCAACCACGCCCGCTGGAATCCGGTACAACCGATTCTCCTTGCCGTCCTCTGTAGAAGGTAGAATCTTACCTTCCATTCGAAGTGGGAATGTTGCTGCTTCCTTAATCATATTTTTCACAAGACCGATCTCAAAAGCAGCCTTCAGCCGTGTTCCGCCCAGCTCCTGGACGATAATAGACGAAATTTCTTCCTCATTCGCTTCAATATATTTAACCGCATTCTCGAGGATATCACGTTTATGATACGGGTTAACCTTGTCCCATTCGAGCTTGGCTTTATAGGCAGCTTGATAAGCATCATCAATGTCTGCCACGCTCGCGATTTGAAAATCGGTAATTACCTCATCATTATATGGATTGATATCGGCCAGCGTTTTACCGCTTTTGCCATCTCTCCATTCCCCAGCGATAAATTGTTTTCCTAATTTTGAGTATTGCATACTATCCCTCCAACGTGTTGATTTTACAATTAATAACTTCACATTTATTTATCGACATAATACCGATAATTTGTTTGGAATTACTTCATTAAAAAGACGGGTGATCTTTGATCCCCGCCTGTACTTGATTTAATTGAATAGATGGAGCTGCGGACTGTTCAGGATCATCCGCTTCCACGATTCCTTATCCTCCGGGTTCGATTCCAGCCAACTCTGAGAAACAGTGTACATCAGCAATCTGCGGTAATTGATAAATAATTCTAGCTTATTTAGAAATAATGTGTCCAGATGATTTTCCATTTCGTAACCATTCATAAAATGCGTATAGAAAAATTTCAAACCATCCATATCCTTGAACGGCTCGTTCATTCCACCAGCTGTCGAAAACAACAAAAATTGTGAAGCAATAGCAATATCATTGGCGAACCAGTGATAATTGGCGACATCAAAGTCGATTAGGACGATCCGGTCATGTTCTAGCATAATGTTATTTATATGCGGATCGTTGTGGATTAAACCAAAGGTATCCCGCGTTACCGGAAGTTCAGACAGTTCACGCTTAAGACTTTTCCAAGCTTGCTTAACCTCCGCATCCTTGCACCATGAATAAAAGGAGCCCCATTCCCCCTCCCAGCTCAGTACGTCGCTGCCTCCATCCGGCGCACTTCCTGTCCAAGTGGGATAATTCTTTGTTAGTCGGTGCAGCTTTCCTATCATTGTTCCGTATCTGATGTAGAAATCCTTAGTATAATCATTGCCTCCCGGAACTCTCCCGCGGATTCTATCCATCGCATACGCAACCAGGATATAATCACTTGTGTCCAGTGTCTCTATGATATTATTGTTCGTGTTCAGCACCGGATAAGCGATGTCCATCCCATGCCTTCCTAAATAGTTGATAAACCGGGTGCGTTCATCCATTTCTTTAAACGCCCTATCGGCATTTCCCTTCGAAATGGCCAGAATCTTGAGAACCATATCGCGGGAACCGGAACGATAGCTGTAGAGAATACCGTCTGATTCCTCTCCTCCACCGCCCACAAAAGTCAGGGCATCCATATGAGTACCGAATTTCTTGGCCATTGCGTCCAGCGAGTGATTGGATATTTTGATCAAGATCTATCCTGCTCCTTTGTGAAAAAGATGATTATCGCCTAATCATAAGCTATTATGTAAATAAAAGAAGTATATTACTTTATTGATAATATTTACAATTAATGTGTTGTTTTATATTTTTTACTATTATTTCCAGTTCTCATGAATATATCTTGACTAAATGAGCTTATTATTTGTTGTATGTTGTTATCAAATGTATGATCTTTTACGTGATCTTTTTTAAAAAGTCACACTCGAAATTTCGTTCATCTCAATCCAGTCTATTATAGTATTTAAATCTTCGGCACTCTCCCCGTCAACCTCAGAACCTCCAACTTTCTCTGTAGGTCCAACTGCCATTCATGATCCTTCGTCGCACTTGCCAGCCTGGACTGGTCGTTCTCTATCATCAAGTAGTCCCAGCAATACCTAGCATTCCCCCGCAAGCAGTACTGCAGTTCCTTCGCTTCCTCCAGCGTGAGTGCTCCCGTCATATTTATATGAAAGATTTCGGCTAACCTCAAATGTACGGGCAACATAATAACCAACCTCCTGTATCACCATCCAATATCAAGCCACCGAGCTCGCCCCACTCGCCTTCCCCGTATACTGCATAGCCTTCCGGATCCTGCTCTTTACGCATCATCATGCGGCGATGGTATGCTTCGTCAATGAAAGGATTCTGGAGATACGTAGAATGATGAGTCAAGATGTCCGGGCTTGAATAATCGAAGGACTTTCTCTTAATCCAATGAGATGCTGACACCGGATTAAAGCTGAAAGTGATCTGATAGTATAGATTTGGATTCAGCAGAACCTCACGCAACCGGTCATCCAGGATGTCGACGTCAGATTCTTGCAATTCCGTTGCTTCCTCTACCCAGCTCCAAGGCACTTACTCAGGCGGCCGGCAACCTCCACGATCCATCCTTTATCAGCTGTGGTCGCTGCCCTGGAGGTCAGGGGGAATGAGCAAGGACGGCATATGCATGAAAAAACCAGAGGAGGTACGCCTCGGTTAACGCTGCCTCGATGCAGCCGTGCGTGTCACTCTCGCCTGATTTCCACATTACCAATATAGCACGGTCAAATCCTCATGTGGCGTTCAGAAAACCCCGTTATTCCGCCATGTTATCATCAATTCCTCTTCAGAATCTCATCGAAGAATCCCATCTGGGCCAAGGAGTTTACTATCATCTTGGTGCCCTTCTCAATGTATCGATCCGCAGTGCTGCCAGATTCATATGCGAACAGGACCGTATTGCCGCGCGTATGCCCTTCAATGAAGCGCGCCTTGATTACCTTCTTTATTCCCTGGTGCCGGATCAGATTATATGCCCGGAAGATCATGTAAGTATAAACACGGTACCGCTCATACATCTATTGCTTTTTTTCGGTCAGGATCACGACATTAGCCGTTTTGTCAGCATGAAGCTCGTTCGCACTCAACCTGCGAGCAGACTCTCCATCGATGGCCACCTGGGCCATATCAGCTTCGTTTCCTTCGAAATCCGCGATGAACAGAATCATATCCTTATATCGTTCGAGGTAGAACTCGGTCTATGCAATCTCCTCCTCTGATGCTTCTGCAAACAATTCCCCTTGTTCGTATGCCATCGCCATTCCCCTCGTTCCCCTTTGTCATGTTATAATGTCAAGAGGCACGTTTTACCGCTAACGACCCCCGCCCCGGCCAAGGATATGGGGGTCGTTTATTATTTTGGAAGGATCGTGCCTTCATGAAGAAAGTAATGAATTTTCTTGTGGTAATAGGCATTACACTATTTCTTTATTACATGTACCAGATATTCTTTAATTTACCCTCAAATGGTGGCGAGCTTGGGAGACTACAGTTGCAATCTTCCTACAGCGCCCTGTTTTTGGGTGTGGTATTATTCATCCGCTCAAGACTTAAATAATGTTGCTCCACCCCATTCCCACAATCTCAGCTGCCCCTTGCCTGGGATTGGCTCCGATAGTTTTCGTACTTCATGCAATTCCCATGCGTAGCGACCTACCGCGTACCATCCAAACGCGCTTGTTACCCTCGAATATTTCCTCAATTACTCCTTCGGCGTTTATTGAAGCAGCCTCGCCTGAATACTCAAAGTGATGAGTAATTGGATAAACATTCGCTAAATTACATGTTGCCACCACAGCCCCAGTAGGAAGGTTATCAGCGGTGTATCCGTGTCGCTCCAGCGCACTGCTGATCTCCGACTCTTGGCAGGCATCCTTGTCGATCTTCTTTCCAGCATGTATTGCGAGTGGTCCGCGCTTCTTCGTTGCCCAGCTGCGGGTTTCAAAACGTTTCTCACCGATGGCAATCAGTGTCGCCCAGGGTTGGATTATCGTAATAGCCTTCATGCTTGCACCACTCCTTGGAATACGTTCCCGATAACCTCGCCCTGGTCACTGACAAAAAGCTTGATGTGGTCATCATCCGTTGCACGTTCACCATTGTGTTTAAAGTAGAACATGGCATATTCGTCGTCCCATTCAACCATGTATGTGTTACCGTGAAAACGCCATAAATCCTTGTGATGAATCTCTTTGTCGTTACTGTCTTTGCGGCCAGTGTATTGCATCAGTTCAAAATCAGACATCCGAAGCACATTGTACCCCTTGCCGTCCATTTCCTTGTAGACAGCAATTGTCTTTGTTTCAAAGTTGATTGCTTCCAGATTTTCTGGCTCAATCATGATGCCTTTCGGCTTATACCAAGCGCGGTATTTCGGTTGTATGCTCATAATGGTTATGCCTCATATTTCTGAATTTTGCAATATTGCTACCTTTCGAAAGTAAAATATTGCAGTGCAAGTTAACCTATAATGTTATCCTTAAATAAAATAATTCCTAGGAAGAAGGCCCAACAAAAATGAAAAATTATTTTTTAACCACTGCTCGTTTAGGTTTTTCGCATTGGGAATATAGTGACTTAGAATTAGCCTATTCCCTTTGGGGTGATCCAACAGTCACAAGATATATCTCTGTTAACGGAGTATTTTCTAAAGAACAAGTTGCAGATAGGTTGTTCAAGGAAATTAGTATGCAGAAAGAATTTCAAGTACAGTATTGGCCTCTGTTTAATCTCGAATCTGAGGGATTTATTGGTTGTTGTGGCCTACGCCCGTACGAACTAAGAAAAAATATATATGAGATTGGAATACATCTTAAAAATGATTTTTGGGGTTGTGGCTATGCTTCAGAAGCCGCAAATGCCGTAATAAAATATGCCTTTGAAATTTTAAAAGCTGATAACTTATTTGCTGGTCACAATCCACAGAATATTACTTCTAAAAATTTGTTAAAGAAGTTGGGATTTACTTACTCTCATGAAGAATTTTATGAGCCAACCGGTCTAGACCATCCTTCTTACTTTTATAAGTGATTTAGCTTATTTATAGCTTATTTATAGTTTAGGTAGAGGATGGTTAACCCTCTCTCTTAATTGGCTTGAACTCTCCAATATCCTCACCGTAAGATCCCTTGTATACCTCGCGGTCATGGTCCCAGCAGTTTCGGCACATCCGGTGGTCGATTGCTGGATCGAACATATGCGGGTGACTCAATTCTGTCTCGTCCTTAACGTCAGCATCACACCAGTCGCATTTCGCAAATTCTGGTAGATTGGACACCCAAAATGTAATGTCCATCGCCAACTGTTGGTTATCTGTAGCATCTGCATAGGCCATCAGTGCTGCCCGTGCTGCCGGGTCTTTGGCCGGATTAAGCACAAAGTATTGTCCCTCTGCCTCCTGGCTAGTCTCCCGGTTGATGATCTGATATTTGTTATAGAGTCCCTGTTCTTGACCACACATTGCTTATCAGCTACTTTATAAGGAAAAGAGTGATTAACCCTCTTCCACCTCAGTTTTGCCTGTAATCTCGTGCAGATCATAGATATAAACTTCAATATCCCGGAATTCATAATGACCCCATTCCATGTCCGGACAATCTTTGTTGAAGGAAATCGGGCTTCAATCAGCTCAGTTAGCTTGATAAAGTTACTGTCGTAGTCTCTTTCTAGCATAAGCAACTATTAATCTATAAAATGACTTCCAAATTGCGGACGAACTCGTTTGAGTAGCTGCATATTATATCTTAAAAACTATTGGGGGTATGTTTTATGACACGATTACTTGATGCGCGAACTTCACAAAATGCCAGCTTTTTTAACAGTATCAATATTCCAATTCCTATGAATGAAGCTACGTTAATTGGTCAAGTTGGACTAATAACAACAGGGTATGACGGAACCATTAGAGTGCAATTGGAAGGAACCGCTTCATTTTTTGCGTTTTACAGTGCAACATTCTATACATTTGAGATATTCGCTGTCAGAGGTACTGAATCTACTGATACTATAGTTGCTTCAAACAGAATTTTTTTTAACGCTAATGCTTTGAATATTTCTAACTTCTACAATGTTTACTTGATCGGATCTGACTACAACCCCACACCTACTGATGATGAATTGGTATATTCACTTTTCATTAGAGTAAATAATGACGCGATACTTGGTGGTGGAGTTAATAGAATTGGTCCAGAGAGTTTCAATGCTTCTGCATACTGTGATTAGCCTTGTATAGTGGCTTGGCTGCTAGGGTCAATTCGGCCAAGGACTAGAATCCATCTGACCCACGTCAGGCCTAATCACTGCAGCACTGTCGGTCGCTGCTCCTCACCTGGAGCTATCCAAACCGGCTTCCAACTTAGTTGGAAGGATATCCTCGTCTCCGCCTCCGCCGGACCTTCCGCAGCCGTTCCACGAACTCATCCCACGTCCAGTATTCCGGCTTCCAGTTGGTATCCCCGCGGTGCTTACCGAGCGATATGTTTAGTTCGTGCATGATGTCGCCTCAATCTATGAATCATTTTGATAAGAACGAAAGTTCCCAATTATCAAACTACTATTTTCATGGTAATATTTAACTGCTACCTCAAGATGAAGTGCAACAGATCCATTGGTCTGTTGCACTTCGGTTCCGCTTCGGCGTTGAACCCTAGCAGAGAACACGTAACACTTTACCTCTGCGCCAATAAGAGACCCATGGATACGGGTGGTGACCTCTAATTGGATCCATCTTGAAAGGAGCGAGAAAATATGAACTTGGAGTACAAAAACTTTAAGCTCATCATTGCCCCGCGCGTCATCGTAACGATTTTATTGATCGTTGCTGCGATGTACGGGATCGATGTAACCCTTCCGTAGGTAAGGATCACCCTTCCTTTCGGAGGGGTTTTTTCCTTTTCAAGAATATAAGTGCATTAATATCCCCATGTTGCCGCTTGGTGGATGCTAGTCCCCCGCGGCCTTTCTCCTTATTGGATACAAGCGGCTCAGACGCAGCTCGATCAATGCTTCATCCAAGAGAAACGCGCTTATAGAAGATGTCCTTTGAAACACCATTACTAGCTGCGCGCTGGAGCAGCTCATCGGAATACTTCCTTTTCGCAGGTCTGTTCTTCTTCATCCAGGCGACTCTCCGACCTCTGGTCATCCACGGTTCTGTTGCTGCTTGTTCAGGCGACCATCCTTTAGCACACCGGTTAATGAATATTTCTTTTGAAATGCCGTTCTGTTCAGCAATAGATCTCCATTGGCTACGATCGGTCAAGGCTCTTGGAGGCGTAGTGATGGCCCGCTCTTTTTCCCAACCAGCTTCTCTCACACGCCATTCCAACGTCCCGCACTTGACGCCGTTTTGTATTCATCGGGCGTGATGTAGTAGTTGAAGCCCATTTCGGTTGTGTCCTCCTCGGCGGCGAGGATGGGTGAGTCAAGTTGACTGCTCCAATCACCTTGCCACTGTCGTCCGTGATAATGTCCCACGAGATATCATTAAAGAAGGGATCTATCTGCATCACGCCTGCACCGCTTTCGCCTTGTAATTGTAGATCTTACGCGGAATTCCGAGTTTCTCATAGGCACTCCGAAGAGCGTATGAATGCTAACTTTGTTCCAGGTATCAGAACACACTTCAGCAAGCTATTAGATGACCTATTATTGCAAGAAATGTGATCTTTTTGTGATCTTTTTGTGATCTTTTCATATAAAAAAGAACTAAGAGCCCCTATAACACTAGCATTTATAAGGGTTCCTGGTTCTTATGTGTATATTACTTTATTGATATTTTCTACATATATAATATAGAGCTGCTGAAACATATAAAAGGTCATCATTGTTTTGGATAAATATTCTTGATATACTATATTATTCTTTAACACTAGACAAAGGAGATGAGATTATTAAAAAAGTCAGACGAATTCTGCTCTATCTCGGACTCGCAATTATTTTACTTGTAGGGATAGGTTTGATCTTCCCAACATGGACACCCGCAATAAAAGGAGAAAACAGCATAAGCGAACTCAAGCAAGTCGAAATTAACGGCATCGGTCATGAATTGATGATCCGTGGTCAGGACAAGAACAACCCTGTTGTCATTTTTGTACATGGCGGTCCCGGCGTTCCGGAAATCCCTTACGTGACCAAATACCAGGATGAATTAGAAAAGCATTTCACGATCGTTCATTATGACGAGCGGGCCACCGGGAAATCGTATCACTTTGGAGAAGACTACTCGAATCTCACGAGTGATCTATTAGTGAAGGATTTGCTGGTTTTGACAGATTACATAAGTGATCGTTTGGATAAGAAGAAGGTTATTCTGATGGGGCATTCGTTTGGTACCTATATTGCTACACTGGCAGCCCATCAAGCTCCAGAAAAATATGAAGCCTACATAGGCATTGGTCAGATGGCAGATACCGTAGAGAGTGAACTGGATGCCTTGAATTACATGATCGATCAAGCTAAATCAAGCGGCAATACAACCGATGTCCAGCATTTGCAAGGGTTAACCGATAAAATTCAGAGTGGCGAGCAGTTAGCTCCACGAGATTATCTCCGGAAATATGGCGGGGCAGCAAGACTGATCGATGAAGCTACCGACATAAGGGACGGTTTCCTGTTCGGACCGGAGTATAACTTACTGGATATCATCCGTTTTTATCGCGGCTTATTTTACTCACAGGATACTTTATTAAAGCCAGCTATGGATAATCCTCTACCAACTCTAGTCACCAAACTAGATTTACCTGTGTACTTTATTATGGGGAAATACGACTATATGACTACTGCGAATTCAGCCAATAATTATTTGGAAAAGTTAGAGGCACCTCATAAGGAACTTATACAATACGATCAATCCGCTCATTACCCTCAATTTGAAGAAAAAGATAAATTCTCGCAATGGATGATCGATACTTTCGCACAATGAATTCATATAATGCATTTGCATAAATGAAGGCTTAAAATACAAAAAAGGCTCCTCATGGGTTCAATCGAACCTTGAGGAGCTTTTTTTAACGTTCGGAAAAAGTTGCTAGGGAAGAGATGATCAGCAAATACATTCGCTGTACTGCGTCTACGCCCAATCCTCTTCCATCAGATCCGCTACAACAGCCACCGCAGCTTTACTGCCGGAGGCTGCAGCGTAAATTAATTGAGAAGGCATCACATAGGACGAGTCTCCGGCTGCGTATACTCCGGTTGCGGTGGTCCGGCCCATTTCGTCGGTTATAACCGTGTCGTTCTCTGTTATTTGATAATCCAGTGCTTCATTAAATCGGGCATTGGGCAGCAGCTTGGGATCAATAAATCCTCCACTCCGCTCTACAGAGGTGCCATCTGTGAAATGTACCCGTTCCAGCAAGCCATTTTGACCGGAAAAGGATGCGACAGGTGTGTCCACGATGGATATCCCTCTGGAAGCAAGCTTCTCCCGCTGTTCGGTATTCAGAATATCGTAGCCGTTCGTACACACCACGATGTCCTGGCTGTAGCCCATGACTAGTTTAACCTTATGGAATACGGCAGGATTGTCCGAGACGACAACAAGCGGCTGATCCCGTAGTTCCCATCCGTCGCAGAATGGACAGTTGAATAGGCTTTTTCCGTAAAAGTCTTGAAGCCCCTCGATTTCGGGAAGCTCCTCTTTCAGCCCGGCAGCTAGAATCAGCTTGCGGGCCAGCACTGGCTCACCCGCCGAGGTAGATAGAGAAAAACCAGCATCCGTCCTGCGAATATCACTCACCTCAGCCGGCAAATGCTGGACAGATGGGTAACGCAGCACTTCTTCATAGGCTATACGACGAAACTCGGCGGGCGTAACCCCATCCTGTGTAAGGTATCCGTGAGAGGCGTGTGTCACGCCGTTTCTGGGCTGGCTATTGTCGAGAAGCACCACACTTTTTCTCGCTCTGCCTAGTACCAGCGCAGCATTTAATCCTGCCGGCCCACCACCGACAATGGCACAATCATAGATATGCATAAGTTTAAAACCTCCATAAGATAAATTAGATACTATAAAGACATTTTATATCTATAATTGATTAACATTAAGCACTACCTTCACAATCGTAAGGGCAGTGCATATTAAGCGATAACTCATCAACTCAATTACAGATCTAATGTATCTATGATAGCTTTAATTCAATCTATCTGTCAAGAAGCTTTCTAATTGGCGTCTGTTGATGGCATCTGTTAGCAGCGTTTGTTGACAAACCCTAGAAAATCCTTATATAGTTCAATTACTGACAATTAGAAATATAATCATTTAAAAACCAAAGGAGGACGCCTTAATGGATACCAAGCAAGACACACTCTACCTGGATTTGCTGCAGCTTATCTCACTGAAAATAAAGAAACGAGCAGATGAAAGCATCAAAGAGCTGGGGTTAAATTCTCAGCAAGGAAAGATGATTGGCTATATTTATGAACATCAAGACAAGGGTCTGATTCAAAAGAATCTTTCCGATCGTTTCCACGTACGCGGCGCGAGCATCACCAGCATGCTTCAAGGTCTTGAAAAAAAAGGATATATCGAACGTAAAATCCCTGCCCATAACGAGCGTCAAAAGAATATTTATGTACTGCCCAAAGGCGTTGCACTAATCGAAGCCTTCGAGCAGTCTTTTCAACAGGTAGAGGCAGAAATCATTCAATCCCTCTCTGAGGATGAGCGGCAGACCTTCAAAGCTTTGTTGAAGAAAGTCAATGAAAATCTATAAAAAGATTCATTGTTTATATGTATCAATATTCCATTCTTCGTTCAGGATTGAATATTGATACGCATCATGCCAAATGGGCTCCCCACTTTCTGTTTTTCTGAAAAAATCTTCTTTCTTGAAGTGCCCCTCTCGACGCATCGACAGACGCTCTAATAATCTCCAGGACGGTGCGTTGTCAGGGTTACATAAAGCCATGATCCGGTGTGCTCCTAATTCTTCAAAACCATATTTCAATACAGCTTGACAAGCTTCTGTGGCATAACCTTTACCGTAAAATTCAGGGTTGAAGATATATCCAATCATCCATGTTAAAAAGGGTTCCGGCTCTCTCTGCGCAAAATAAATATGACCAATCATTTTATTCGTATTTTTCAAGCAGACAGCCACAAAAGCATTCCCCTGTGAGCGCTCTGCCGCCATTAATTTACACTCTTCTTCATTCCTTGCGGTATCGGGCTCATACATTAATACATTTTCTTGAGACAGGTACTCATGCAAATCCCTCCAATCACTTGCCTCAAAATTACGAAGCATTAGTCTTTCCGATTCCAAAATAATCATTGTGCTCAACCTTTACCGCATTGATGTAGGTTTATTCTAGGCAGTATAAGGTACATCATCAATGAACTTTTATACAATAGCCCTGCTTCTAGTCCGGGTCCTCCTCATTTTCGATAGAGGTTCCAGTGAGTCCGATTTGTCTTAGAGTCATATTCGCCTGAACTTTAATAGATGTATGGGCAAAATCAACGCCCCAGGTAGGCTCCATCTTTCTCCATGTACGGGGGTATTTGCGGTGAATGTAACCGTTGAATCCAACGACGTCCGTTTTCTCTTGCTGAATATGGTGAAGGAATGCTTCCATATCCGTTTTACATTTCAGATTAAGTGCTTCTTTGACCTTCCTGAAATCCTCCATTTGATCCAGATGCAGGGCTGTTTCGTTCTCTACGATCATAACGTCACCTTTGAGTTTCACTTCAAATTGCGGTTTCCCGTCAACCAGTTTCACGGCAATTTTGCTGGACAATCGGTGCATATCTACATTGATCACCCCTTTTTCTTTGATGGGGACTGTGATACTGAATTTATTGATTTTTTTAGTGAGCCAAAAAAAGGAATGGGTCTCATCAACATTCAGTTTATATTTCATTTTCAGGTTGTTATCAAAGACCGCAATACCTGTCATTTGCATTTCCTGTTTATGCGATTGCTCCTTGCTGGATAAGGAAAGTTGTGGAAGTGTAGGGCTTTTGCCGGGATCATTAATGGCTTGCAGAAAATAGACCATGGCCTTGTCCGCCAGACCTCCTGTGTTTTCATGTATTTTCAGAGCTCCCGTCGCCGGAGAGTCCTCGAGCGGATACACCATTTCCAGTAAACTTAAGGCGGTCCCCTTTTCTACAATGACCATATCCGTTCTAAGGCGAACATCTTTATTCCGGCTATATTCGTCCAAAATATTGGACAGTCCGTCTCTGGCCATACTCTCACCAATGACAATCATTCGGCGGTTACCGGCAAAGATGGTACGTGACAGCTTGGGCTGGATCTGATTCGCCGCCTCCATAATGGATCTGCCTTTTCCGGTAAATACCTCAAAATGCTTGCTCAGGGAAGCTAAATTCCCATCACTGTTGTTATTATTCGATTGTGGGATGAAAATCATCGCACTGGCCAAATATTGCCCATCCTTCTCTTTGTCCATCCCCCATCCAAGAATCACTGCACGGTCATTAAGCTCCACCCGATCCCAGCAGCTGGTGAGCAGGCACGAAATGACAATCAAGGGAAGCAGCCTATGAAGCATCCATCTCATGAATTCCTCTCCTCACGCGGATTTGATCGTGGTGTGCCGGACATTGGAGGCGATTTCTGCACGGCCGGGCGCGGTCTGCGGTGCATCATCCAGCGCGGAGCGCGAATGAAGGTATCACGCAGGGACTGGCCCTCCCTGTCGACGAGTGGACTCAGATATGGTGTACCATATGAAGACAGGTTCGTCAGATGAACAATCAAGAGGATCGATCCCATAATAATTCCGAACAGGCCGAACAACGCAGCGAAAATCAGCATCGGAAAACGCAGCATGCGCGCAGCTGTACCGACATTGTAACGTGGAGCCGCAAACGACGAAATCCCGGTAGCCGCTACAACGATTACCATAGGAGCCGATACAATTCCAGCTTGAACAGCGGCTTGTCCAATGACCAGCGCCCCTACAATGCTGACAGCGGAGCCAATCTGCTTCGGAAGTCTGAGACCCGCTTCTCTAAGTCCTTCGAACATAAATTCCATAATAAGAACCTCGAACACAACGGGCAGAGGAATCCCTTCACGTGCGGTCAATATGCTCAAGAGCAGGTTGGTCGGCAGCATTTGGGGATGATAGGAGGTGATCGAAATGTACAGGGACGGCAGATAAATGGAGATGAGAAACAAGATTAGCCGGACCACCCGAATCGCCGATGTATAGATGAACCGTTCGTAATAATCATCTGCTGCTTGAAGACCAGATAAAAGCGTCATCGGCAGAATCAATACGAACGGATTGCCATCGATAAGGATGGCCACCTTCCCCTCCAGCAGACTGGAGCTCACGATGTCTGGCCGCTCTGTGTTCTGGATCTGTGGAAACAGAGTGAACGCGGACTCTTCAATGAACTCTTCCATATAATTCGATACCTGGTCGGCCTTAATATTCTTAATCCGTTCTCTGACTTCATTCACGATATCAACAGGCGCTATATGCTTAAGGTAGGCTATGACAATTTTCCGTTTGGCGTTCTCACCCGTTCGAAAAGCCTCTGTCTTAAGCGATGGATTGGGCAGTGCTCTGCGAAGCATTGTAATATTGGTGTTTAAATCCTCGATGAATCCCTCCCGGGGTCCCCGAACCACGACCTCATTGCTTGGCTCCTCAATACTTCGCTTGGGAGGCTGGCTGATTTCCATACTGTACGCCGCTGCTTCCCCTTGACTGAAGCAAACAATGGCACCGCAGGCAATCTCGGCTGCCACCTGATTGACATCAGTGATGGGTTCAGAGATCGAGGATACGAAAGTTCTGAGGATGTTGGCAGTAAAGGGTTCGTTACCAGGAAGCGCACTCAAGGGCTTAATAATATCGAGATTCAATAAATGGGGATCGGTAAATCCCTGAAGATAGACGAAGAGGAGCCGGGAGGGTCCCTCAAACTCAAGGTGTCTGAATATAACGTCCGTGCAGTCCTCAAAAATATCCCGTATGGCATGTTCAGTCTGATCCAGGTCTTCCGTCAAATGGATAGAATGCGGCTCGCGGTATGGAGTTTGATCTGACCGTGACGGGTTTCGTGGCAGGTTACTCAAGACCATCCCTCGCTTTATCCTGATTTATTCATGTGGCTAGACTTTGAAATAACGAATGTACGTATAGTAATACATGCTTAGCATAAGGATCAGAAGTGTAACCCCGGACCATCTCCACCCCAGGCTCACCTTGGGGATTCTTGGAACTACTCCAGATTGCGCTTGTTGTTTCTTTCGTCTGTGAAGCAGAATCAAGATCCAGAGGATTACCGGAAGGATCAAGTAAAGTAGCGGAATCATCACCGGATCGATGTACCTCAGGAGAAGCGCTCGGGTCGTTAGTAGACTGGACGTAAGACCCGCTGCCCATACGGCGAGTACCGAAATGGGGATAATGAGTAGCTTCCATTTCTTTATCCCAAGCCACTGAGCAGTCCCGTAACTGAGGCAAAATAAATAAAACCCCAGCTTAATGAATGCGCTACAGACCCATAGCGCGATCATTATTACCTCAATCCGCTGCAGAAATTCGCCGACTTCAATATAGCGGACCAATTCGTAGAGCGGATATTGCATTTTAGCGGCCAATCCCGGTCCAAAGGTTAACAGGATAAAGGTCGTTGTAAGGACCATTAAGCCGACAGCAAGTGTAAATCCGACATAAATCTTCGGAGTGACCCCTTTCTGTTTGTTCAAGAACCCATAGACCAATACAAGCAAATAAGAATCCCCGTACATCTCCATCATCGTAAAGGTGCCTCTTGCCATGTTTAATGGGCTCGTATCGGCAGCAATGGGAAGAAGGAATGTGAGATCGAGGTTGCTCAAATTCAGGATATAAATACACAAAAACATCAACACAATAAGTGGTCCCATTAGTTCAGCACAGCGGGCGATCGTGTTGATTCCATTCGTGGCTACAGCAAAGGCAACAACGACGAACAAGACAATAACTACAGCCGTAAGCGGCGTTTCCTTGAATAAAGCCATGATTATAAAATCAACGACGGAGCGCAGGATATTCCCTAGTGAAATCATCCAAAAGGCCAGATAAGGAAGCACCCAAAACCGCCCCACCCATTTGCCGAGTACTTCCTGAGTGAATTCTATAAAGGTCTGCCCCGGGAAATATTTAGCGTTCCGGACAGCCAGTGCCAGCACGATAAAGCCTGCAACGCCTGCCAGAATCACGCTGAACCAGGCGTCCTGCTTCGTGACCTTCATTGTCCCGGACAGGTAGATCGGAAGTCCGACATTTATGCAAAAGATGAGCCACATCAGTTGAGTTCGGGTAAGTTTCAAATTGAGTCCTCCATTTGTTACCGATAACAACTGTATTATTACCTTGTTTTGGGTTTACATGCATATATTATGTTCACATCGGATGCAACAGAAAGAACCTCCTTACCCGTACATCGTACAGATAAAGAGGCTCTCGTAAAATTAGGTAGCGGTTTTAAGTCATTCTTAACTCAAAGCTTTGCCAATATCATAATCAAGGATATCAATATCCAGATCCAATCCCAGTGCCATCTTCGCCAGTTGGCTGCCAATAAAGGGTCCCATCGTTAACCCCGAAGATCCTAGCCCGTTGGCTGCTATAAGCCCTTCCCAGCCTGGAATAGGACCCATCACAGGAAGGAAACCTGGTGTGAACGGGCGGAAGCCCACTCGTACCTCCTGAAACGTACTATTGGCTAAGCCAGGGGCCAGTTCTAACCCTTTATTCAGAATTTCCTGCATCCCCCCTGGGGTTATCCTTGTATCGTAGCCTTCCACCTCATTCTCATGAGTTGCGCCAATCACAATCTTCTGCCCATCAAAAGCGAGCAAGTATTGGTCTGATGGCGGCATGATTACCGGCCAGTTCCCTGCATCTTGACGGTCCTCGAGCTGTAGATGCATAATTTGTGCTTTTTGAAAACGAACCTCGAACTGAATCCCCAAAGGTTGCAGCAGCTGAGGGGCCCATGCCCCTGCACAGACTATAACCTCATCTGCCGGGAAGCTTTGCTCTCCGACATTAGCCCCTATTACACGGTTTGCTTGAAATTGCAGTTCGGCATCCCCATTTACAAGGACTGCCCCGTTCCTTTGCGCGGATCGAAGCAGCGCGTCTCGAAGCGCGCGGCCATCGACACGGGCGCCTCCACTAATTTGAACAGAATGATAACCTTCTCCAAGTAGTGGAAATAGCGTATGGGTTTCTTTTTCATCAAGCCGGGTAATTTCACCGATCTCAGGTGCCTCTATTTTGCGAATCTGTGCCCGCTCTTCCATCTTCCCGATTTTCTCCAGATCATTATGAATACTAAGCGCACCTACTTGGGCATAACCAGTATCGGTTTCCCCTTCGTTCAAGAGTTCCTCAATCAACCCGGGGTAAAAGCGTGCGCCGGACTTTGCCAACTGGTACCACGCCTGATTGCGCCGCTGAGAGAGCCAGGGACAGATTATGCCCGCAGCGGCATCGGTAGCCTGTCCGCTATCCTGACGATCTATGATAAGGACCTCTGCACCCATTTTTGCTAACTGATAGGCAGTCGAAGCCCCTAGAATTCCTGATCCAATGACGATAACTTTCTTCACAATAACATTCCTTTCCTCAAGCCCTTTACCTATTATAGCGAAAATTTTATATTACAAAAATACCACTGACCTGAATTAGTTCTTCAGAGCAGTGGTTGAGAATTCCATTTGTTCACACTTTTTTCATATCAGACTAAGCTCGTAGACCTCCTCAGTGTGACTCACACCCCAGGAATGATCTTCACGTTCTGCAGTTTTTTTGAAGCCTACATTTTGATACATTTGTATCGCCTTCGTCTGATCTTCTGTTGTTTCCAGAAATACGGTTTGATATTTTCTTTCTTTACAATAATCTAGTGCTTCCTGAAGTAATGTTCTTCCAAGGCCTATTCCTCTAAATTCAGGATGTAGAATAAACCATCTTAGTTGCGCTTTTTCAGACGAATGACCCACTATCGCAATAGCGCCGACGATTTCGCCACCCGCTTCTGCAAACCAGAATCGATCCTTATCAGGGCTGTATTTTTCAAAAAATTCGTAGAAGGTTTTGCAGACATATCCTTCAAACACATGATTATAGCCGCATTCTTTCGCATAAACCCAGCCATGCAAGTGGATCAAATAGCCTATATCCCCAGGCTTCAAATCAGATCGAATGTGAACATTCTGGACTTTATGCGAATTGTCCGACAGAACATTTTCAATCGCCATCATATGTTTACCAATACTTCTTTGGTGTTGTTCCGGTAAGTTGTTAACCAATTGGCGAACCTGTTCCTCAGACATGGTATCCAATCTTGAGAAAATATCCTTCCCTTGATCTGTCAAGAAAAGATGATAAGATCGGCCATCATCCTTGGACTTAATCCGATAGGAGATTCCTTGCTTTTCAAATCGTTTTAAAATCCGGCTTAAATATCCGGCATCAAGCTTTAGCTGGTCAATGAGCATTTTAGCGGTGCAGTTTTCTGTGTTCTCGATTTCATAAAGCACCCGCGCTTCTGACAGCGAAAACTCACTATTCAATAGGTGTTGATCTAGTAACCCAAGAATATTCGTATAGAAGCGATTGAATCTTCTGACGATAGGGACAACTGATGTGTCTACAGAATTCATCTTTAAAATCCTCCCAAACTTGTTGTACGAACATAGTTTAAGTCATTTATTTGACCTAGTCAATTAATAATATGCCATAGTCAACTATATATGTGATATAGTCAACTAAAAATGTAACGTATTCATCTTTCACCGGTGTCTAAAGATTTTGATTTTCATTATTATTTGGGGTGGTTTCGAATCTACCTCAAGATCCGTACTTCTTCGTCAAGTACCGGACTCCTGAGTCCACTACATGTTCCAAGAGCAACTTCTAATGAATATAACGGCTTTACGGTCCGTTAGCCCCCATAAGTAAACCCTAACTGTTTAAATAGCTTGTTTTGAATGCGGCCTTAACCAGGTGCTAATCTCTCAAAGATTGACAGATTGTAAGCAACAGAATTATAATCTAAATTAATCAAAGTATATTACTAGGATTTAAACATCGCGAATCATCCCATCACATTATGGATTGTCCAGAAAAAGGAGCCTGCCTCATGCCAAATGTTCAAACGTTCAAAGCTACTGCCCATTTGCAAGACGGCGTCAGAGTCGTTACAAAAGCAAGACAATTCGAACTCATCATCGACGAACCTCAAAGCCTTGGAGGTACGGATACCGGAATGAATCCAGTCGAGGCCTTGCTTGCCTCATTAGGCGCTTGCCAATCCATTGTAGCCCGGGTCTATGCTCCCAAGTTTGAAGTAGAGCTGGAAGATTTCAGAGTCGAGGTTGAAGGTGATCTGGATCTCGATGGATTTTTCAACCGATCTGAAGTCCGGCCTGGCTACTCCGATATTCGATACACCTTCTACATAAAGTCCTCATCGCCTGCTGAAAGGATCGAGCAATTCGTGCAATTTCTGGAGAGCAAATGCCCTGTGGGAGACAGCCTTGCCGCTCCAGTGAATCTCAAGCTGAACCGCATCGTAATTGAATAATTGAAATTAATAAACGGAATCTAATTTAAACTACGAATAGGGCTGTAGAGTTGCTACCCGGCAACTTTGCAGCCCTATAACTTTTATTCAGGATTACATGAACCGCTCTAACAAAAACTCTTATTGGCTCTGCCACAGGCTGCTGCAACAAAGTTGACTCAATCATCTCCATCATTCCTTCATCATATAATTACATATCATGCTACTAATTACGGCCTTCGGAGGTACCCAAGAATGAGCGATGTACTAAATTCGATAGATAAGGAAATTGATCAGCTAACCGCATTCCTGTTGCAGCAGCAGCGGCAAGACGGCTCGTGGCATTATTGTTTTGAGAACGGGATCGTCATCGATGCCTATGTCATTATTCTGTTTCGGATATTGAATGTGCAGAATGAGGAGCTGATCCGGCAGCTGTATGACCGTATTCTTAACGAGCAGCAGCCAGGCGGTTTCTGGAGATTGTACCCTGATGAAGAGGATGGGAATTTATCCGCAACTGTCGAAGCTTACTACGCCCTGCTCTATTCCGGATATAGCAAAATCACAAACGAGCCCATCCAGCGAGCCAAACGTTATATTCAGTCTAAAGGTGGTCTTGGAAAAGTCACCAGCATTTTGACCAGAGCCATTCTTGCTGCTACCGGCCAAAGCAAATGGCCCTTGTCGGTCTCCCTCATTCCACTGGAAGTACTGATGTTCCCTAATTATTTTCCTATTAATTATTATGAGTTCTCCGGCTATTCAAGAGTTCATCTCACCCCTATGCTGATCATGGCCGACCGGCGCTTCTCGATTACAATAGCAGATGCTCCCGACCTGTCAGACCTCATGGATACACGAGTAGATGCTGAGGAGCCAATTTCACGGGGATATCAGGAAATGCAGAAAGACATTCATTCCGGTCTAAGCAGACTTATTGGCACACCCCGCTCTATCCATGAAGCCGCCAGGACCAAGGCAGAACAGTTCATGCTCCAGCGCATCGAATCTGACGGCACCCTTTACAGCTACGCTACCAGTACAATTCTGATGGTGTTTGCCCTGCTGGCCCTGAAATACGATCAACAACACCCTCTGATTACAGAAGCCATTAAAGGACTTACCGCGATGCAATACCGTTCCCCAGGCAAAACAACGATCCAAAACTCTCCCTCCACCGTGTGGGATACAGCTCTAATTGCCTACGCTTTGCAAGAGTCCCGAATAGGCGGTGAGCACAAAGCGATTACGCAAGCTGCATCCTATTTGCTGCCCAGACAGCATCATAAACGGGGAGATTGGAGCATCCATAATGACAACATAGAACCGGGAGGATGGGGATTTTCCGAGTCCAATACGATCAATCCGGATGTGGATGACACGACAGCGGCATTACGGGCGATTCATAGCTTGTCGAGAACATCCGGGTCGTACCAGGAGTCTTGGAATCGCGGACTGAATTGGGTACTGTCCATGCAGAATAAAGACGGCGGCTGGCCTGCTTTTGAAAAGAACACCAACAAAGAAATGCTCACATGGCTCGCCATCGACGGTGCCAAATCAGCTGCCACAGATCCCTCCGAGGCGGACCTTACAGGTCGTACCTTAGAGTATCTCGGCAATTTTGCTGGGCTAGATATGCGGTATGAGTTCATCAAGCGGGGAAGTAAATGGTTGATCCGCAATCAGGAGAAGGATGGTTCATGGTACGGAAGATGGGGTGTTTGTTATATCTATGGAACATGGGCTGCATTAACCGGTTTGATGGCTGTCGGCGTGGCGACAGATCATGATTCCGTGCAAAAAGGAGCACAGTGGCTCCTAAGCATCCAGAACCCGGACGGTGGATGGGGAGAATCCTGCCATAGCGACCGGCTTCTGCATTATGTGCCTTTAGGGGAAAGCACCCCCTCACAGACTGCTTGGGCTTTAGATGCTCTGATCGCCACGCAGCCAAAGCCAACACCTGCGATAGATCAAGGCATCCGAAGGCTTATTGCCTCCATGCATGAAGATAATTGGAAGACTACCTATCCAACAGGCGCTGGTCTCCCTGGCAACTTTTACATCCATTATCATAGCTACCGCTACATCTGGCCGCTGCTCGCACTGAGTCATTACAGAAAGAAATACAGGGATTGCTAGATCAATGAATTCATCGTAGAATTACGTTGTTGAACTGTCGAGGGGGAACTTACCATGAACATCCATAGAGAACTTATAGCAGAACGACGAACCTATACCGCCTCTCGGGTGACACACTCCCACCCCTATGCGCAATTAATAATGCCACTGCAAGGTGAAATGGCTATTGAGGCAGGCGCTGAAAATCATGTGCTCGGTGACGAGCTATTATTTTACGTCCCTCCTAAATGTGATCATTCTTTTTATTCTAATGTACGCAATGAGTTTCTGGTGTTGGATATTCCAGATGTGATGATTCCATCCAGCAGGCTGGACCATAAAGGCACCACATACGCGTTAAACAACAAGTGGAAAGGCATCCGGTATCTCATCCTGAATGAATTGAACCAAGAATCGGCCTCTCCCTCTGCACTTAAGGAGCTGTTTCCGTATATTTCGCATAATTTAATCAGCCAGCGGCAGCCCAAATCCATCCAGTATATTCATGAGCATTATCACGAGAATATATCGGTGCAGCAGTTGGCGGAGCTGGAGCATTACAACCGGTCATATTATTCAGACTGGTTTGTTAGAGAAACAGGGTCAACGCCGTCCAGTTATTTGCAAAAAATCAGGTTGCATAAAGCAAAGCAATTACTGCGCGAGACCAACTACTCTATGCTGCAGGTTGCCCTACAAGTCGGCTTGGAGCATCAATCCTCCTTAACGCGTTTGTTCCAGCAATTTGAACAGATAACCCCGAGCCAATACCGCAAACAGCATGCCACATCTGGAACGGAGTAAAATCAACCTGGAATTCAGACAAAAGAGCCCATCCCTGAGCCTGTAAAATGAATATGAACTTGGCCCGTACAAGTACACGGCAAGTTCCCCTTATAACTGTGATTGCCTGTGTATCGCGGTTTTTGGGCATTTCATTTGAAGGAGCAGAATCATGTCGACAGCATTGGGTTTATTATTCACATTGTTATGGTCTTCTGCGGCCATAGCCACGAAGTTCGGGTTGGAATCTACAACACCTCTGGCATTGGCCACGTTTCGCTTTCTTTCGGCCGGACTGCTGCTTTTTCTGTATGTGTATGGATTGAACAGGAGATTCCCCTGGCCGAAGCCCCGGCAATGGCTACCATTAATCGCGCTAGGTCTCTTGAATACAACAATTTACTTGGGTGCGACCTTCTGGGCGTTAACCTATGTGTCCGCGGGCTTGTTTAATTTATTCGTGGCCACGAATCCTTTTCTCGTTGCCTTCCTCTCCTATCTTTGGCTGAAGCGAGGCATTTCGATAAAAGAATGGCTGGGGATGTTAGTCGCAGCTATCGGATTGTTAATAGCGACCTGGCCGTCTATCGCAGGTGGCGAGGCTAGCATAAGCGGGTTAATCATTTTAGGAATTGGGATGCTTTCGATGGCAGTAGGAAGTGTATATTTCAAAAAGGTCAATCTGGACTTGCCCAGCATTGTTATCAACACGTGGCAGTTATGTATCGGCGGTATCGTATCACTGCCCATTGCCTATTTTCTCGAAAAGGATACCTTTTTCTTCAAACCAGATATGCATCTCCTTGGCTCGCTGATATGGTTGGTCTTCGTCATCTCGATAGGGACCATGCTGCTGTGGTTCTTCCTGCTGAAGCAAGATCCTGTAAGAGCTAACAACTGGTTGTTTATGACGCCCATCTTCGGCTTCATTCTCGCAGCGGTTGTTCTCCATGAACAAGTGACCTCCTTCGATATCGTAGCAACTGTCGTTGTAGTGATTGGGCTATTCTTATCAGGCAACATTAAGCTATTGGCAAAAGTTAAACCTCGAAAGAACTGAGCCGAGGTCCCACACTGAAAAAACCGTAGCCGCTGCACAATAAGTGCAATGACTACGGTTTTTTGTGTTGTATTGCTTATTTCGTAAAGGCTTCTCGCAACGCCTTCAAACCATCACTTCAGTTATTGACCGGAAGCGGTGCGTCATGGGTTACCAGCTTCTGTTCACGCAATTCTAGCCAAAATGCATTCGGGATCACTTCGTTCAGCGCAGCCTGATCCTCAGCAATCCGTTCAGGACGGCTGGCCCCGGGGATTACGGCAGCCACTGCCGGATGAGCCAGAGAAAATTGCAGGGCAGCAGCTTTAATGCTGATCTGATGCCGCTGCGCAATATTTTTAATTCGCTCGACCTTAGATATGATCTCCGGCGATGCTTCTTGGTACTCAAAGTGAGTACCTCCTGCCAGAATACCCGAACTATACGGGCCACCAACAATAATATTGACGTTCTTCTTGGCGGCGTCGTTCATCACTCGCTGCAACGCCCGTTCATGATCTAACAATGTATAGCGACCTGCTAGCAAGCATACATCTGGCTGTGCTTCTTCCAATTCCAAAGCGATCTCAATCGGCTCTACGCGGTTCACGCCAAGACCCCAAGACTTGATCACGCCCTCTTCACGTAAACGTGTCAACACACGAAACGCTCCAGTACGAGCGATTTCAAATTGCGCTAGCCATTCATCACCATAAAAGTCCTGGGCGATATCATGAACATAGACGATATCCAGATGATCCGTCTTCAGCCGATTAAGGCTCTGCTCAATAGAGCGTAGAGTCGCATCTGCGCTATAGTCGTTGACCAACTTGTTCTTACGACCGAATTCAAACAATCCACCCTTCTCTCCCAAGTCACGAGCAGCCGGATCCTCCAGCTCGTCCATAATCAAGCGGCCCACTTTGGTACTTAACAAATAGTCCTCACGACGGCGGGTGGACAATGCTTCTCCAAGTCGAATTTCTGCCAGCCCAGCTCCGTAGAATGGTGCTGTATCAAAATAACGAATTCCCTTCTCCCAGGCAGCATCTACTGTCGCCATGGCCTCTTCCTCCGGAATGTTACGGAACATATTGCCTAATGGAGCACTCCCAAATCCAATCTTACCTTGCAGCGCAGTTCTTATATTCATAAACCCTCCTGAGTTGTTAAATTTAGAGAAAATACCCGTTCACTCCTGAACAAGCAGTGTTTCATCCTCTGACAAGACTCATTATGATGCATATAAAGTCAAAAGAAAATTACGCACTTATAAGTACCATAGGCACCAAAAAGTAATCCAGTATTCCATTTCTTGATGACTTAACAGAATATTTCATTGAAAAGAATGACACTATAAGGTAAAGATGAGCCGGTTTATTTAGGAGGATGATGAAAATAAAAACAAATATTTCTTTTATTCAATCCACCATGATTATTATGCTGAGCACCGGCCTTCTAAATCATGTCATCATCATTCCTATTCTACTGGATGCGGCAAAGCGGGACGCTTGGATCTCCGTGCTGTTGGCAGGCGCATGTGCGCTAGTCTGGATTTTTATTCTGCACATTGGCAGTACCAAAATTAAGAAACAGCATCTTTTCGAATGGCTGGGAAAAACGTATCATCCCATCGTCGGCCGTATTCTTGCCGTGTTCGCTAGCGTATATTTGTTTGTGATATGCATGCTTACAACTAGGGACACCGTATATTGGGTGCATCTCACGTTCTCCCCAGAGACCCCCATACTCGTACTTACTTTCATCTTGCTTATTATTTCTGCTATAAATGCTTATTTAGGCATTCATTCCCTCGCTAATACCGCCAGTATTTTATTGCCTTTTGTTGTTATATTGGGCTTTTTTATAATGTTCTCTAACACAACCCATAAAGATTATTCCTTGTTAAAACCTATACTTGAGCATGGCACACAACCCGTCTGGAACGGGACTCTCTACGTTGGAGCAGGTTTTGTTGAGGTTATCATGCTCGTATTTATGCAGCATCACATCAAATCTCGGCTCTCCTATATTTCATTTCTGATCATGACCCTGCTTATTTTGGGTCTCACCATGGGACCGATTATTGGAGCCATTGTTGAATTTGGTCCGGATGAGGCAGGGAAACTCAGATTTCCTGCATATGAAGAATGGAGATTATTAACAATCGGCAGTTACATTGAGCATTTGGACTTTTTTAGTGTTTACCAATGGTTCAGCGGTGCTTTTCTGAGAATTTCGCTGACCATGTTCCTTATTCTCGACATATTCCAAATTCAAAGCAGAAAAATGAAGATGTGGATACTTGGATGCATTTTTTTAACGATTGTAGTGTTCACGGCTATCCCTTTTAGTGATCGTTTTTTTCTGAAATTGTTATCTTCCTATGTACTTCCCTTTTCTTTATGGGGGGTGTTGATTTTTTCTGTAGTTATTGCCGGGTTGATTAGCCTGGCTCATCGAAAGGGGAAAGCAACATCATGATGGAGCAAGCGCAAAAGGATTCCCAAAGAATCGAGGATATAGTTACAACATTATTTGGGACAAGTTCAGATATCTTGAGAATAAATCTCTCTTTGTCTAATTCAGCTTATGCCGTACAACTCGTTTATTGTCAGGGATTGTGTGATGTAGTCAAAGTGGAGCAATCCATCATACCCGCATTAAAAGATATCCCGGAACCTATCCTTTCCTCGGATGAGCTTGGTCTTCAGCAAAAGGTTCCGTTTCATATGACTGCCCTGCCAATGGATGGGATCGAACAATCGATAAAAGAAACCGTGCTAGGCGGCGATCTTCTTCTGATATTTACACCTTCGAATCAGTTATACACTGTGAAATTAGCTGATCCACCTAAACGTCAGCCTGAAGAGCCAAATACGGAAGTATCCACCAGGGGGCCGAAAGATGGATTTACAGAAGAATCCTTTACCAATATTGCCCTTATTCGAAAAAGACTCCAAACGGAATTATTAGCGGTTGAAGAATTCACCATTGGAACCAAAACCGCTACTAAAGTTCATCTCTTATATCTCAAGGACACGATCAAGCCTCATGTTTTACATTTAATACAGACAAAGCTGGCTAATGTTCAAGTTAAAGGACTGATTAGCAGTACCCAGCTTGAAGAGAGCCTGACCAGATTTTCGCTATTTCCATTATTCTCTTACACAGGAAGACCTGACTACGCTGCGAATTCGCTTCTTCATGGTAAATTTGTACTTTTAACTAATGGTTCACCTACAGTAATCATGGCGCCGGTAACCTTTAACTTTTTGTTGAATTCTTCGGAAGATGCACATATGGTGAATGTCTTTGTTGCTTTTTCGAGGTTATTAAGAGTATTCGGAGTGTTGTTTTCCTTGTTTTTACCGGGTTTTTGGATCGCAATCACTACGTTTCACCAGGATCAAATCCCTTTTACATTGCTTGCAACCTTAGTCAACTCGAGACAGGGAGTGCCTCTTCCCGCTCCTTTAGAGGCCATTGTCATGCTTATTTTGTTTGAAACCTTCCGGGAAGCGGGCATGCGATTGCCTTCCGCTTTTGGCCAGACTTTGTCGGTGGTGGGCGGTCTAATTATTGGTCAGGCGGCCATTTCTGCTGGAATTGCAGGTCCAGGTACTATTGTGGTTATAGCCATTTCAGTACTTGCCACCTTTACATTAGTAAATCAGTCACTAGTTAGCGTTGTTAGCTTGTTTCGAATTGCCGTACTCATCATTAGCGGGTTTCTTGGGTTATTTGGAACGATGATCTGTCTGCTTGTACTGATCCTCTTTTTGGTCAATTTACGTTCTTTCGGGACCTACTATCTTTCTCCTTTATCCCCGCCGAAGTTTAAGGAATGGTATAAGGTTATTTTCAGAATGCCGTGGGGGAAGAGAAGATTAACTGACAATACGGGGATTAAAGGACGAGAACGATAATGAAAATGATCCGATGCATTCTTATTACTGCACTGCTTTCCACACTCCTTACAGGTTGTTGGGGAGCAAAGGAAATTGAGCACATGATTTATGCGAATACACTCGGAGTCGATTATGTAGATAACAAGGTCGTTGTTTATATCCAGATGGTTAACTTTAGTGGTATCGCCAAGAAAGAAGCGGGTCAAGCCCAGGAACAGAAAACATTCATAGGAAAAGCTGACGGGGAATCCTTTGATACTGCGATTTTCAATTTGTATGCTACCAGCCCGCAAAGAATTATCTGGAGTAATGTGAAGACGATCGTTTTTAGTGAAGCAGCGCTAAAGGAAAGAGATGTTGTTAACCAGGTATTGGAAGTGTGGGACCGATACTATGAATTTCGTTATACCGTTTGGACCATGGGGACTAGCGATTCCATGGATAAAGTGCTGAGTACGACTTCAATCGCCGATTTATCGGTGATCTACTCCCAGCTTAACAGTCCTATGCGAACGTATGAACAGAGTTCCGTCATCGCTCCGGTGTATCTCTACAAGTTTATTTGGAAGTGGAAAGAAAAAGCTGAGACGGTTCAGTTACCTTATCTGGAAATTATACCGTCCTGGACGAATAACAAAGAGTCCTCACCCAATATTAGCATGAAGGGAATTTGTTTTTTGCAGAACCAGCAATTTCGGGGCTGCTTGAAGAATAACGATATTTTAGGGAATAGATGGCTTGAAAAAAATACGGAAAGAACGCCCCTGGTTATCAAGGATGAACAAAACGACGTACTCGCTTTGTTGGTCATGAACAAAATTAAACACTCCATACGTCCCAAGCTAAAGAATGGCAAACCTGTCTTCGAGATAAAAGTGTCTATGCAGGCCACTCTTCCCGAGATCAGCACAAATCTAAGTAAGAAAAAGCTTGAACTGAAAGCTATAGAAGAGATTAATGAGCAAATTATGAAGACTTACACCAAAGGTTTAGAAATCGGTGCCGATGTATATGGACTATCCAACATATTCTATCGTGACAATGTAAAGGAGTGGAACAAGTTAAATGATAAGGGGCAATTACCACTCGATTCGAACAGCATTGACAAGATCGATATCAAAGTGAACCTGATTAGCGGCGGTATTTCTAAAATGAAGTAATCTACACAAAGAAACGCATCAGATCATTGGACCGGGTGCGTTTCTTTTCTTTAATTTAATTATTGTGCTCAAGGAATTGATGTACCGCCATCATATCCCGTTTATTGAGCTCACGAATACGATTGAAAATCGGAATATCTCCAACCGCTTCAAGATTCGACCCTTCAGCAACAACATCACTGACTTTGCCCGTTAGCCAGGTCTGCACGTCGATGCCTTCGACGATCTCCTTCCGCCCTTCATCATTGATACCACTTGCATAACAGCTCACACAAGGAATTGTTAATTTATATACACCATCATGGAGTCCATCTTCAGATATGACCTTCTTCCCCTTACAGAATGGACATGGCTGACTGGCTTTAACCTTATTAATTAAGGTGACAATTTTTTTGTAACCAAACGCTTCATAGACATAGGTCAGTTTTTTGTATTTTCCATTCGTGAAATACTTATCAATGATGTTCTCTCTCGTCTCGGTGATATCGGCAAAATCACAGATCGTGACCCGATTGTTCCGGCTGATGGATTCAACACTACCGCTAATACGGTCCCAGAATGGCAGGATATTTTGTAGAACCATTTCATAGTGGGCAAAGCTTGCCTGCTCTAATTCAAGCATTTTCAGAGCAGCTTGTGTTTCTCTAGGCAATAAAGAGACATCTTCTGTTAACACCATCTCGCCACCGACAATGGCTTGTATTTTATCTAGCACCTGCAAATCACCCACGGTTCTAATGGCTTGATCAACTGGCTGCCCAATAATCGCACGAATATCTGTGTCGCCAAACTTCAGCTTCTTATGATGATTTAATACGGTTCCTTGGCAGATTGGGCAGGTAATCATTTTCTTGGACGCTTTGATATGCTCTTTAATGATCGATTTCGAGATCACCATATAGTTGCCAATGATGGTATTAAAGCCTTCCCAAGTCCTCGATGCTTTGCTTGCTTTATCATAAAATGACTTTTCCCAATACCCGTATAAAAAGGTGTGCTTCTCGGCATCCGTCAACTCGTTATAACTTTTGCTTAGATCCTGACCGAGCTCATTCTTAATCTCCCCAAAGATGAATTCAATTTTGGAGAATTGATAGAATTTTATAATCTCCATCGCATCCGGATGCAACATGCCATCCCAGAACGGTACGGTTTTATCTTGGACTACAATATCGAAATCAAATTCTTCAATCACCCTACGGCCCTTGCAGCTAGGACAATGATTATCTTGATGATAGAAATCGAAGCTATTCGTATCTTTATTGGTGGGATGTGCTGCCACTATATGGTTGATCAAGCCACCAATTTCATAAAGAAATGTATATTGGCTATACAAGTGCCGTTCCAGATCAATGGCAACGACCGGCGCAATTCGTTCCGATTCGTATTCACCGTAGATCAAACGAGCCATGGAGGATAAGCTTTTTAAGATGCCGCCCTTATAAACGTTCTCTGCATTTTTAAAATAGGCAAGCTGATCTTCTTTTAAATAGTTAATGCCATTATGTTCATGCAGTGTTGAAGAAATATGCGCTGGAGCGGCAGTATCTGCACCGTTTTGCCCGCGATAATAATCATCATGCCTGACAACATCAAGATGCTCCACAGGAGAAAGCTGTCTTTTCCCAAAATCGGCGATAAAATCTGAGTTCTCCAGCATATACGCGTTATGTTCAATCATGATCATAGATACAGATTCATCCTGCAGAATCACCCTGATGCTATCAATGAATTGATTTAGAATGTTCTGGGATAGACCTTTGGAAGGCTCGTCGAAAATAAATAGCGTATGTGGGTTCCTCGATCCCGCGAACAGTTCGGAAACTAAATGGACACATTGGAATTCACCCGTCGATAGGGTCTGAGTTTTTCTTTCCAACGTCAAATAACCAAGTCCAAGCTTGATCAACAAGCTCAAGCGTTTATGAGCGATGTCTTCATTTGGCAGTTCCTCAATAATATCTTCAATCGAGCGCTGGAAAATATCATCGATATCTTCGCTGTACTTCGTAAGTTTCTTTTTAATATCCAGGAAAGTCGCTACGGTTGACCGGCTGGTAATCGATTGATTTCGATCTTGCCCGACCATGACCAGTTTATCCTTAGGATATCGTTTCACAAAATCTTTGGCCATACATTCATTGACCAGTGTAGATTTACCGCATCCAGACTCACCTGTAAAAGTTACAAGTCTATTCTGGGGAATCTGTATTTCAGCGATTTGAACATTACGGCAATACAGATCATGAAACTGATAATATCCCGTTGGGGCTTCCGCATTTCGTTCCCAGGTGATGGGCTGTGGTCGCGGTGACTCTTTTACAATTTTGCCGCCATATTTACCACTGCCAGGTCCAAAGAACAAGTGCTTGTCCGCTGTGTCGAGCACCGTATCGGAATGGTCAATGAGCCAGATCTGATTCTTATATCCTAATTGTTCAATCTGCTCTAAAATTCGCAACAGGGTTTGATGATCAAGACCCACGGAGATTTCATCAATGATAATCACTGTATTTTCACTGGTGGCCATGAATTCTGCCAAGTAAAGTCGTGTTAATTCTCCACCTGACAATGTTCCCATGATCCGATTTAATGTTAAATAACCAATATTCATATTGATTATATTTTGCAGAATAAGTTGTTTGCCCTCACTGATCTTTAAGACTTCTGCCAATGAGAGAATGGTTTCAATGCTTAAGTTGTTGATATCGGAAATACTATGTGGTCGATCCAGTAATTCAATGGTATGCTGTTCAACTTCTTGACTATAGCGTCTACCCTTACACTTCTTACATTCGAGATTTTTAGTAGTTCCGCGGCCCTTACAATCCGGACACCAGCCTAACTCATTGTTAAATGAAAAAACTTCCGGAGAAAGATTGAATTGCTCCGCAAGCGTCACACGAATCTCCGTAAACACACCGGTATGTGTACCAATGGTTGAGCGTGGATTGGAAGATATCGATGATCTGCCTAGAAAAAGCACCAGTGGCATCTCTTCCATCTTGATCGCACTGAAATTAGTCTCCATAATATCGGGGAATAAATACTGGTATTCGGCCTTTGGCAATAAGGAAACGAGACGTTTCTTGGATTCTTCACCAATGGTTTGACAAAAAGTTGTTTTACCGGACCCAGACAAGCCAGCTATGCCTAACGATTCATCCACTGGTAGCACGGCATCCAGCTTGTTAATGTTGTTCGCAATTAATTGTTTAATCTTCATAGTGATATCCTCTCATCTCCATTCTCTCCATCTATATAAGGTTGAACTTAAGATTTTCACTTAAGGCTCGGTCGTCACTACGGTGGAATGTTTGGACTTCCGGCCGCTGTTGTCTGCAGATTTCTTGATTTAATACCGCTGTTTGCGGTAGAAATCCGCAGACAAAGGCGGGCGCTAACGCTCCTACAGTTCCAAACTTCCCCCTTCGTTCCTTCTCGCTTTTGTTACTCTCTTTTGTTCATCTTATCTAGTATTGCCATGTTCCGATCTAAAAATGACGCCTTCCCTGTTACGGAAAAGCGTCCGGTTGATAGAAATAGAAGATTATTGTTACAGTTCTGCTAGCACTTTTTCAAGTTGAACGCCATTATTCGTCCAAGCATATTTAGCTCCCTCAATAGCGCCCGGACGAGACTTGGTAGCTTCACTAAATCCGAATTGATCAAGATGCAGATGAACGGTTCCATCGGAACCTTCTTTCAACGTCCAAGTAACGGTAGTGCTTTCTCCGGCACTCTGCCAAGTATACGATAATGTGTGCGGCTCATCCACTACGAGTACCTCGCAATCAACAATACCATTCCACCATTCATTCGGCTCTGCACGGAACTGGAATTTATGTCCCACAACCGGTTTAAAGTCGTTGCTCCAGATCCATTTCGCAAGAGTGTCCGAATCCGTTAAAGCGTTCCACACCTTCTCGATTGAACTTGTGAATTGATAATCTAAGGATACATCTGGTTTCATTGTTCTTCCTCCAATAATAGTTTTAGTTTGTCGAATCTTTCTTTCCAGAACCCTTCGTAGAACGATACCCAGTCCTGAATTTCTTTAAGCGGCGCGGCATTTAATCGGTATCTCGTTTCTCTGCCAACCTTTCGAGCAATGACAAGACCAGAATCTTTAAGGATAGACAAATGCTTAGAAACGGCAGTACGCCCCATTTGAAAATGAACCGTAATCTCATGCAGCGGAATCTCATCAACATCTGCCAATATTTGAATTAGTTGTCGCCTTGTTGGATCAGCAACAGCGTCATAAACATCTCTCACTTGACTTCGTTCGTTCAAAATCACCCCCACCTTTTCCGTAATATTACCTGTAGTGCCACTGAATATACTTCATTAGCATCTGATAGAACACCATTTAGTGTCGAATTGATTATAGGACACCATTTGGTGTCCTGTCAAGATACCTTGCTCTACCAAAAAAAAGACCCCCGATACCAAGTATCGAAGGCCTGATGATACGATTTTATGAAACGGTTCCGTTCCATTTGTAAGTCATAACCGACTTGCCTGGAATGGTAACGGTGAAGCTTTGACTGCCCCACTGGATCTTCACATTACGCTGCGCGCTGGAAGAGTTATAAGCCACTACGACTTTGGAGCCGTCCGGATTGCGGAATGCTACGTTTTTAACTTCTGAACCGGTGTTACTGTCAATGCGATAAGCATTAGGTACAACAAATTTACTGAAGTGACCGAGCAGATAGTATTGTTTATGATAAGTTACATTATTTTCAGGTGCGTCATTACGGTTATCCGAATTGCGGATCGTGAGCATTCCTTTATTGCTGTTGTTCGGTGCAAGCAGTGCCGGACCGTCTTTTTGATCCAGGGCAGCGTTCCAGGTAATGATCGACTTGGACCAGTTTCTCGTAATATTGATGAACTCGTTGATCATATTATCGAACCCGCTCGATGTGCCGTTCTGCGGATCATTCCAGTTACCGAAGCCGCCCTCGGTGAACCAGACTTCCTTGTCTGGATGATTGTTGTGGATCGAAGTCATTTGCGAGCCGTCCCCGCTGTCGTAGTGGTGGAAAGCGCTACCAGAAACATAACTGCCTTTGCCCGCATTCTTGAGATTGGTAATGACCTGGTTAGGGAAGTTCCAGTCCAGATAGTTATGGTCAAACGCGATAATCTTGGTATTCATCCCGGCATTACGCAGTGTAGGACCCAGATAGTCGCCGATAAAGCCTGTCTGATCCTGTACGTTCATGCCCATGGAAGGATAGTGGGATGGTTCATACATAGGTTCATTTTGCAAGGTTACTGCATAGATCGGTACTCCTTCAGCCTGATAAGCTTCGATGTATTTTTTGAAATAGTTCGCATACGTCCCGTAATGCTCTGCTCTCAGCTTGCCGCCATTCAGCGTATTGGAATATTTCATCCAGGCAGGTGCACTCCAAGGTGAGCCCATCACTTTAATATTAGGATTCTTGGCAATCGCAGCTTTCACCATCGGAAGAATATAGGCCTTGTCCCGGTCGATCGAAAATTGACTCAGTGACGTATCGTTTGGTGTATCGGCATACGTATACGCTGCCCAGGCAAAATCCGAACTCCCGATAGGCTGCCTCAGCAGGCTGAGTCCAATTCCCGAAGATCCGAACAGCCGCTCCATCACTTCTGCACGGTTATTGTTATCCAGTTTGTAGTTCATAAGCCATGCGGAAGCATCCGTCAGAGAGACACCAAAACCATCCATCTGTTGATACCTTTGGTTCTCGTTCACCGTAATGGTGACGTCCGCATTGCCAGAGTTGCTGCTAAAATTCTTATCCGCGATCCGGGTCAGCCGGGCAGTCGGACTCAGACCAACAGCCGGTTCAGAGTTGGGATCAGAGGTAGAAATCCATACCTCCACCTGTTCCCCAGCAGCGTGGGCCGCATTAGGTACTGTTGAACCTGCAGAGATTAAAAGACCGGACAGCAATACAAGAGCACTCTTTTTCCATACTTTCATGAACTCAACTCCTTTTAAATTTGTAAGATTTGTAGGAATGAAGCAAGATAACATAGAAATGAAATCGATTTCATTTTGAAGCAAAAAATAGTGCAGTATCTAGTTAGTTTAGCTCTCTTCGTTCACACCTCCTCTTAACAAGTCAAATTTAGTGATTCAAGGTTTATTTAAAAGCTTAATGAAAGCGTATTCATTAATAGTTATACACTCTGCTGGGAATAATTGCAACAAGTAAATCAATATTTATTTCAAAATGTTACCAAAGTAATAGAAAAGCCGAATGACCCATAGGAGTATGGATTCATTCGGCTCTTCTATTTTACTTAACTTCTGCCATAAAGCTTCTGAAATCTTCGGCGATTTCTTTGGAGTGAGTATGGTGCAGATAGTGCTCCCCTTCAAGTTCAATTATTTTTCCATATGCAGAGTTTTCGATTTGCTCTTCATGTCCTTTTTTCCAGCCTTCAACATCTGTGTTAACTTTGACTAAGAAGAAAAGTACCGGAAGGTTCTTAGGGAAGCTATAGCTCTCAGCAGCTTTAAAGTTATGCGTGAAGTTCTCCCCTTCATTCAACATATTGGCATTAAACGCATTTTTGAGCGAAATCATTCTTACTTGTTCTTTGATTGCCTCATCACCGTCTGGTGCAAACACTTGGTCTGGACTTAATTTCATGAGCAATCTGTTGAACCCGGAATCCCGAAGGAACTTATACACGCCTGTTGGAAACTCTTCATCTTCCCCATTCATTTGCGTTGGAAAACTGCTATCAATCCCTACAAATGCTTTCACTTCATTTTCGTATTTATTCACATATTCCAGTCCGTAGATACCGGCAATGGAGTGCCCCATCAGCGTGTAGCGGTTAATATTTAACTTTTGCAGAGCTTCATGCGTTTCAGCTACGATATTATCAATGGTGCGTTCTTTGTCCGTAACATCACTTAGTCCATAGCCGAAAGGCTCTACCACTACCACTTTATAAAAGGGAGCTAGCTGATCTATCAGTGGCTTAAAATCAAGGCCTGGGGCTGCTGTTGCAAAGCCTGGAAGTAGCACGACGGTCTCGTCCCCCTTACCTTGGATCAAGACATTCATGTTCTTTCCATCCACTGACACTTTCTGGCCATAAGGTTCTATCTTCCCCAGCTCGGTTTTGTTACTGACCTTATTGACGACGAACACTCCGACTATAAACAGTACAATTGCCAAGACTAGAACACCTATTGTTTTAAGCAAAAAAGACAGTATTTTCTTCATAAATGAGTTCCTCTCTGGGTGCTTTATTTTTTTAGATCCCCCGCCTATCTCCCCCTTATTCTAACAAGCCAGGATTAGCTCTTGTAAAACATAAGTTAAACAGAACCTTAACTCTTTGGCAGCGTTCGGGCTGGAGTTAATGTTCTGTTTAACAAAAACGCGGATTAAAATAAACGCGAACTTCGTATGTATCCGCTCAAAGTCAGCATTAACTATATCGGATCAGCACTGATCTTCTCTTAGATGAAATCCACTATCACAACCCCATGAGGTCTAGCAGCATTGAAATCAGCTGGGTAGGTTTGAATTTGTGGTCAGTAAAAATACTTATCCAATCCGCCAAACCAAGCAGAACAATAACCAAAAACACCAGAATTTCTTTGGTTTGGGTACGCACTCTTACCATGATTCTAAGACTCAATCCAATCGCTGCCGCCATAAAAAGAATAAACCAGATCATGACGCAGGCTCCTCCGTTCGCTTCTTTCGGATTCTCCGAATCCAGGTGACCAGCAGGAGTAGACACGGTATAACCACACTGTACAATAGCGTGTATTCAAAATCATATTTTTTGCTGAATTCAATATTCTCGACCACGTTATCATAGCCCATAGCGAGGCCGGAAATTAGCAGAATGAGTGCGATAGTTATCCAAAATCTGTTCTTTATCTTGAACAATTGGCATATTCCCAGAACTGAGCAATAATAGGCAATGGAGAGCTTGATAAAAATTGCGACCAGCAAAATCAGCGCCATTGTTGATTCCAGATGCTCGAAAAAAGTCCCGATATGAATCTCCTGGACAATCACAAAGAACGGATAGGTATCATGGGAAGCGCGAGTCACGCCAAGTACGCCTATAGTAATAAAAGTAGCAAAGCTAAGCAGGATCGTTGCGACCGCGTACGCCAGGATAAAACTACTCTTCACTTTGTTGCTATGGACAAATGGAAACAGCATGAGAAAGACCAATCCCTCCATAAACGGAAATCCAAAGATAGAACTTGTCTCCTTCATTGTCTTCCAGACATCCATGCGGAATATTCCCTGGAATCGTCCCCAATCCCACTCAAGTAAGGCCAGGCAGAGCACAAAAATTAAGGTGGCCACCATAATCAGGAACAATAATTCTGACGACCTGGCGATGGTCTCGATCCCTTTGAATATAGCGTAACCGGTAACGAAGAGGAACATCACATGAAATATAGTTAATGGTGTTAACGGCATTAGCGCTTGTTTCATAAAGTCGCCCAGATTCCGGGTGATAAACGCGGCAAGCTGGATGAAATAGAAGATATACAAAAGCGCAAGGAGACCGCCTATTGGTCTGCCGGCCACCTTGATACAAATTTGCACGATAGACAATCCCGAGTGCAGCTTGGATAGATGCAGCCAGATCAGTGCGGCAAAAATGCCAGCAGTTCCCGCCCATAATGGAACGATCCATGCATCCTGCTTGGCAGCGGCAATTAAGCCACCAGGGGTGAAGAAAAAGGAGGTGCCAATCAGGAAGGAAAGGGTCAGCACAAAGAACTGCCAGACCGTTAGCTTACTCTTTTCCATTCCCTGCCCCTCCTTTATACGGATCAACAATTTCCCCGATATTTTCAACTTTGCTCTTGATCGTTACATGTAGTTTGGTCCCAGTCCAGGCATTCTCTTGTTGTTGCAGCTTCTTCCAAGCATTCCCCCGCTTGTACTTGATTTCGTCCTCCAGACCGAACAAATCCCACTTCTTCTCTATAGCTTGTGCATAGAGCTTCTCCGAAGTCTTGATGAGCTTTAGGTCAAATTGATCTGTAATCTTGGATAAGTTGTCCCAAGTCAGTTTCTCGGTCTGCTCATCATTCCGCAGGGCCAGATGGGCTGTGATCTCCACATTCCAGACAGGTGCACCATTCTTAAGTGACAGCTGCTGTTTCGTTTTTATTTTATGGGCATATAGATCCACAACCCGATCGTCCAGTACGATCGATTCGAAGAAGTTTCCTGCTTCGCCCTTCAGTAAATTGTAATACCCATTCTCCCAAAGCGAGACTTTCCCGATCATCTGATCCTGCTTGAACACGGCTGCTCCCGTTAGCACTAAATTACTCTGGTTGCCGTTAATGTCATCAAAGCGGTTGGCGGAAAGAATCGGCTTCTCACCTTTCAAACTGACGATGGGGAGCATCGTAAGTGTGGTTGAATCCATATTCTCTACCAGGTCCTTCACCCGCGATTTCAGGCTGATTCGGCCTGTGGCATTGTTTGTATTCGAAACTAGTGACCGCAAAAGCCGTCCGGGCAGCTGTTCCAGCGGCGTAAAGGTCATCATCACATCTGAGAGCGGAGAGTCTGTAACGAACAAATAGAGGCTCGAGCGCCTGTTAAACTGCCGTTCATAATAATTCAAGAAGGTGCGCAGGCCTTCCCTTGCGTACTGCTCGGTCACGATGTGGGACTGATAATGATCTGTAAAAAGCTTACGCGGCAACGTATCACTGGATAATTGAGCTAACTCGCCCTTGGTTTTCCCCTGCACTTTGTACGTGTATACGGGAGCCTTACTGCGACCGCTTGATTCCGAAGCGTATGCTCCGGGATTGACAATTTGGTAATATACGATTTGTTCATGGGTTTGTGGATCGATCTCCGATCCCACCAGTCCGGCAACAGCCAATTCATTGATCTCCACCCGATCCCAGCAGCCGGTCAGACAGCACAGTATGATTCCGGTGACTGCAAGCTTTTGAAAGGCAGCATTCATAGCCTTTTCCTGCTTCTTTTCCTTGTCCCGTTCATTTTAGGATAAGTGTCCATCCATGGCCGGGGCACACGGACAAGAATATCCTTCCAATCGGACAGCACAGTGGGAGCCACCGGCGACAGATACGGAACGTTGAATGATTTTAGAGAAGCAAGGTGTACGATCGTAATCAGAACCCCGCACAACAGACCAAACAATCCCAGCGCACCGGCCAGCATCAGGTAGAAAAACTGCAGAAGTCGCTGTGTGATGCCGAAGCTGTAAGAAGGGGATACGAAATTGGAGATCGCCGTTATCGCTACCACAATGACCATCGCGGTCGAGACAAGTCCGGCTGTAACTGCCGCCTGTCCCAACACCAGCGCACCGACGATCGAGATGGCTTGCCCGGCGATCCGTGGCATTCGAAGACCCGCCTCCCGTAGCACTTCAAAGGTCACCATCATCAGCGCAGCCTCAACAAATGCGGGAAAAGGAACGCCCTCTCTCTGCCCTGCAATGCTAATCAAGAGAGAATGAGGAAGAAGCTCCTGTTGAAAGGATACCACTGCCACATACAGAGCCGGTACGAATACGGACAGCATGAACGACAGGAAGCGAACCCAGCGCAGAAGCGTAGCAATATCAGCACTTTGGTAATAGTCCTCGGGGGCAATGAAGAATTGAAAAAAAGTAATCGGTCCGACCAGCGCAATAGGACTTCCATCTACTATCACCCCTACTCCTCCCTCCAGTAGATGCGAAGTCAGAATATCTGGACGCTCCGTACTGAGGATCGTGGAGAATGGTGAATAGGTACGATCCCGTAACCATTCTTCCACATAGGCACTATCCAAAATACTGTCCGTATGGATGGCGGCGAGTCGTTTGCGGAATTCCTCGATGACCGGACCAGAGGCTAAATTGTCCAGATAGAGCAAAGCCATGCTGGTTTCCGTTTCTGTACCAGCCGTGACCTGTTCGATAACCAAATGTACGTTGCGGACTCGCTTACGAAGCAGCGACAGGTTAACTGTAATATCCTCCGTAAATCCTACCTGGGGTCCCCGTACCGTCGACTCTGTCATGGGCTCCGCTACGCTGCGTTTACTAGTCTGGGAAACGTTGATCCATAACACTTCAGGTGCGCCAGCAACCACAACCAGGCAGACGCCTTTTAATAAACTGTTAACACAAAGCGTGAAATCATCGGAAGAGGAAATAGAACTGAAGGGAATCCGTCCCTTGAGGACACTAATCATTTCATCTGCGCGGGTGACATCCTCGAAGCAAGCCTTTTCCGAGAGAAAAGAAAGCAATTCATGCTCAATCTTATCCTTGTCGGTTAAGGTATCTAGAAACAAACAGTTACACGGAATGTCTGGCGAAATGACTAGCGAGTGAATGATAAGGTCAGGAGGGCTGTGCAAATAATCCCTGATTTGATTCACAAAAGACAGCGGTTCATCTTGGTTGTAAACTGGATTGTTCACAGCAGATGAGTCTTGCGCTGGGTTCGAGTCTTGAATCGGCATAACAAAAACTCCTCAATTGTAGACTGGAATCATTGTTCCATTATCTCCGGGCGAGGAGTTGAATATACGTAGAGGGAAGCTCACGTTCATTAGACGAAAGGTTGGATGATGGCCGGTATCAGTCCAGTTTTTCCAGCCAAATATCTTTGAAATCGATCCAGCCGAGGGCATTCAGACTGACGCCTCTAATGGTCGGGTGAAGATAAGTACGCAGTTCCCTGTGGTGGAGAAAAACAACTGAGGCCTCGTCACGCAAGTGCTCCTCAATCACTTTCAAGTGTTGACGTCTTAAGACCTCGGTATCGGCACTTAAAGCCTCGTCGATCCGGCCGTTAATCCAGTTAAGCAATTCATCATCAAGATAGGACTTAAAGACACTGTCTCCATGCTCATAGGCTTCAATCTCGCACACTTCATCTTCAGGTAAAATAAAACTGTGGATCTTTAAGTCCTCGTCATGGAGTGGTGTAGAGCAGACAGACGCTTCTGCCCAGGAGACAATCTTGAGGTCGATATGAATGCCCCATTGCCCAAGCCGCTCTACAATCCAGCGGGCATCCTCTTCGAAATTCTCATGGGCGGTAAAACGGATAACCGAGCCATCATAATGAGATTCACGCAGCGCAGTCTTAACCCGCTCCGGCAGAAGCGGATCTGCAGAGCGGGACTGGCTCCCTTCCGGTCGGAAGCCGAAGGCCGGCATGGCGCGATCCCCACCCAGTTCCAAGACAAGGTCACTCGTATTTAGAATCATGCGCACCGCCCGGCGAAATGCCTCCGACTGTTGGATACCGGGACGCCGCAGATTCCAGGTGAGCAGCGTACATCCTCTGCAGAGCTTCTTAAGCAGCTGCCAGTTCTCCATGTGTTTCTCCAGAAGAGGATTCCCGGAATAGCCCTTATGCAGCATCTCAGGCATTTCGACCGCTGAATCCCGACACTCCTCTGGCATAACAACTACATCCACGCCATCCAGATACGGCCTGCCTTCATGGTAGGCCGTGTAAGCAGCCAATTCGATGCAGTGCGACGATTGCGAGATCATTCGAAAAGGCCCGGTGCCGATCGGAAGCTGCCAGAATTCTTCCTCCTCCATCCCACCAAGGTTCGCAGGCAGAATCGACGCGGCGTTGGAACACATGTAACGGTCGAAAATCCGGTTAGGTTGCTTAAGATGAACACGCAGTACCCGTGGTCCGAGCATTTCAATCTGCTGCACGCCGCGCAGCAGCCAACGGTTCTGCGTATCTCCGCGTAAGCGCTCCAGCGAAAAGACCACATCTCTGCTTGTTAATTCATGGCCGTTATGAAAACGCACCCCTTTGCGCAAGTAAAACGTCCATTCCGTCGCTTCTGGATTGGATGTCCAGTAATGAGCGATGCTGGGAGCAATCTTACTGATCCCCTCATCGAACTGAAGCAGGCGGCTGAACAATTGCCGCATTAGATGTGCGTCAATGGAATAGTTCACTTGGGCTGGATCCAATGTCGTAACAGGACGATATACTGGAAATCGCAGCGTGTCACTTGTAGAAATACCATCGCTGGCTTCCTCTTTATGATAGCCGAACTGGCCGTTCAGCCATTCGAGAAATTTTGGCTTGGCCTGAGTGCCTTCCCCGAACGATTGCAGCAACTCGAAGGCTTGCTTGTAGTCCCCCTTCTCTGCCCGGCTTTGGGCCAGTTGCAGCAGAAACCTCTCCTTATCGGCCTTGAATGCGATCCGTGAACGATTACCGCGTCCAAGGCCCGGTAGCCAGTCAATTAGCTCTTCTTCCTCCAGCTTACGCAGGATAAGTTTCGCATTACGAGTCGTACAGAATAAGGCTTCCGAGAGATCTTCCAAGGTGGCCTCAACAGGCATTCCCCCACTGCTACCACCCCCGAAACGTTCGTAAAGTGTTAAATATCGTTCGGCCATGATCACCTTTTGCGGCCTCCTTCCGAATGCTTTTCCCTAAAAGGGGAAATCGTTAGAGGCAATTATACGCTTTTTGTCCCCTTTTGAAAAGCACATAATTAGCCTTAACAAAAGAGAGAAAGTGGGGAGAATTTCATGCTGGAACATCCATATATCATAGAAAAACTAAGAGGATATCAGGAGCGAAAATCCGCGGTCGGGCTCATCGGAGTGATTCAGGGGTGCATTGGGAGATTAGTGTATAGTGAAGCAGCGTTTACACAAGTGAAGCGTATGCCGGGCGGGGATTATGAAGTTCAAGATCGTTAATATGTGATTCAAAAAAAACTTCCGAGACTCAAGTGTTCTTGAGCTTCGGAAGCCAATCCGGCTGCGCCGTAATTAAGACTTGCCTTTGTTATTGTTTGCCAGCTGTATGATCATGATGACAAGAACGAGCAATGCAATGAGCTGATCGATACTCATCTGCGTCCGCCTCCATTCCTTCACAAAGGATGGCTCCTCGGACGTGCATCTCCTCTCCCAAAGAGACATTGCTTCGTTCCCCTTTTACAGATTATGAGACGCCATGCCGGCTTATTACTTTGGATACTGGTGTTTTAATCGTTGGCATTGCCTCTATCCATAATTGAAGATATATTTAGAAAATACATAACGGTGGCTTGAGAACTGGCCGGGTAACATACTGAAAAGGAGATTGGGCATTTGAACTTGCTGCACAAGGAAATAGACGAAGGTTCTGGCGGTAACTACGAGATATTAGTTTACGACACAGCAGAACTCTATGGAGAAAAAGGTGCTTTTCGGGTGCTGGAATTCTCGAACGAGGCAATCCAGGGAGCGCTGGATTTGAACCGTCCGGATCGGGTGCTCTTTGAATATCCCAGAGCGATCATCCACTTAATGGAGCATAACGTTCCGGAGTTTGAAGCTGCATTTTTAATCGGGCATGGTATTGGGACCATAGCCAGTTATTTTGCAGACCGCAGAATGAAAGTGGCCGAACATAACAAACAGGTGCTGGAGATCAGCAGACGGTGGTTCGGGTATGACAGAGACAATGTCGTCGTGGGAGATGGACGTTCTGTGCTCGACAGTGAATCGTCGCAGGCTTATGATTACATAATCGTCGATGCCTTCACAGACAAAGGTACGCCCTTCCACCTGACCTCAGAGGAATTTTTCACACTGGCTGCTGAGAAACTGGATGAACGCGGCGCCGTCATTCTCAATCTGATGGGCAGAGGCGAACAGGACCGAATGATTAACGCTATTCATACTACACTGGGCCGTACATTTGCTTATACAAGAGCTTTTGCACTTCCTTCTGATAATGCTAGTGATGTGCTAAACATTGTGATGATCGGCAGCCATGATTCGATTGGATTTGTGTCCCGCAAAATGGCAGGATTCACAGAGATTTTTCCTGAGCCGGGGCATGTTATATGGGATAGTGTGCCTGTAATTTGAATATTTCGCTTCAGAATCCAACCATCGTCTGTTTAGAATAATCCCCATAGAAAAAGCGCCGACCCACGATGTTATCATGAAACCGGCACTTTTCTTTTGTTCCCATATACATATTCAAATGGTGGCTCTGTTAGAACCCCCTTTGAATGATGAAATGGAGCTGCTTGCTATTCAGGAAACGCCTGCCCATTGCGACGAGCGGTTCGCTCTATACCATCAGCAGTTACTTTGTACAGTTGATGAGGCAGATCGTGTCCCATGCCGTCAATCAGCATTAGCTCGGCGTCAGAGATGGCAGCAGCCGTATCCTCACCACACGCAGGGACAAATAGAGGATCGTCCACTCCATGAATGACAAGTGTCGGTACTTTTATAGTTGCCAGCCGCGGACGACGGTCACCGGAGACAGCAATCGCAGCAATTTGTCGTCCGACACTGCCTGGATCGTAGGCTCGCCGGACTTCCTCCAAAATAAGCGCCCGATAAGCATCCTCTTCAAACGGATAGCCGGTGCCGGCGATGCGCTTGGCAAAAGAGAGACTGTGCGCCAAAAATCCTGCTTCATCCTCAAACGGATTTGGTGCCGGTTTAGTCATCAATGCCATGACTTCTTGGGAAGCTTGCGGAAGAGCGGGATTACCGGAACTAGACATAATAGAAGTGAGTGATAACACCCGTTCAGGGTAATCACTGGCTACAATCTGTGCGATCATTCCGCCCATTGATCTGCCCACAATATGTGCCCGGTCAATTAAAAGCGCGTCGAGCAGTCCGATAACGTCTTTGGACATGTCATCCAGAGTGTATGGGATGTCAGGTCGCTTTCCCGACATAAGAGAAGTCGCCAGTGCTTCAAAATCCAGCGCCTTATAATGGCTAAAATGTGTTGAGCAGCCTACGTCGCGATTGTCAAAGCGGATGACGCGAAAGCCCCGTGCTGCCAGTATCTCACAAAACGGAATTGTCCATCGGATCATCTGGGTTCCAAGCCCGGCGATCAGAATAATTGCCTCGTCATTTTCGTTACCGAAACTATCATAGGCCAACTCAACACCGTTAACTTTTATAATGTTCATGATTATGTTCTCCTTCAATTAATCTGGTATTGGAAGTACTTCCCCTTCGGGGAATGCATTAGCAGCTAATTTTTTGACATGGTTTCTGATATCAGGCGCCCAATCATCAATGAAGTGGTTAAAACGATCCAAATCACCAGCATACAATGCCCGCAGAGCCTCTTCGTATTGATGGAAGTTTCCAGCCATAGCTGTCATAAAGTTATATGTTGCTTCTTGTGACTCTCGGATATTACTTTGTTTTTCTCCAGCACGTCGAGCCTCATCAATGAGTTTTCGTAAGGTTACCGACGCCCCTCCAGGTTGACCCTTGAGCCATTCCCATTGCCGTGGCAATAACGTAACCTCTCCGGATACAACCCCCAGCTTAGGTCGACCAACCCGCCGAGTAGGCTGCTGATCCACTTCCGTACTGGGTAAGTCACCGAACTGTACTCCCAATCGTTTGAGCACTTCATCTGTTTTCCCACGAAAATCAACATCTATTGGCTTCCCCGTGGAATCGTCAAATATAAGCAACTCTGTGAGGTCTTTGTCATCCAGAGCATCCTTCACTGTAGAAACAACGTGCTGTAACGAACCACTGGCAACAACTCCGACACCCAAAAATGCCGTGCAGTAAAAGTGCGTTATGGAATTACTCATGCTGACCTCCTCTCTGATTGCCTAATTATACCCGGGTAAAAATAAAAAATCAATATTACCCGGGTAAAACATATTTCGCCGCTCCTTATGAAGGTAATATATGCAAAAAAACGCGACCTAAGAGGACCGCGCTGTTGAGGGCTATGGTTTGTTTTATGTTGCAGATGCGTTGTTTGTCGCAATACTGCCCGTTTGCCTAATGGGAAGTTACCAGTTTTATACCTTTTTAATGCTGTTGCACTGATACATGTGAAATAGGATGCTGTATGTGATAAAAAGCAGTAAACTTAATAGCTGAAATGGTCAACCTCCCCAACTAAGAGCAATTTTGTACCTTATATTTCTTTAATATAGGCAAATGAGGGAATTAAGGACATTATTGTATCTTATTTTTCTAAAAAGCGCGCTGGAAGGGGGATTCTGGAAGATTTAAGGTACAATTTTGCACTTAATCTCCACTAACCCTTAGCTTCAGAGAATTTAAGGTACAAAAATGCTGTTAATTACACTTCGATCTCTCCTATACAAGCTCTCTTTTTTCTTGGCTATATTTGTTTTTTAATGCGTTCTGTATAGTTGTTTATGGGGCAAGTATGAAAGTAGTTGAACCCGGTAGAGGCACACAATGAGTGGCAGATGCATATGCAGTTTAATTATTTCAAACGTTGCTTCCACGCAGGGAGCGACCAGGTATTTATGACGCGTACCCACTTGGAGGTAAATTTCAATCCACGCTCCCGCGTAGGGAGCGACAATGGTCCCAGTGACTCAGCTCCGCCCGATCCGGATTTCAATCCACGCTCCCACGTAGGGAGCGACCGTTACTACGGCAACGCTATACTAAATTGTGATTTTCAATCCACGCTCCCACGTAGGGAGCGACCCGGGCAATCATGCATCCAGTCACCTAACTGGAGTTTTCAATCCACGCTCCCACGTAGGGAGCGACAGCGAATAAACACTTAAATAGAGCATAATCTCTTTTAAAACATCTCTAAAATTACTTTAATACGCAAAACTCATAGCGTCAATTAGTTTAAAAACAATACATTATACATAAAATGTAATATTTCAGGTGCGAATCCCCCAGGTATTTCATGTGAGCTTGGGGTTCGCACCAATCTTGTCTCTTTTAAATGAACTCTACTAAATTACAAAAAAAGACCGGAGGCATCCCTCCGATCTCTTGTCACCCCCCATGCGGGAGCGTAATCTAATACTATTGTAACGCTATTATTTTGTCCGCTTCTTCGCCGCGTCGATTTTGGAAGGGTCCAGGCCTTTCCAGATATTCGGAATCTCTACCTGTTCCGGATGATCAAAGACGAGAAATGCGGTCGGCAGATAACGTTCGCCATACTGCGAAGAAGGTTTGTTGATAATCTCGTTGTCCTTGACGAGAACCGTCGAAGACCCGCCGTCCAGATTCGCTGCGATTACGGCACCGTGCTTGAGCATGATTTGCTGTACATCGTAAAGGTTCGCGCCAATGCTGTAGCTTGGCTGTCTGCCGTCAATCACCACGAAGATGATAGCACCGTCCTCGCGTTGACCCATAGCTGTGCGTGGTGCAATCCCCCAGCCATCGGCTGCGTTCTTGACCAGTCCCTTGCCGTTGACGATGATACGCGGCTGAAACGATACGGCCTCCTGAACTCCCATTTTACTGAGTTCATCCAACGTGTAGTTCCCCGCGATCATCTTGCCTTGCTTATCGAGGCCCACAATCTGCGTTGATTTTTTCCCGCCAAGCCCGTTGTAATAGAGCTTTCCTTGGGAGATGACGATGCCGATCGGCTTGAAGCCATTACCGCTCCAGTTAGGATCGGCGAATCCTCCGCCATTTACCCCGGCGATCGCCCCGAGTCGTTTCACCATACTGGTGACCTTTTCCCCGGAGCCGACTTTGTTCGGAATACCGAGCCGGATCTTTGTCGGATCATTGACGATCATGACATACCCGGAGTAGCCGGTACCAGAGACAGGCTCGATCTCCACCAGCTGCTTCTCTTTTACTTCCGGTGGAGGTGTATGAATGGTATGGGTATCCTTCTCATCCCCCATATTATCGAAACGTTTGGTGTACTCGGCTACACGTGCCTTCAACTCTTCCTCACCAATAATATATTGGGCCCACTGCCGATGTTGGGTGGTGATCAGCGTATCCGCGATCGTATAGCGTAGATTTTTGGCCGACGGTGCAAAATACAGCCAGCCTCCTCCGGCAAGGAGCAGAATTAACAAGAACAGCAATACCCTGGACAGCCTACGAAAAAAGCTCTTTTTCTTGCGCTTCTTGACCGGCTTCTTCTTGCGCATAGTCGAGCGCTCTGGTAATGATGATGAATTCACTCTTTTCTTTCCTCCCTGATTCTTGCCACGAATAAAAAGAATACATAACGTATCTGTTAATCATAGACGAAAATGAGAGAGTAAAGGTTTCAATTTCTTCAATTTTTAGAGCCTCTTTGGCTTCATCTAACAACCTATTAATCATTATTTGTCGGAAAATATTGGTGGATCGGTGTGAAGCGCCTCGTCAGGCTGAGTATGCCGCCATGCTGTAAAGATAACATGGAACCCTGCACGCGTAGGTGCGCACACAAAGGGTCCAGCCTGCTTACCTGTCAAATGAGGGAAGCGAGCGACGCGAATTGTTCGCCACGGATGGTGCTCCGTCCGAGCTCGGATGATTACCGCATCATTGAACCGGGAAGCACGGATTGTGACGGTCTCCCCTGCCCATTCTGCTACCGGCGATAGTGACCAGTCGGAGTAGTCGTCGGTAACAACGGCACCGATGTGGGGAACCCCGTCATTAAGCTCGATGCCTGCTTTGATCCACTGGGTCGTACTATGCCAGAGCATCAGGCCGGCCTGATCGTACAGCTCGGTGAAGCTGTCTAGCCGGAAGGTCACCTCGACACCCTGATCGTCCTCCCAGGGAGCCAGAAGCGCATGGCCATTATCATGCTGGAATTCATAAAGTGTTTTCTCCCAATAATCACTGCCTTCCACTGCCTCAACATTGAGAGTGTCACCTTCTGTATTTACCTTTTTCGGTGGAACCGTCCAGGTTCCGCTACTCCATGGAATATTGTGTACATTCATCATATAACCACCTCTCTAAGGATCTGCTCTAATGCCGCCCTACGCCGCCACCGCTACTTGCACCACCACCGCCGGAAGAACCTCCTCCAGAGCTGTTTTGTCTACCTGATCCGCCGCCACTGCTGGAACCCCCACCGCCGCTATTTCCCGAAGAACTACCTCCTGAGGAATGACGCCCAGCGCCACCACCACTGGATGAACCGCCACCTCCCCAATTGCTGCCCCCAGAGGAACGACGTCCGCTAGAAGAGGAAGAATGATGATGACGATAGTCATCCCTATCCCAATGGCTATATCGACGTTTATTGCGACGGCTGTAGGGATTGTATCGCACACCATACTTCGAGAGATTCCGGTTCCGCCGCCAGGAAGAAAAGATGAAAAGCCCTATGATTCCCAAAAAAACCTTAAACACGCCAGAAGTCACTCCAGAATTTCCGGATTTCTCACCGGTACCATCAGCTTGGGTAGCAGATGCCGGAGTTGCTCCCTTATCACCGACTACCGTATTTGGCACGGCCTCCGCTCTAGAAAGGAAGAAATTATAGAAAGCGTTCGCTGTTGCTGTGGCTCCACCCGCATAATCCTTTTTGGCAAAGGAAGGCTCCAGTGCGCTATTCAAAATGCCTTTGATGACTTCATTGGTGAGCACTTGATCCACATCTTTACCTTGCAGCACGTGGTAGTTATCTCCCCCAATGTCCAGTACGAGCATCGTATCCTTCGATCCCGCGCCTACCGATGCGAACTTCATATACGTGTAATCCTGCAAGGTCTTGCCGCCTGTGTTCTTGACTGTGACGACATAAATCCCGTTCCCGGTGGTATCTTTATACCTGTTGCTGGACTGATTGAGGTAATCCTTCGTGACTTGCTTGAACACCCCGGCATTGTCCGAAACATAGGTTTTGTTGCCTACATTTTCAGTCCAAGTACCACCCAGAGCTTGAATGAAAGACCCGTATGTTTTATAGACACCGTTGCTATAATTCTTGGCTGCAAAATCAGGCTCCAGCTGCCGGGACAGGATCTCCGAAATCTTGCTATCCGGTAGCGTATTCACAATCCCCTTTCCCTGCACCGCCCAGTAATCATCATCCTTGATGGAAAGGAGCAGCAGCACCCCATTGTTCTTCTCCTTGGAGCCGATACCCCATTTGTTGAACAAGGATGTAGCATACTCCTTGATCGGCATCCCGTTGGTAGAATCAACGGTCACCACCACGACCTGCGCTTCATTTTTCCTATGTATCTTAATTCCGTAATTCACCATATAATTCTCGGTCTTGTCATTCAACACATTAGCAAAATCATTCACATAGAATGCCCCGGTATGCTCCGGCAATGTGCTCTTCGCGAAGCTCAGTACGGGAAATAGCATCGTAAGTATAATGGCAATCCAAGCGATTTTTAGTGGTTTATGCTTCATAAGTACACCTCCTGTATGTTTCTATTCTCTTTATCGGATACGGTGAGCTCCGGGAATAGTTTCGCCTGATTAGCAAAGCTTATGTTTAGAAATTCTACAAAGGTTTCCAGCTATCCTTCATTGGGGCTGCACTTCCTATTCTATTGTGGCATCACCAAAGAAACGGCAGGCACCCTGCTAGTAGGATGCCTGCCGTTTCCCAATCATTCATGAATTATGGCTGAAATAGAATTACTCTCCGTAGTTAAACAGTGGCGTAGACAGATAACGTTCCCCAGTATCCGGCAAAATCGTTACGATCGTTTTCCCCTTAAACTCCGGACGTTTGGACAACTCTGCCGCCGCGTACACCGCCGCGCCAGAAGAGATGCCAACGAGCAGTCCTTCTGTTCTGGCCAATGCTCTTGCGGTGGCAAAGGCATCATCGCTTTTCACCTGGAGAATTTCATCTACAAACTCTGGACGATAGTTATCCGGGATAAAGTTGGCACCGATCCCTTGAATGCGATGACCGCCCGGAGCGCCGCCCGAAAGAACCGGAGAATCATACGGCTCAAGAGCAACGATATGTACATCTGGATTACGCTCCTTCAATAACTGGCCTACACCAGAGACCGTTCCGCCGGTACCGACCCCGGCAATAAAAACATCCACCTGTCCATCGGTGTCCCGCCAGATTTCTTCAGCTGTTGTCGTCCGATGAATCTGCCGATTTGCCGGATTACTGAACTGCTGCGGAATGAACGCGCCAGGCGTACTTTCGGCTAGCTGCTCCGCTCTTCTGACAGCACCGCTCATACCCTCCGCACCTGAAGTCAGCACGATCTCGGCGCCAAGGGCTAGCATGAGCTTACGGCGTTCAACACTGAATGTCTCGGGAAGCACAATAATTAGTCTGTACCCCAGACTGGAGGCCGCAAAGGCCAGCCCGATCCCTGTATTCCCGCTCGTAGGCTCAATGATGACAGAATCCTTATTAATATAGCCTTTTTCCTCGGCATCTTTGATCATGGCATACCCGGTTCGATCCTTCACGCTGCCCGCAGGATTAAAGTATTCAAGCTTGGCCAAAACTCTTGCCTCTAAATTCTGACTGGCACTGTATCTGGAAATCTCAAGCAGCGGGGTGTTCCCGATTAGCTCGGTTAAGCTTTGATAGATATTACCCATATTCCCACTCCTATTATCAATTTTTCCCATCTGTTTACTATGTATTAATAGTAGCAGATATTTTATTTTTTTCAACCGTGATCACACGAGTTACAATACGCTCAACCTTATTTCTTAATCTAAAACGGGGTCCCTCCTTTAGTGAAGAGAAAGGACCCTCTTTTCAATGATTCAGTTGGTACATAAAATCAGAACAGCGCCGAAGGCAGAAGCTTCCTGCCGCCCTTAACCAGCGTGGATTCCAGCATATCCCCTTTGGTTCCACCAAAGTAAAGCTGCCAGTATACGCCGAACCTAATACTAACATCATTCTTAACCAGCTCCGGCGGAGTAACAATCAGCCACTGGAACCGAAGTGCCTTGGAGATTTCAAACACCGGGTCCAGCACGTTGTTCGAGACCATCTCGCCAAATGGATTATCATATAAAAACACAGTCCAGCCTTTGTTCTCACGGTTCACCCGTTTGTGGGTCATAATCATCATCGCTACCAGCAGCTGAACGGACTGCCGCTGACCACCACTGCCGACGGCTTCATCCAAGGCCCCTCTATTAATGACTTCCCAATCGGAATAATGATATTCCTCAGGAGCAGCATACAGGAAGTAGTTCTCAGTAACCGGCTTGTATACCTGAAGAACTGGGAAGCGGTTCTGGAAGGCGGCATAGACGATCCGGCCGTCGTTAATGATTTCTTTGATTGCGGAAGCAGGTACCTGCTCCATTCTCGGATATTTCTTCAACAGATCCTGGATACAGTGATTGAAATAGTCTGTGACTAGCGGCTCCACATCGTCAGTGGCACGTGGCACGTTGATATTTTTATAGCTTAACTTAACCAGTGGAAAAGCATGCTGATTCTCATTATGAATGATCATCCGCCGCTCCATCCGCTTCATAATATCCACAATCTGAATAACACGTTTGGAAGCCCGTCCGACCCACAGTTTGCGGGACAGTTCCATCCCTTCCTTGTCGCTCTGGATGCTCTCGATCTGGTCACGGGAGCTACGCAGCATGGAATCCAGCACCTGGCGGGCAATGTGAAAATCGTCCCAGTGAACGGTGTTCAACCGGTCCTGAATTTTGGTCTCCAGATCTGCATTCCAGCCGCTCTTGGAGAGTCTGCTGCTCAGCGTGTTCTTCTCCTCTTTGACTTTCTTAGAGAGTTCCGCCCGTTTCTCTCTGCGCTGCTTGATCTGGAGAAGCCATTGTGACACGAACGCCTCACAGCTCTCCTGAACGCGCTGCTTCACCTCTTCCGGAATATCGCGGAGGTTCACACGCTCTTCAATATGGGCGTTCATAATTTGCCGCTGATTGGATAAGGTCTGGAGCAGCCGGTCTATACGTTCAAGACTTCGTTTGCATTGACTAAGCAGGCGCTCGTTGTCCTGGAAACGCTGGTTAATCTCTTGCTCTTTGTAATCCAGCCCTTCCGTCCAGATTTCTACCGGACGCTCATGCTTCATCTTGATAGCTTTCTCGGCCTTGCTCAGCTCTTTCTGCAGATTGTCCGTTACGGTCTGGCAGCGGATATAGTCATCATGGATCTGCTGATAGTCCTCCTCCAGCCTCGCCGTTTCATCCTTCTGGCGTATTCTGGCCGCCATGATGGAATCGGCAGAGTCGGACGGCTCGGGCGCGTTACGCCACCCGGCATCGATCCCGCCGAGCGTTGCTTCCAGCTCGTTCAGATTCTCACGGGCAGCAGTAATCTGCGCCCCGCGAGTTCGGATTTCCAGCTCGCTACGAGAGAGCGATTGCTGGAGAGCCTCCACAGTGCTAAGCAGTTGCAGCAGCGTGTTCTGTTCCGCGGGGTCTACAAGTTCAGAAGCTGCGGCTACTTCCTCTTCCATTATAGGCGCTTGTTGATCAGCCGGGAACACAAGCTCCGGGAACCAGAGCTGAAGCCTCGGGAAAAGCGAATACCGCGTATCGCCCATCCATTTCTCACGCTGGCCGGCCATGTTTTCTCTTTGTCCAGCAAGCTGGAGAAGCTGCTGATCTCTGACGGCGAGCTCTCTGACCAGCAGGCCTTTCCGTTCTACCGCTCTCTGTTTCTCCTGACGCGCCTCTTCATGCGCCCGGGTCCGCTCAATCCAGCTCTGCAGAGCGAGCAGTCGTTGCTGCTGTTCGAAGATAGCAGCGGCCCCTTCTGCAAGCTCTCTGTCGAGCTGGACTATAAGGTCCTCATGGTCCTTTAGCTCCGCATTCAGCTGCCCCATCTTCTGGCGCAGGTCTTGTTCCAGCAGTCTCAAAGCATCCATCTTGGCGCGCAGGACCGACGTATTGTCGAGCTGGAACAGGCGATCATACTCCTGACGAGCGGATCTCAGCTTCGACAGATACGCTTCACCGTCCTGCAGCTCTTGCTCCCGCTCTTTGAGCTTGGCGGTGATGCCATTCTTCCAGTTCATAAACCGTTCCGGCTGCAGCACCATTTGCGGCCCTTCGCTAGCAAGGATCATTAAGGCTGGAGAACCCGCAGCTGCCATATCCTCACGGATAAATAGCGGTACAGGGGATTTCAACAGCACCTCTTTCAGCATATCCGGCTGGATCTTCTCTGCTTCCCGCTTGGTAAGAATCAGGGCATAAGGCAGGAGCGGATATCGCTCCAGCTCCTCTTCCCGGGTGAGATAAGGGAGATCATTCAGGTAAGAGCTGCCCGCTACCGACTGGATTTTCAGATTATCCAGCATGTCCTTGACAGTCAGAATATCCCCATTGGGCACCCAATAGGATTGATTCTGCAGCTCCACATCCAGTAGCTGATGATAATAATCCCGGCGCAGCCGCTTGTTCTGCTGCACAGTCTCCTCGATTCGGTGCAGGAACCTTGCGGTTATGTCTTCCTTCACCTCATATAGCGCTGTAGTTCCAAGCCGGCTATGCTCGTCATACAACTCCAGCAGCACAACAAGCTGTGACCACAGCTGTGATTCCCGCTGATTCTGCGTATCCAGCAGGGCACTCAGCTCACCAGTGTCTCGTTCATTGGCTGCGAGTTGCTCGGCTAGCCTTGTATGTGCTGTGTGCAGCGTCAAACGTTGTTCTTCCGATGTTTTGACTCGCTGCTTCAACAATGCGGACATCTCTTCCAGTTCCTGTACGGTGGCAAGTGATCGCTGAAGCGCAGGGGCAGGCGCATGAGCAGCTTCCGATCCGTGCTTGGCAGCAAAGCTACCCAAATCCTCGCTATACTTGCGGATGTTCGACGTAAGATCATTGATCATCACATCAAGGGTGGCCAATTCCCGCAGGGATTCATCCCGCTGCTTCCGCAGCGTTTCTTCTTCCCAAGTGAGTGTATGTAAAGAAGCTGCGAAGCCACTTAGAGTCTGCTGCCACAAAGTGGCAACGACATCCCACTGCTTCCGCAGATTCTCCTTCGTCTCCTGAATCACCTCTTGGCGCTCTTTCATTTCCATCGAGCCTTCAATGGCTTGAATCTCCTTTTGCCACTGCTCTATTTGCGATATCTGAAGCTTACGTTTGGCAAGGGAGTGGGCAATCTCCAGCTTCTTCTCCATTTCTTTGGAGTCAGCAAGCCGGCTTTTTGCACGATTCTGATGATCGCTCAACCTATTGAATTCAGTCTGCTTGGTATCCAGCTCCTCCTTGCTGCGCAGATACTTGAGGTTATCTCCTTCGAAGCGAAGCTGATCTGCCTCTTGGTGATGACCTGCGAGTTCATCTGCCATTCGGCGGCGCTCGGCTTCGGTGCTGTTCAGCTCCTCGTGGATCACTGTGAACATCTGCCTGCCTAGCAGCTCCGTCTCCTGCACGGCTTCCTCTGCTGCAGATCCTTCACCAACCAATTCATATAGCGGACCTGCCATGCCTAGAAACTCAGTATACGCCTGTTCCCGCTGCTCCAGCATAGGCAGGCGCTGAGCTATCGTTGCCGCATCAATGAACATCCGCTGCAGAGAGTTATCATCCTCCTTCGACCCTTCGTTCAGGCTGGCACCGATCTCAGGAATAATCAGCTTCTCGAACACGTTGTGGTTCGTGAAGGCATCATGCTTTTTAAAATAACCCTTGATTCCGCCTTCTTCCCCGTTGATTCTGCGCATATTGCGCCATTCTCCGATATGTATATCCCTGACTGCCAGGAAATCATAATATCTCTTCATGTCCGAGCTGTGGCTGCCAAACGGCATGATCTCATTCCGACGTTCACGAACGTATTGCTGAATAGTGTCAAAGTCTGCCGGTTCGCGGGTGGTCTGATCATAAAGAGGCAGGGTGGAGAGATTCAGCTCTGCGCCCTCGCCGTATTCCAGCAGCGCATATAGCAAATAATCCACCTTGATATCCTGCTGATCCAGCGAGTTATGTGCCGTCATGGCGATACCAGTTGTGATATATTCGTTACGCTCGCTGTTATCCAGCCGCCATTCTATCGCCACGTGGAAGGTGTAGGGCTTGAGCTGTTTTTTATGATTATGGAAAAAAGCCTCGACCTGGTTCTCGCTATCTTTTCCCCATGGCGTCTTCGGAATCAGGAGTTGGAAGATGGATTGCAGCAATACCCCTTTCCCGCCCCCGTTCATCAGCGTGATCAGCGTATTGGCGGGTCCTTCCTCATTGCACAGGTCCAACACCATATCGTCATATTTCTTGAGCATTTTCTCGTATTTGAGTCCAGTTATCCGAATTCGTTCAATCCGCGGCATAGACTTCACCTTCCTTTTCCGCCAAAGTCCGGCCAATCAAGCCTCTTAATTCCTGATAACGGTCGACATCATGATACAGGTAGCGCATTCTCTCATAGAGTTCTTCACGCGGGAAGATCCGTTTCTCCTGCTCGGAGATGAAAACCAGCTTCTCCTCTTCCAGCAGCTTCATCCCTTCATGAATCAGGCCGATCCGCGAATTGGCGCCTCTCGACAAAAGATCGCTCTCCTCCTGGCTCTTGGTCTGCATGTACAGACTGGACCAGACCTTGTGCATAGCCTGAATATCGAGCTGCCACTGGCGGCTGAACCGGCCGTCCTCATCCATCTGAATCCAGGCTGAAAAAAGCGAAGACACCTGATCGGCAATCTGAATATAAGACATACTGTCCTGTCCCGGCTTGAAATTTGTCTCGTCCTGATCCATTTCTGCCAGGAAGACGAGGATGATGATATTAATCGTATGTAAATGAGTTTTGCGCTCGATGCGCGAGTATTTATTCTTCAGCTGCGTAAAGTTCGTAGCGAATACCGAGCCTAGCGGATTCACCAGCAGGTGGAGCCGATGCCCGGAATTCATCACCCGGCAGCCCGCTTCTCTCGCGACATATTGAAGTGCGTCATATGAAGCGGTATCTTGCAGGCATTCAGCGGCAGCGGGATCATCGAGGGGCAGCACCTTTTTACGGAGCAGTTCAAAAAACAGCCGAGATGCCTGCTGCACTTGTTCCAGTGAATAACTCATGATGTGCTTCTCACCTTTCTATTCTACAATCGTAATCGTATATGGACTGATATCAAGGCCTGGCCAGGAAACACGCTGCGGTCCTTCCACAGCGATAGACGTCCGCAGCTTTTTACCACGCAGTACCTCCAGTTGCGAATTACCCGTTAACAAGTGCGCAATCAGTTGCTGACATTCGTCGCTGCCACTGCCGCTGTCATCCTCCTGCTCCTGCACTGTAATTTCAGTCTGGAAGAACTGAATCCATAAATCGATCGCATGGGGAGTGGCAGCCCATTTGAGCTGCTCTTCTGCTGTAAAAGCCTGCGCTGTGAATGTAAACGACCCCTGTTCTGCCAAAGTATGAAACACCGGCATCCACAGTAGGGCCACCTCTGCCCACGGAATGCCTTTGGCAACATAGGGTGGAGAGAGGTCCTGCTCATCTTCCTCCAATTCTTCCGGCAATAGCTCAGGCATAAAACCAACGTCCTGTTCTTCCCAAGCCCAAGGCAGCGGATAGACAAAATCCTGATTCGGTGCGAACAGACCACCGATCAACAGATCCAGACTGTCCCCAGAAGGTAGTCCCTCTTCCTTGACCCATTCCTCCCATACATGTGTACGGAAGTTGAAGCCCGTCGCGCCCCAGAACAGTTCCGGGAAATTCAGCCGCAGATTCGTCTCCACTTCGAAAATATTGAGGACCATCTCGGCCAGCTCATCATGCACCCGTCTGGACAGCTCCACCCGCTCTGACAGCAGACGAATCTCGTTAAAGTCGATAACATCTTTCTCATCATTGGCGAGCCGGGCCAGCGAACGATGAATATTGTCAAAGTGCCTGCGCTCCTCGTCGAACTGCTGATGGATCTCCTCCAACCGCTGGTGACGTGACACCCCGTATTCGCTGAAAATATGCTTTGGATTGCGGCGCAGCGCGTTCCGGTATTCCTGTTGCTGCTGCGTCATTTTGCGCACCCTGGAGATCAGTTCATTGACATCCTGCAGCGCCCGGGTCACCCGGCCATGCTTGATATGCATCTGAATTTCCAACAGCTTGATGCTGATCTGGAATTCCTCGATAATCTCGTGGCTCATGAAGATCAGCTCCATGGCATACTCCGAGAGCCGGTAGATCGTCTTGCCGTTCTCCTCCCAGCTACTTCGCGTTGCGTCTTCATCCACCGTAAAATACTTATATTTTTGCAGCGTCATCTGCCCCGTGTCATCATCATAATACCAGGATTCAAAAGCCCCCCCATTCCCGCTCCACAGCAAGCCGTCTACTAAACGCTCCACCGACTCGGTTGTGCCTAATGGGGCTATATTAAAACGCTCCAGCGCCGTCCAGACTAGCGCAATGATATCTTCTTTCGAGCGTCTTTCATTGGATTCCAGTTCCAGATAATAGACTTGGAGCAGGACACTTAACGCCAGCATCTCTTTATAAGGATGAATCTCCCCAAGGTTCATACCAGCGCCCAGATTCCACAAGGGATTCAGGCGTTTATTCCGCTCACCAAAATCAGACCAGTTCATCTTTCAGCCAACCCTTCATTGTCTAAAACTACCACTCTCAATCCATCAGCCTCCATAAAAATAACATAAACCCATATCCGCCCCTCGAAGGGGATAAATATGGGTTGGAGATTTCAGCATTACCTCTTAACATACACGAATATATGTTTCTATTATAGCATAATTGAGTATTTTTGCTAATTAGTATTTATGATTCAACAAGTAATGCAGGTTGTCTTTAACGGTAGGCCATTCTGAATCGAGAATACTATAGATGACATTATCCAGCACGGTGCCGTTAGACCTCAGACGGTGGTTACGCAGTACGCCTTCCCTGACCCCGCCGATCCGTTCAACAGCCCGCTGGGACCTTTGATTATTGCCGATCACTGAGAACTGTACGCGGACAAGTTCCAGTTCTTCGAAACAGTAGTGTAGAAGCAGGGATTTGGACTCGGTGTTGACCCTCGTTCGCCAGTATTCCGGGGCGATCCAGGTGCAGCCAATTTCCGCGTTCCGGTGATTCACTTCCAGGTGATGAATACGGGTGGTGCCGATGATTTGATCGGTAGCCCTATCGAAGATAGTATAAGGAGCCTCTGTGCCATTTTCTTTGTTCGCGAGTGCGGTTAAAAGTAATTGGTCAATCTGCTCAGGCGTAGTGACTTGCCTCCAGGTATACTCCCAGATTGAAGGGCTTGCCAATACAGCAGTCAGCCCGGCAGTGTGACTTTTTTCCATTGGAACAAGCCGTATAGCTTCGCCTGACAGTTCATCAAGATGTGTAGGCCACATGTGAATCCAACGCTCCCTTTGGTAAGATGATAGAACTTGAGAAAATGGTCTTCCAAGACCAAGTATGCTTCACCAATGGGCATGAAATCAACTAGTTTTTTATTCTACAAATTCCCTGCCAGAAGGCTGGAATTTCACCTTGGGAAATGATCCATTTCTTCCGTCGATCAGGGCTCCGTCCGTCCCTTTTAGTTCCTTGTTGAAGAAGTCCAAAACGTATCGATTCAAGATATTTGCTCCACGTTTGCCGCTGATGCTGCCTGCTTGAACATGAACGGTTTGCTCAGCGGTTCTTTACCCTCCAGATCATGCACGAGCCGTCCATAGTTTTGTTTAATTTTTCAGCTGAAGCAAAAGAAAAAGAAGCCCATCTGGGGCTTCTCGCTTCTTTACACAATCTACAGATTAGGCCCCGCTGACGATCCCAGCCTCACGAATTCGGGCGATAATCTCTCCAACCTCTTCTACTCGGCTGGCGATGTGATCTGCTCCGGCACTGCTAAGCTCTACTTCTGAACCATATCCGAACAGGACGCCGATAGATTCCACGCCACAGCCTATGGCACCAATAATGTCATGCTTCCGGTCGCCGATCATCACCGCTTGCTCTGGCGCGATATCGTTCTGATCCAGAACGTATTGGATCACTTCTTGCTTCTTGGATCGTGTTCCGTCGAGGTTGCTGCCCACGACATGCTTGAAGTAAGCGGCAAGTCCGTAATGCTCGATAATCTGTTCGGCAAACACGGTCGGCTTGGAGGTCGCCACATACAGGCTATATCCCTGCTCTTTTAACCCCTCAAGCAGTTCAGGAATACCTGGAATAACAGCGTTCTCGAACTTACCAATGGTGCTGTAGCGCTCACGGTAGAGCTCAACGGCCCGGCGGGCCTTGTCCTCTGAGAAACCATTCAATTCGATAAAAGAATCGTATAATGGCGGTCCGATATAGGGAAGCAGCGTATCCAGATCCTCGACCTGATTGTCCAGCTGGTTCAGGGCATAGGCCACACTCTTCGTAATTCCCTCTTTCGGATCGGTTAACGTACCGTCCAGATCAAACAAAATACTTTGCAATGTTCTGCTCACACCTTCAAACTCCCTCCGAAATAAACAACGAATATTAGAATTATTGATTACCAGTGCTTCTCGATGAAGGTGTCACGACCAGACTGTTCCCGGTCCTCCTTGTAATGCTTGGGGTTCTTCTTATGATAATCCTGGTGATACTCCTCCGCACGGTAGAAGACCGGAGCCGGCAGAATCTCTGTCACAATGGGTCCTTCAAAACGGCCGCTGGCAGCCACATCCACCTTGGAAGCTTCTGCTGCCAAGCGCTGTTCTTCATTATAATAGAAAACCGCTGTCCGGTACTGAGAGCCACGGTCCTGAAATTGACCTCCGTCATCCGTAGGATCGATCTGTGGCCAGAACAGCTCAAGCAGTCTTTCATATGGAAATAGCGAGGGGTCGAACGTAATCTGTACAACCTCGTAATGGCCTGTCTCTCCTGTCTTGACCTCTTCGTAAGTAGGATTAACCGTCTGTCCGCCGGCGTATCCTGAGACGATACCGTGAATGCCCGGCAGCTCTTCAAAAGGGGTTACCATGCACCAAAAACATCCTCCAGCAAACATAGCTTGTTCCATCATTATAATTCCTCTCTCTATACAGTCATGTATCTACTTATATTAAAGACACATTTGCCTGCTGAGGTCAATATGGATCAAGCTACATGCTGGATGGTTTACGTAGACTAGGAATCTGTCGGTTGAGTAGAAAGTGTCTCGATGTCGGTGGAGCCAAAGAAAAATAATCCAAACAATATAAAAAAAATAACCCACATCCCAAAATCCGGCCCAACAGTTTCGCTCATTACTTATTTGCTCCTTCACTTGTAATTAACTTGCAGTGTCTTGAACTCTTCTAGCCTTTTTGGCTCTTCTGCGTAAAGGCTTGAAGTACCTCGTCGATCGTCATATCGCCATTGTCGTTAAGAAACTTCACCATGTTGTCCACATTGGCGTTCTTAATCAGCGTTTTATATTTACCAGTCAGCCCGACAAGCAGTGTAGCTTGCTTGAATATAGTTACCGAATCTACATTCAGCTTCCCGGTTAAAAGTAAGGCTGCAACAATGATCTCCAAGTTCTTTCCACCATTAAGGAGTGCCTGAATGGAACGGTCCGCGCTTGCTCCATTCTTCGATCTGCTAGATGAAACCGTTGTTTTTTTGTTCCTTCCAGGGGAAGTCATAGCAATCCTCCCGCCTCTTTAATGAATGTGTAATGCTGATTCTCCATCTGTTATCTTATTCCTGTAGGGAGGTTTCGGTTACTGGGCTTATACAATGAAGCAGGCCGCGAAATATCGCGGCCTGCTTCATACGTGTCGATTTAATTATAAAATCATATATCCTTCTATGATCTGGCGTTAGATGAGCTGTAAATATCCTTCGCCAGCTTCATTGCCTTGAAGCCCTCTTCACCGTCAATCCAGAATTTACGATTCTCACGGATATGGCTATAGAAGTCCTCAATCAATCGAAAATGTCCAGTGCCCCAGTAGGATTTGGCTCCTGCGGATTTGGTGGCTGGTTCACATAAGAGTGTCTCCTGATCGTCCTTCCAGAGATACAGGCAATCTCTCCGCTGCAGGAGTGTTCCTTGCTCGAACACCACTTCCAGCTCTACTGGTGAATTGACCAGATAAGCGTTCGTTCCGTAGAAAAGCCCTCTGGCTTCATTACTGAAATCAATGCACGCATGTGCGGTGTCCTCAACCTCGATTACACCGTCCAGGACATCCGTCGTTACACTTCCCCGTACCGAGCGAATCTCTCCTCCGAACCATTGCAGAAGATCCAGCGTATGAATGGTCTGATTCATGAGGACTCCTCCGCCCTCAGTCGCCCAGTAGCCTCTCCAGTTGCTGGACTGATAATAGGCTTCGTCCCGGTGCCAAGTGACTACGCCTTTCAGGCAGAGTAACCGTCCCAGTTCGCCTGATTCGATCATTTGCTTGACGCGCACGGATGGGTCATTGTAGCGATTCTGGAACACTACGCCAAGCTGCCCTGTACTGTTGGCGGCAGCCTTAAGCAGGCGGTGAGCAGCATCAAGGCTATCTGCCAGCGGCTTTTCGGTCAGGACATGCTTGCCGGCATGTAGCAGTTCTACGGCCATGTCCGCATGTAAGTGGTGCGGAGTACATAAATGAACTACATCAATATCGTCTCTGGCGATGATGGTTCGATAATCAGTAGTGGACATACAGCCGTATTCCCGACCTGCCTGTTCGGCCTTCGAGGGATCACTGTCCACAACAGCAAGCAGCTCCACGCCTTGAAGCCCAGCCAGTGCCTGGGCATGCAGCGGGAAAATTGCACCACAGCCAATAATCGCTGCGCCAAGCTTTTTCGTATTTTGCATGGTTCGCTCGTCCTTCCGCGCTGCCAGCGCTAACGTAATTGGTCCGGCGTCAGATTGACTGCCTGAGCCTGGGCTGTGAGACACAGCTCTGCTGCCTTGAAGGCATGCTCCTGAGTCATGGCCAGCTCGGTCCGGTTCAGAACATCCAGGATCAGCTCACCGAAGAATGGAAAACCGACCTTGCCTGCGACATGCTCGTAATGCTCACCCTCCGCATCAGCCCAGAATACGTGATCCCCACTGTTCGAGCGGCCCAGATCGGTGTATTTGCGCAATTCAATATATCCTTCCGTCCCAAGGATCATCGTTCGCCCATCGCCCCAAGTACCGAGCCCCTCAGGGGTGAACCAGTCTACACGGAAATACTGGGTGGCACCATTATCGCCGACAAGCGTTGCATCACCGAAGTCTTCCAGCTCAGGGTAGTCGGCATGATTATAATTGGCCACTTTGCTATGCAGCACTTTGGCAGATTGGCAGCCGGCATAATACAGGAATTGTTCAATTTGATGGCTGCCGATGTCACAGAGAATCCCCCCATACTGCTGCCGTTTGAAGAACCAGTCCGGACGACTAGGCGCGTTAAGACGATGAGGTCCCATACCGATAACTTGAAGCACCCGTCCAATGCGACCATCACGGATCAGTTGCCCGGCATAGACTGCACTTTCCACATGCAGCCGTTCGCTGAAGTAGACCATGTACTTCTGCCGGGTCCGTTCCGCCTGAACCCGGGCAGCGGCCAGTTGATCCAGTGTTGTGAACGGTGTCTTATCTGTGAAGTAATCCTTGCCATGCGCCATGACCTTCAAGCCGAGCGCTGCACGCTCCGAGGGGATCGCAGCGGCAGCAACGAGATGAACTGCAGCATCTTCCAGAATTTCTTCCGCTGATCGGGCAGCCTTTACGCCTGGATAGGTATCCAAGAAGACCTTCACTTTAGCGGGATCAGGATCATACACCCATTTCAGCTGTGCTCCAGCTTCGATTAGACCGTTGCACATCCCGTAGATATGACCGTGATCCAGTGCTATTGCTGCAATCACGAATTCTCCCGTCTGCACCACCGGCTTAGCCTCGTGGCGAGGGGCATAATTCATCCCGTCCTTGCGATTCATTTGGCCCCTCCCTGAAGGTAGCTCTGCAAATACTTAAGACTGATGCTCACACTTTCGAATGGATCGCGACGGCATGCATCCTGCTCAACTACGTACCATTCCACACCCGTCTCACGGCAGGCTTCAATAATCCCTTTATAGTTCATGTTTCCTTCACCCAGTTCGGCAAAGGTCTGCCTTCTCTCCACAATGGCCATGTCCTTAAGGTGAACGACTCCCATCCGTCCTTTTACCTTGCGTGTCCATTCGATAGGATCGCCTCCACCCGCCTGCACCCAGTACAAGTCCAGTTCCAGTCCGAAGTCCGGAGCGGAATCATTCAGCAGAATCTCCATTCCCGTGACACCATCTACCCGTTCAAATTCAAAATCATGATTATGATAGATAAATTGCAGGCCATATTCTTCCTTTAGACGACGAGCAATCTCCGAAGCCTGCTGCGCAAACGTCCGGTAACCTTCCTGGCTGGTACGATAATGATCAGGCAGCCCGCCAAGACCGATATACTTACAGTCCCACAGCTGATGCTCGCGGGCCAGGGCGTCCAGATCATTTTCCAAGCGGTCCCAAGAAACATGAGTAGCACAGATTTTCAAACCTGCCTCGTCTGCGTATTCCTTAACTTTTGCCGGGTCAATCGGTCCGATCCCAGACACTTGGACAGCAGTATAACCGATCGCCGCCACCTTCTGAAAAGTTGTTCTGAGCTCATCTGGTGTTTGGGTAAAATCTCTTAAAGTGTACATCTGCAATGCGATATTGGAATGTTGCATAGGGAAATCATCTCCTGAATGTTAGTTGATTAGTGCGTTCCTTTGACATCGAGTGTCTTGTTCCCGGCTGCTGCTTTTTGAAAAGTAGAGCTTTCGATCTTCTCGGTCAGCTTCTTATGGAACAGCTCAGCATCGATCGGCAGATCCACCCAATTGTCGGTCCAAGAAGATAAATACATCGCATTCGAAAGTGTCAGGCCGCGAATACCTTCCTGTCCCGGAGCCAGTAGTGGCTCATCGTGCAGGATCGCACGGGTGAAATTCCGCAGAATACCATTATGCTGATCACCGCCGCCCGGCTCGACCGGAATCTCGCATTTCCAGCTTTCCGGCGCGCCGAAGCCCTCTTCGAATTCAGCATTAAATTTAGGCTCAGGGGTACGTAGCCGCCAAAAGGTCAGGCTGCCGTTCTCGACCACTATTTTCCCATTGTCACCTGTGATCTCGAAACGGTTCGTGCCCGGTGCTTCTCCTGTTGTCGTAATAAACAGGCCAGTCGCCCCGTTCTCATACTCAACATAAGCGGTTACATCATCTTCGACCTCAATGTTCCGGTACTTGCCGAAATGACAGAAGGCACGCACACGCTTCGGCATCATCCCGGTCGTCCATTGCCACAAATCGAGCTGATGCGGATCCTGATTCAGCAGCACACCGCCACCTTCCCCGCCCCAAGTCGCCCGCCAGCCGCCGGAGTTATAGTAACTCTGCGTTCTATACCAGTCCGTAATGATCCAGTTGGTGCGGCGGATCTCACCAAGCTCACCGGATTGGATGAGGTCTCTTAGCTTCTGGTAGAGCGGGTTCGTACGCTGGTTATACATAATTCCGAACTTCAGCTCGGGATGGGCCGCAGCCGTTTCATTCATTTCTTGCACAGCCTTGGTGTAGACGCCTGCCGGCTTCTCAATCAAGGTATGGTACCCAGCGTTCAGCGCCTCAATCGCCAGCGTCGGGTGGTCGTAATGCGGTGTGGCGATGAGTACAGCATCCACAGTCTTCGCTGCAAACAGCTCTGCGGGAGTGCTGTAATGCTTAACAGCTTCCGGCAAATGCTCCCCGGCCCACTCCAGACGTTCCGGGCTGATATCGCAGACTGCTGCCAGCTCCGCGCCTTTAATTTCACTTAATAGATTGATCGCATGAGCACGACCCATATTCCCTATTCCAATAATCCCATAACGTACGGTTGACATAATGGATCACTTCCCTGTTCATAAGTATGACTTGAGGATATACCGACAAACGGAAAGTGAACATGCCAGGAATTAAGATTCTTTTGTAAATAAATAAGATACATTAGATAAATCAACAATAATCGCTATAATGGATTTAGAACGCTTTCACAAGGAGCCTGATGATGAATACCCCTCCCAATCTTACAAGCGGTATGCTGGAGAATTTGAGTGTCAACGTATCCTATGCCCAGGTCAGCACCAAATATCCTGGATGGAACCGAACCAATGAGACCCCCTCCTTTGGCCGGTTCTATTACATAGACAAGGGTGAAGGTAAGGTCGTGCTTAACGGGATGACTTACTATCCGAAGCCAGGGCAGCTGATGATTATGCCGGCAGGTACCACACAGACCACAGACACTTCCCGTGAAAATCCTTATACCCGCTATTATTGTCATTTCGATGCCCGTATCGGGGAATGGCCGCTGTTCCATGCCGCAGGCAAGCTGTATATCAGCGATGCGCCGGACCGGGATGCTGTGCGGAAGATTTTTGCCGAGATGATCGCCAACTTCCACCGGAATGATTTTTTCTCCAAAATGCGTACACAGGCTTCGCTGATGAATCTCTTAGCCCTTTGCCTCGAATCTGGCGGGTATCAGGACTTCATGAAAGAATTTATCATGACCGGCGATCAGGGCAAGCTGGCGAGTGTCCTCAATTTCATTGACGAACGCCTGAACTGGCCGCTGGAGGTTGAAGATCTCGCCGAGATTGTGCATTTGCATCCGAATTACTTCATTCCCTATTTCAAAAAATTCGTGGGGGTCCCTCCCATGCAGTATGTCCAGCTCAAACGGATGGAGTATGCCAAGCGGCTCCTCTCCTATTCAGATTCCAGCATCTCCAGCGTCGCCGAGCAGGTCGGGATGGAGCTGGCGCACTTCTCCAAAAGCTTCAAGAAAAATACGGGAGTCTCTCCCTCCGCTTACCGGATCAGTACGAAATAATTTATAAATCCTATGAAATGACAAGGAGCGATTCTTATGAGCAATCTGGCAATACATCCTGCACTGGCAGGAAAAGTGGTGGTCATTACAGGCGGGGCGGGTGTCTTGTGTCGTGCGATGGCGCTTGAACTGGCTCGCCAGGGCGCGAAGGTGGCTATTCTTAATCGTACTTTGGAGAAAGGCGAGGCTTTGCAGGCCGAGATTGAAGGGGCAGGCGGGCAGGCTTATGCAATTGCCTGTGATGTAACGGACAAGAACAGCGTTGCAAAAGCCGCTAATGAAGTAGAACAGCGCTGGGGCCCTTGCGATCTGCTGATCAACGGTGCCGGTGGCAATGATGCTTCGGCCAATACAACGAAAGAAAGCTATGAGCCGGGGGATCTGGACAATCCCGACATTCATTCCTTCTTCGATCTCAGCGTTCCAGGCTTTAGGCAGGTACTTGATCTCAATCTGATCGGCACCCTGATTCCTACCCAGATTTTTGCCGCTCAGATGCTTGGACGACAAGGTGCGGCTGTCATCAATATCTCATCGATGAGCGCCGAATCCTCGTTGACCAAGATACCGGCTTATAGCGCCGCCAAGGCGGGCATCAACAATTTTACGAGCTGGCTGGCTGTTCATCTGGCTGACGCGGGTATTCGCGTGAACGCAATCGCCCCGGGCTTTTTCCTGACCAAACAGAATGAGAAACTGCTAATCCGGGAAGACGGGGAGCTGACAGAGCGTTCTCAGAAGATTATTGCCCATACCCCAATGCGCCGCTTCGGCCAACCGGAAGACCTTCTGGGCACACTACTCTGGCTCGCCGATGAAGAGACCTCGGGCTTTATTACGGGGATTACGGTTCCTGTCGACGGTGGATTTATGGCGTATTCGGGTGTCTAACCTCCTAAGGGAGTCTCATTAAGGAAAGGTAATTTTCAATAAAGGTGCCAGCTCATATGTTCATATCCCAGCAGTCCGGCATGTAGCTCGACAAGGGACAGGCGAAGTTCCGGATCTGCTGGGGGGTCTGCTGCTGGACCTGCTGGATATGCTGTTGAATCTGCTGTTGGATCTGCTGGAGCGTCCGTGAGCCGGCGGCTTTATAGAATTGTTCAAGCTGATAAGCAGGAGGAAATGGCTGGAATAATTAGTGGCTCAACCGCTGCAGCAGAATGACTGCCAGTTCCTCTGCTGTGTCCCAGAGCAATGGACGTATCTCGCTTGGCAAAATAGGCCTATGATCGTGATGAACACTCTTCATCGTCCAGAGAACAGGTATGTCCTGTCCAAGAGCATATCCTGCTCCAAAATAGACCTCTGGCGCATGAGTGGTCACATCCGCAATTAGCAGCTTGCTTGCCGCGATAGTGTCCAACGCATAACTTGCTTGACGGTCAGGGTCCGCAGCATTAAATACTTGAGGACTGTACCCGCATTGTTCAATTCGGGGCAGTACATGGGCTGACCACTCTTTGAGCAGCTCCTGATCGGCCGATAACAGCACACTGCAAGACTTAAGCTTTCTTCCCCCGGCCCTTGCAGCAGCTTCCGCCCAGCCTTTGTCAGTCAGCCTGAAACTCATCCCTTCGCGTACGAGCAGTTCGTCGCCAGCGAGTTTATCTATGATATAGACTAATTCCTGTAGATTCGGCGAGTAGGTTATATTATAGCTGTTGGCCAGCGGCTGAATAACCACCGCTTCACCTGCCACCTCTGAATGCCGGTACAGATACTGCAGGAAACGTGCACCCTTTTCCTCGATGGTGGCCGGAATATCCGGTGAGTTGGCGATGGACTCCAGTTCGCTCGCAGCGAGAACCACCTGATTTCCCCGGTCGAGCTGTTCCCGGATATATGCGGACAGAATGGGAAAAAGCTGCCGTTTGTCCTGATGGCTCAAGGCATTAACGATTTCATAGCTCCCACGAAGCAGTCGGTAGGAATCACCCGGAGCACAATGGCAGTCGATAAATTTATCATAATCCCCACTGGTTTCCAGTGGAACGATTTCATCACAGAATAAGCATTGCTTCTTCGCCATAACGTTATCAGCTCCTGTTAGAATTTGGGCGCAGGTATTCTCCAGGATAGGATTTGCATAATGTACTGTATTTATAAAACAAATTTTTTTTGAAAAAATCTCAGGTTATAAATAACATTCGCATAAACAACGCTTGCAAAACACCATTTTCCTAAATAGCCTCGTCCAAATAACTTCATCAAAACAAGCTCATCAAAACAAAGCTTAGCTGAATAACCCGTTCATAAGATTGCAGCTCACATGTTTAGCTAACGGACCATATCGCCCTTATTCAAGCAAATAGCTGCTTCTAGAAGATGTAATGGACTCAGGAGGCGTTATTTCCTTCTCACCAGCGGCTTTTGAACAGGATTTCTTCTCATAAGGTCTGTGGAGTCCGTTACAATCTGTAATCCCTGACTCTATAGCAAATAAAGGCTCTGGAGTCCGTTAGCATGGCGAAGATGAAGAACAAAGCACACAGTAAGTACGTGATTCAGAACTAATTTAGAGTTACTTTTAAAGTTACTTTTAGAGCTACATTTAGAGCTAAATCCTCTATCAAAATAGCTGACATAGACTGTTTGATAGCAACAGTTATTGCTCAGCACTTACAGGTAAGCCACTGCGGGGTTCACTGGTTCTTGCGATCGCTTCTAAAGCCAGATTTCCTGGTTGTAAAAAGATTCTTCAGAGTCCTCCGCCCCGCTGCAGTGTTTGCACTTTTACAGTTCCGTACAGTACTAAAGATAACGTCGTTTACGAGCTCAACAAACTGGCTGCCGATTTGGTTATGGTCAATTTTTCCAAATGACGTTAAAATGGTAATAAACTGATCAGAGGAGGCAAGTGATGCTTGATATTGAAGCTATAAAAAAGGTGATTCCTCATCGCTATCCATTTCTTTTGGTTGATAGAATCTTGGAAGTTGATGAAGGAAAGCGAGCTGTTGGGATTAAAAATGTGTCCATCAATGAACCATATTTTTCGGGTCATTTTCCCGAGTATCCCGTTATGCCTGGAGTCTTAATCGTAGAGGCCTTAGCACAAGTCGGTGGTTTCGTTATGTCGGATGGAGCAAGCAGTGATCAAACAATAGGCTTATTAACGGGTATTGATAATTGTCGTTTCAAACGGCAAGTGAAGCCAGGAGACCAGCTCCTTCTCGAATTCGATGTAACACGGATCAAAGGGAAGATTGTCAAAGGAAAAGGTGTCGCTAAGGTTAACGATGAGTTAGTTTGTGAAGCAGAAATTATGTTTGCATTCAGTTCGATTTAAGCTTTACACATAGCCAAAATTAAAATTCAGCTATATAGCCCACATAGGACAGACAAAATAGACTACATATAGCACAGACAAAAAGCCGCTTACGCGGCTTTCCTTCTAACCTTATATCTCTATACGTACCTCACTAACCTCATATCTCTATACTTATCACTATACTTATCTCTATACGTATCTCTATATACAGCTAAACAATCATACCCGTTACTTTAGCGTAATCGTCTTTTTCCACGTCAGTTTCTGGCCTTGATCGTTCTTGAAGGTGAACTTCACCTCTCCTTGCTCTCCCTTCATGCTATCCGGGTAAATGAAGCCCATAAACTGGCCGTCACCGCTAATGTAGAAGCCATCGCCTCCGCTCTGACCATGCTCCACAGCTTCTTGCAGTGTATTCACGATATCGTTCTTACCCGACTTCCACTCGATCTGCGACAATGCATACCCTTCAGGCCGCTGTTTGACGGCAAAATCAAAACTGTTCCCCTCGATGGGTTTAGGTGTCTGATCAATTACGATCAATATCTGTTGATCTGTCTGTGCGCCGTCGTTAGGCTCTGCATCTCCTGCCTTTGCGCCGCTGCCGTCAGGGGTTGACGCTTCGTCTGTCGGTACTGCCGTCGGTACTGCTGTAGGCGATTTTGTAGGCTCTTCTGTAGTTGCTCCGAAAGGCTGCTCTGTTGACACTGTTGTAGGTGCCAGCGTAGGCACAACCTGTGCCGTAGCACTTGGTGATGCGGAAGGCGTACCACCATTGGCTGCGGACTCCGGTTTTGCCCCGCAAGCACTAAGCAGCAGAGTTGCTGCAAGTACCGCGAGCACATTCATCGTTGCCATTTTGTTCATGTGATACATCCTCAACTTTCTTCCGTTATTATCATTGGCTCTGCTTGTTCCAGCGTAAAATAAAAGGCGACGCCCTGCTTCGTATTCTCGGCCCCGTACCGGCTTCCGTGCAGGTCCAGAATATTCTTCACAATGGCGAGGCCGAGCCCGGTTCCTCCGAACTTCCGGTCCCGGGAGCGCTCAGCCCGGTAGAACTGATCCCAGATCCGTTCCAGATCGTCCTCAGGGATAGACGGACCTTCATTGTCGATGCGGGTCATAATAATGCCGGGTGAATCCTGCTGAATCTCAATTCGGATTGTGCTATTCTCCTCGGCGTACCGGACGGCATTGCTCAACAGATTCAGGACAACCTGCTCCATTCGTCTAGGGTCTGCCTGCACGGCCCATTCTTCTGTCTCCAGGATGTCGATATGAAGATTTTTGCTTCCCAACTGATGATCAAACGATGAGGCCACATTTCGTACAAGACGCCCCAGATAAATCTCCTTGGGATGCAGGCGGACGGCTTTGGCCTCAAATTTGGACAGCTCCAGCATGTCCATAATCAATGCGTTCATCCGGTCCGTTTCGTTCACAATCAGATGGAGGTAACGCTCTCTTTTATCGGTGGCCACATCATCCTGCAGTCCTTCTGCGAAGCCTTTAACAATCCCCAGCGGGGTCTTGAGTTCATGGGAGATATTGGCGATCAATTCCTTGCGCAGCTGTTCAGAGCGCTCCTTCTTGGCCACTTCCTCCTGCAGCTCCTGGTTGGCTTCAGTGAGCTGCTTCAAGGTAGCGTCGAGGTTCTGAGATAACTTGTTCATACTCCGTGACAGATCGCCGAACTCGTCCTTCGAATTAATGGCCGGCTGCTGGCTAAAATCCAGCTCCGCCATGCGCGTAGCCGCCTTGCTGAGCTTCACTAGCGGAAACGAAACGATCCTGGAATAGATCAAGGATAGCAGCGTCACCAGAATCAGAATCACCGGAGCCAAATAAAGAAAATATTGTGTCAGGATGCTAACCGCTTCCCCGACGGGCTGAAGCGATGTCATCGCAAACACATAACGGCCCCCCTCTCCAGCTTCAGGAAGTGAAAGAACCACCACTGCGTACACAATGCCGCTCCATTTATCGGTCCACTCCATCTGAACGGGAAGCCCTTTTGTCAGACGGTCTCTGTCAGTGTCCATCTTGTTCATCCAATCGCCAAGCGCGTTCTGAATTAGTGTGTCTTGATAATAAGGGTTAAATGACCGGTCCTCCGGCAGTAACAAATCTGTGATTGTGCCCGTGACACGGGACAATCCTTCCTCAGGCTGAGCACCGGACGGCTGCAGCTTTGCAGGCTGCATAATGGTATCCTTTTCATCCATATACAGCCCGTCTACAACCAAGTGATCACCGATGTGAAGCCCGACAGGAATGTCATTCAGCATAGTTCCATCTGACGAGATGCGAATCGTAATGCTTTTGGCAGGTGACTTTATCCGAATATAATACGGCTCTACACTTATACGCTCAAACTGATGATTAAATATCGCGATACTGACATCATGCTGGTTCATAAAGTCACCAAGAAGATGCGCGGCTTGATCCCCGCCGGAATGCACTGCCGCATACTGCCGGCCAAACTCCTGCACATTCTGTTCCAGCTTACTGATCTTGGTCGTACGGTAAAAGCGCTCAAAGAACAGCCCTTCCACCAGCATGGCAATAGAAAAAACAATCACAATCATCACGGAGGTCACAACAAACAGCTTCAAAACTACCCCGTTCTTCTTCATGGCTCCAGCTCGAATTTATAGCCTGAACGGATGACCGTCCGTATTAAGGAGCCTCCTCTGCCCAGCTTGGCCCGCAGCTTTTTGATATGGGTATCCACGGCCCGGTGATCGCCAAAGTAATCCAAGCCCCACACCGCATTCAGAATATGATCCCGGGACAGGACGATACCATAATTTTTGATCATCACCAGCAGCAGATCGTATTCTTTGGGCGACAGGCTCAGCAGTTCACCGCTTACCGTTACCGTATGGGCTTTCTGATTCACCGACAACTCTCCGTAAATCAACGTGTCGCCTTCCCGGCCAATCGTCCCTTCTGTTCGCTTCATCAAAGCCGTGGCGCGGGCCACCAGTACCTTCGGGCTGAATGGCTTGGTCACATATTCATCCGCTCCAAGCTCAAAGCCCATCAGCTGATCATCATCCTCTGTTCTCGCCGTGATGATAATGATCGGGACATCCGATTTCTGGCGAATACGTCTGCACACCGACCAGCCATCCATTTCCGGCATCATAATATCGAGTACCACCAGATCAACCATCGACTGTGCAAAAATCTCCAGCGCCTGCCGTCCGTTCTCCGCTTCATAGACTTCCCATTGTTCCTTCTTGAAATAGTCCGTGATAAACTCCCGCATCAGCGCATCGTCTTCCACCAGCAAAATACTTCTCTTCATGTCGTACACACTCCACATCTACCAAAAATTCATTAGTCCATTTAACAGGAGACGTGAATGCCTGTCAAAAAAACTTGCTTTACCGATTAACTGCGATCACGCTGATCTTCTTATCAACTTGTCCAATCCATAGCTCACCGTCACCCACCATAACACCCTGCCAGTTCACGAATAGTTTGTCTTCTTTCTGAGCCAGTAACTTCTTCTTCACTTTGGCAGTCATGATGTCATTATATTTGGCGATAAACTCTTTCTTCGTTTTAATTTGCACACTTTTCCCTTTAGTGTTCACGCGCAGCGGATAGGATATGCTGTCGGCTACTGCTGCCTTGTTATTGGCGGCTACATCCTTTTGCAGCTTGTTAAAAAAGTGCGTAAATGCTACAGGATTATCTATACCCGCAACTTCATATGGATTCTCTATCACATTGACCGCGTACACAACCACACGATTATTGATTTTGCTGATCCACAGCTCCCCATCCCCGATCATAATGCCATTAGCATTGGAAAGGGCTTGATCCGGCTTTTGAGCCAGCAGCTTGGCGCGTACATTGGCGGTCATAATCCGGTCATATTTTATTACGAATTCTTCTTTGGTGTAGATCGGAAAGGTTTTGCTGCCCTTGTTCAGATTAAGCGGGTAGGACATCAGCTCGGCCACATCTTTGCTTTTGCCTTCAGAGACTGCTTTCTGTAGCTTCGCTAGGAAGATTGTGAATTCCTTAGGATCATCGAAACCTGCATTGTAATACGGATTGTTGACACTTTTCTGAGCTGCAGGAGCTGCTACTGTAGTGGAAACAGCTTTGGTGGAACCAGCCTTTTGATCGTCCCATACCGGCCCTGTCAACGCGGTTGTAGCTACTGTGAGTCCTAGCAGGAATGCGATTTTTTTCATTATTTATTACCTCCAGCGGTCATTTGATAAACCAAGTATAGTACCCGCATGTGTACAACAGGTGTACATGAAGTGTTATTTTAATAGGGTCTTACTCAATTCAGCCCAAAGGCATGAATAAGCAGGAAACCGAGGATGGACAGCAAGACGGACCCGATCAGCCCGGCGTAGAACGGCTTCTTGCCCAGGCGACGGAAGGTAGCGACATCCACACCCAGTCCGAGGCCCGCCATAGCCATCGCCAGAAGCATATAGGACAACACGAGAAGTGCCGATATCACTTCGCCTGGGATAATTCCCAGCGTGTTCACCCCACTCATGAGCAGGAAGCCAAAAATAAACCATGGCACCGGCAACTCACGCCACTTTATTTTATGATCTTGCCCTTGCTGTTTCTGTCCTTGCCGTTTCTGCCCTTGTTGTTCCTGCGATTGTTCCTCACGCGCTTGCCGCCCATCCCAAAGGCCAATCACCAAAGCAATCGGCACTAGCATCGCCACACGTGTCAGCTTCACAATCACAGCCATATCCAGCGCTCCCTGACCTCCCGGTGCCGCCGCTGCAATAACATGCGCCACCTCATGCAGCGTTGCCCCTGCGAATATCCCGTAGCCAGTCACGGTTAGGCCGAGCAGCGGGTACAGCAGTGTATAAGCAAGTGTGAAAATAGTGCCAAGAATGGCTACCGTAGCCGCGCCCACTGCCGTCTCTTCGTCCTTCGCCTTGATTTGCGGTGCAATGGCAACCACTGCCGCAGCGCCACAGATGGCCGTTCCGCATGCGGTCAGCAGCCCCAGCCGCTTGTCGACCTTGAGCCATTTCGCTAATCCATAGACAACCACAATCGTGAACACAATATTGATGGCGGCAATCGCCACCACTTTATAGCCCGCATGAGCGATATCCAGTACATTCAGCTTCAATCCAAGCAGTATGATACCGAATCTTAAGAGTCTTTTACTGGAAAAGGCTATTCCGGTCTGAGCCTGCACAGGTACACCCCTGACCGCCCTGTACAGAATACCTAACAGAATCGCAATGACCAATTGGCCCATAATACTCAAAAATGGCAAGTACGCCAGCAGCTTAGCTATGATAGATAGCAGTATCGTCAAGCCTATCCCCTGCAAAAATCCGCCGTTCTTCATGCCCCTTAAAGGCATTCGGTGTATAAGTCCCATCATCTTCGTTGCACTTCCTTAATGTGATAAATTATATTCTCACTATAGAAGGAGCGAAGCCGAAAGTGAAATACGACTTTGCGATGCTTATCATTATAAAAACTTATGATTGAAAGTCTATCCTGTGCTAAAATGGCTCTAACAAGCCCATATAGCCGCAGAAACTATTTTAAAAATGAGGGATTATAATGATCACTGATGCAATTCGTGTGTTTGTAACTGTTGCGGAGCAACGCCATTTCTCCAAAGCTGCAGAGCTGCTGAACCTGTCTCAGCCGGGCGTTAGTCTGCATATCAAAAATCTGGAGAATGAGCTTGGAGCCAAGCTGCTGCATCGTTCGCCGAAGCAGGTGTCCCTGACTGAAGCCGGGTCCATTCTCTATAGACATGCTAAGCGGATCTTGTCCCACTATGAGGAGGCGCGCCAGGAGATTCAACTGCTTCGGGATGAGGTGACCGGTGGTATTCTGATCGGGGCCAGCTTTACGATCGGTGAGTATATTTTGCCGGGGAAGCTTGCGGCATTCGCCGGACAGTATCCGCAGGTCAATATGCAGGTCACGATCGGCAATACACAGGAGATTATCGGGGCCATCCGGGGAAATCAGCTGGATATCGGTTTTGTTGAGGGGGAGGTCCAAGCCTCCGCTGACTTAGAGATTATCCCCTATATGAAGGATGAGATGATTGTCGTGGCCGCCTCCGGCCACCCGATGTCCCAATCCGTCGTTGTGGAGCAGGCCATGCTACAGAACCAGGTCTGGGTACTCCGCGAACTAGGTTCCGGCACGCGCGCCTTCAGTGATCATTTTATACAGGAGACGGGGATTGAAGCGAAGCGGTCCCATGTCTTCACCAGCAGCCAGGGCGTGAAGGAAGCCGTCGCCGCCGGGCTTGGGATCGCTCTTTTGTCGAGATGGGTGGTACGAAAAGAACTGGCTGCTGGTGAAATTACCGAACTCCGCATCCGGCAGCTGCAATTAGAACGAAATTTCTCGATCATCCGTCATAAGGAGCATTCCCGCTCCATGGCGGTGGATGTGTTCCTGCAAAAGCTGCTTTTTGGCAAAAAAGAAGGCTGAAGGCTAAACGCCTTCAACCAGTATACCTTCTTCCAAATGCAGCACACGGTCACACCATTCCAGCATTCGTTCGTCATGCGTGACCATTACCGCCGCTTTGCCTTCCCGTTTCACCTCGTCGGCGATCATGCTGACGACCTCTTTGCCTCGCTTAAAGTCGAGGCTTGCCGTCGGCTCATCCGCGAACAGAATCGCCGGCTTGTTCATCCACGCTCTGGCGATAGCGACCCGCTGCTTTTCCCCGCCGGAGAGTGCTTCCGGGTATTGATTCCGCCGTTCCCAGATCCCCAGGCGCTTCAGCAAGTAGTCCGCCCGCTGTTTGGACTCCTTCGTTCCAAGCTTCGCCAGCTTGGCTACGTATAGTAGCTGCTCCTCTACCTTCAGGTATGGGAGCAGCTGAGCGCTTTGGAACATAAAGCCGATTTTCTCCAGCCGTAGCTGGGTCAGCGCGCTTTTATCCTTGTCTTTTAACGATTCCCCGTCAATCAGAACTTCTCCGCTGGTTGGCGAGAGCAGCGCACCTGCTGTAGACAAAAAGGTACTTTTCCCGGAACCCGAGGGTCCTAGCACCGCTACAAATTCGCCCGCCTGAACTTCCAGGTTCAGGTTGTGCAGCACCGATATGGTCGCATCCCCGTCACCATAAGTTTTAGTCACTTGCTTCATTGTTAGTTTCGCACTCATGCGTAAGCCCTCCCTATCGCTTCCAATGCATCGACTTTCGCTACTCGTACCACTGATATGAGCGATCCGCACAAGGACATGCCTACAAATAATAAGCTGGTCCACAGAATCGTCATCGGTTCAAGCTGGAACGGCATCGAATCCGGCAGTGCCATGTTCATCCCAAAGGTCAGTGCCAGACTGACAACCAAGCTCGCAATGGACAGAATCATGACCTGACCTACAACACTCCAGGCAAGGTAAGACATCTTGGTGCCCATGGCTTTGAGGATACCGAACTGGCTTGTTTTCTGAATGGTAATGACATAGAAGAAGACGGCCAGCACGAAAGCGGCAATAACAAATAGGAAAACGATCATCATGAGCAGAGAACCTTGCTCCGCGGAATATCCCGGAATGCTCTCAATAGCCTGCTTCTGGGTAATGATCTCCACATGATCGAGCTTGCCATTAAGCTCGGCGGCCTGATCAGCGGTGATGTTCAGTGCAATAACATTAAAGGATGCCTCTTGCGGAGAGCCCCCTCCTTGGCTGGAACCTTGCTTCATCTCTTGCCATTCTTGTTGATTGATATAGACCACTGGGGTATGGCTATAGGAGTTATCCTTCACGAATCCGGCTACGGTAAAACTTTTGCCAGTTGCTTGATCACGGAGTGTACTCCCGATTGTGATGCCCGACTGCTCCAGCTTCTTATCTACGAGCACACTGCCTGTGGTGTCATTGGTGAGCTTATCCCCTTCAACCACTTTGGGTGCCAACATTCCGTTCATATCCACTGCAAAATAAGTAATGTCAGCCTTCACGTCATCGGCGTTACTAGTCCCTGCGGTAATCGTGCTCATTTGCACCGCAAGCGGGGTTGCATTAGCCTCTCCGCTGACTGCCCGAACCGCTTCAAGCTCTGTACCGCCCAGAACGGAACGTCTGAAGGTATGCTCCGCGTCGCTTTGAACCGCGAAATAATTCGCAGGCATATTCTCCACGGCGGAAATATTGGCATAAGCCAAGCCTCTTGCTAGTCCCGTAACAAACAAGACCAGAAATGAGACCAAGAGCATAATCACCATGATCAACGAATATCTGGCTTTGGAATGCCTCATCTCTCTCAGGGCTAAAAACATAGTACCACTCCTTCTACTCTGTATAGCTACAGTGTAGAAAGTGAAAATGAACGGAGTATGAATAAAGAATTACAAAAACCCACTATTTACAATAGTGGGAGGGTCACGGTGAAGATGGTCCCTTCACCTACACTGCTGGAGACCTCCACGGTTCCGGCATGTGCTTCAACAATCTTTTGCACAATGGCAAGTCCGAGGCCGCTGCTATGCGTCTCATGGGTACGCGCCCGGTCGACTTTATAGAAACGGTCGAAGATCATCGGCAATTCTTCTTCGGCGATGCCTTCGCCAGTATCTGTGACCGATACGATACAATTTCCTCCGGCTGTTTTGGAGGTTATGGCGATGGAACCGCCGACAGGCGTGTATTTTATAGCATTGGACACCAGGTTCATCCACACCTGATAGAGCAAATTAGAATCAGCCCGGATACTGATATCGACCAGATTCAGACGCACAGCGAGCTGCTTCTCCGTCAGTCTCCACTCCATAATCTGCACAACCTGACGCAGCTGTGCTTTGAGATCGAGATCTTTCTTGGTCAACGCCTCAGCATCATAATCCAGGGAAGACAACGTAAGTAATTGCTTGCTAAGCAGGGATAGACGGCGGCTTTCTCCATCAATGATGGTGAGATACTCCAGCCGCTGTTCTTCCGGCAGTGAGGTTTCTCTGAGCGCATGCGCAAACCCTTGAATAGACGTAAGCGGGGATTCAATCTCATGCGAGACATTAGCGACAAAATCCTGCCGTGCACGGTTCGTCCGTTCCAGCTCCCGGCTCATCACCATAAAATGAGAAGCCAGCTGACCGATCTCGTCCTTCCGCCACGTATTCAGCCTGATATCGTACCGGCCCTTGGAGATCCGCTTCGTGGCTGTAGTCAGCCGGGTGATCGGCCGGACAATATGAAATACACTGATCATCACAAAGCCCAGACTGATTAGTATCGTGAACCCGATAATCATCGCAAAAAAGATCCGCAGCTCTCCGAACTGAACCTGAGCATCCGGCCGTAGGAACAGCGCATATGTACCTTCCGCCGTCTGGATCGGCACGCCTATCGAATTCCGCAGCTGGTTATCAAAAAAACCGGTGATAAACGGCTTGCTTGGAAACTCGGCAATTCCGTGGTATACCTGTCCTCCCAGCACCGTGTCAATCTGCTCTTTCTCCAGATCCATGACCCGGAATGGCTCGCCATAGGTTCGCTCGTCGCCGTTCCCATTCGTTAGGTAGAGTCGATAACCAAGAGCTGCCGTGCTTTGCAGATAATCCTCCTGCGACTCCGGGTGCGTGGCAATAAACTGCTGGATTTGTACAGCCATCCCGGTCAGCTTGGCATCGTTCTCCGGCTTTACCTGCGACTGATAATAGAGATTAGAGATCAGGAAGCCGAGCAAACTGCTCACAATAATGACAGAGCAAAAAACAAGGCACATCCGAACATACAAGGACTTCATGCGTTGATCATCTCCACCTTGTAGCCGATGCCGCGCACCGTCCGGATTACAAAATCATCTTGATACCCGGCAAACCGCTGCCGCAGCCGCTTAATATGTACATCGACCGTCCGCTCATCCCCCTCGTACCCGGCTCCCCAGACCAGCTCAATCAGTTCAGAGCGAGAGAACAGCCGACCCGGATATTGAGCCAGCTGTGCCAGCAGCTCGAATTCCTTTACAGGAAGCAGCAGGACATCATCCCCATCGTTGATCTCATAATTTTTGCGGTCAATGACAAGGGAATTCAGGCGAATCTTATCGTTGGAAGCCACCGAATAACGCCGGAACAACGCCTTCATCCGAAAGATCAGCTCCTCCGGCTCAAAAGGCTTGGTCAAATAATCGTCAGTTCCCCGCAAGTACCCCTGCTCTTTGTCACTGAGCTGCTGCCGTGCCGTCAGGAGAATGACCGGGATATCGTACGTCTCACGGATATATTGGCACAGCTCCAGCCCATCAACATGGGGCATCATCACATCGACAATCGCCATGTCCACTGTGTGTTCTTTTAACACCGTAATCCCTTCCCGGCCATCCCCTGCCTCAAGCACCTGATACCCTTCTCTTGTCAGCACATGCTTCAATAAGGTGCGGATGTTCATATCATCATCGGTCACTAGAATCTTCTTCATTGCTTCTCACTCACTCTCTGCCATACCTGGACATCATATAATGCTCCCATAGTATCAACATTAGAGCGATTCAACAACTTTATCTAATCTGCAATACGTTCGCTCAGTCAGCTGTGGAACGGATGAAGGGAATTATGCTCTCTTTTAGAGAAAGCAACGGTCCTCCAACAAAACGCTCCAGATCCTGTGAAGTGGATGCGGTATCGAGTCTGGACAGAAACGGGTAGATCCAGTTCTGCACCCCTGCGTCCTGCTTATGAACCACTGGCTGACCGGCTATCTCCGACAGTACCACTGCCAGCTGATGGAAATCCCACGTCTCCGAGGCAGTCAATTCATAAATGGCATTCTTATGATCGGATGAAGCCAATATGCTGGCCGTTCCAAGGGCGAGATCGCGGCGTGTAACGGTGTTGAACACCCAGTCTCCCGGGGCGGTAATTAGTTCCCCACTGGCAAGTGCTTCATTCAATCCAAGTACACCGACAAAATCCGTATAAAGGGCATTGCGTAGAAAAGTATAATTTAGGCCGGAATCGAGAATCGCCTGCTCGGTGCGCAGATGCACATTATGCTGCGGATCGGCACCGGGTTTTGGAAAGGCAAAGCTTGTGTACAAGAAATGTTCTACCTTCGCTTTCTTAGCTGCCTCGATAACATGACTATGCTGAACATAGCGGATACCATCATCCGTATTTGAGCTGGAGATGAGCAGTAGCCTGGAAACCCCGGTGAAAGCTTCCTCAAGGGTCTCCGGCTGATCATAATCCACAATTCGGATCTGTACTCCAAGGGGCTGCAAATACTCTGCCTTCTGCGGGTCCCGGACACCTGCAATCAACTGTTCCGGGGGAATAATCTCTGCGAGTTTTTCGATAATTTTAGTGCCAAGCTGTCCGGTTGCTCCGGTAATAAGTATCGACATGAATAACGTCCTTTCCATCTCCTGAGTTTAGTTAAGTTATTAACTATATAATTAAAAAGAGTACGCTGATCCAATCAGCTACTCTCTGGTCAACTTCCGCAACAATCCCATCAGCTGATGGATTTCCTGCGGCTCCAGCTGCTGCATCCGCTCGCCCACCGCTTGCCGGTTCTCTGGTAAATGCTCCTCCAGCAACGCTTCACCTTTACCAGTCAAAGAAATCACCGTCTTCCTGCCATCGGCTGCATCACTGGCCCGGCTGATATAGCCGTCCTTTTCGATTGGGGTCAGCAGCAGGCTAATATTTGCCTTGGTAACGCCTATGATCGACGCCAGCTCGGAGGGCAGGATGCTACCACCCTGTTTGGCGATCTCTACCAGGATGCGAATTCTCGCTCCATTCAGGCCCTTGGATTGCCAGTATTTCTCGGAAACAGCCACCAGCTTAGCAGTCGTCTCCACCAGGGTAAAGAACGCCTCTGTAGGCAGCGGCTGGTTCAGTACATATTTCTGCAAATCATCCATAACTTCGTTTTCAGCTCCAATTAGTTAATAACTTAACTATATTCAAAATACACTACCACCTCAGACTTGTCAAAACTGAATTTTGTCTGCTCCTCCAACTATTACACAAAAAAGCCCCGAAGCCATAGCTTCAGGGCACACAATCATCGCTTCAATCATGACTCCAGATCATTTGATTTCGGTGATAGTTTTCGCTGGTTAAACCAGCACAGTCTTCGCAGTTACCGGCTCTTCACTGTATCTCGTTCTACCTTCCGGCAAAACCTCCAGCTTAATTAGCTCGGAACGGCTGGCCAAGCGGATTGGCGGCCCCCACGTTCCGTAGCCAGAAGAGACTACTACATGGAGGTTTTCTTTTTGCAGATATCCCCAATCAAGCTCAAATAATCGTTTGGTTATCCAGTGGTTGGGTGCGATCTGGCCGCGGTGCGTATGACCCGAGAGGAGAACGTCCACACCTGCCTGAGCTGCAGCTCCAAAGCCGGTCGGCTGGTGGTCCATCATGATGACAGGCTTGGAATGGTCAATTCCCTCAAGCAGCGCAGGTACGCTCAATCTGCCGCCGGCCTCCATCGTTTCCGCAGTTTTGTCCTTACGACCTACGATGTAAACACCGGCAGTCTCCACAACTTCGTCCTGTAGCACCCTGATCCCGATGCTCTTCATCACTTGAGTATATTCCTCGATGGAGCCACCGTAGTATTCATGGTTACCCAGCACAGCATATACGCCATAACGGGCTTTAAGCAGTTTTAACTGGTCGCTCATCTTATTACGAACGAACGGCTCGATGCTATCATCCAGCACATCCCCAGCCAGCAGGACAATATCCGGCTGCATGTGATTGATCTCTGCCACCATTTTTTTCAGATGACGATTGCCGACGATGTTCCCCAAATGCAGGTCAGATGCTACGGCAACGGTCAGCGGCTTCCGGGTTCCACGCGATTTGGCGATGGGCAGCGAATGATTCCGCACAACCGTACTCCAAGCATTTCTGGAACCCCAAATCAGGAACAGAGCCAATAGCACCAACAGCACCCCGCCAGCATCAGTGACAAAGGAATCAGGCACCTTACCGCTCCAGTAGAGCAGCAGGTAAACCAAATCTGTCAAAGGCAGCAGGAGAATAGCAAATTCCATACAAGCCAAGTAGTATGAGCCTACGACCTTAAACAGTCTTCCAGCTGGTTTAAGCACCTGCGGCCATGGAATCATTCCGATGACGTATGCCAGCGCTACAACTGTAAAGAGACTCCAGAACAAGGCCGGAGACGATCCTGGCAGCCATTCCTGTACCAACAACCACAGGTGATAGCCGATGTAATAATTCACTAGAACCAACCCAAGCAGCATCAATACTCCCGAGGCTATTCTTTGCAAAGTCTTCATTATGTTTCTCCCCTTCACCGCGTTCTTCTGTATCTAACTCAAATCATAACACAAACCGTTAACACAGTATAAAATCCACGCAGGGAATCGTCAAAGACCGCAGATTTATTCGTGCTGTAATGGTCCTCGCTCGTTTCTATTTTTGAAACTTTTACGCATTTTTTGAGGGTTGTTTTTAACTTCCGTTATTATAAAGACAGCTTTTACTGCAAGACTTCTCCGGAGAAGGAACTTGAGCAACAGAGCTTCAAGAGAGGAAGTGACTTCATCCCTAATGTCAGCCAAGATTTATATCGCTCTACTCTCCCTTGCCATCAGCGCGTTTGCTATCGGAACAACGGAGTTTGTCCTGGTAGGGCTGCTGCAAACGGTAGCAGATGATCTTTCCATCAGTATCACACGAGCAGGAACACTTATTTCCGGCTATGCCGTCGCAATTGCCGTAGGAACTCCGCTCATCGCGACTTTTTCAGGGCGTTTTCCCAAAAAGCAGCTTCTTCTCCTTTTGATGACCATATTTACCTTAGGCAACTTGCTGGCAGCATTCTCGCATTCGTATGGTCTGCTAATGTTGTCACGGGTCATTACAGCCATCGCCCACGGTGTGTATTTTGCAGTAGCAGCTACCGTTGCTGTGGACATGGTTCCCGCCAGTCATAAAGGTACCGCTGTCTCGATCATGTTCACCGGACTAACCGTAGCCACCATTGCCGGCGTTCCCATGGGAACGTATATCGGCCAGCATTTCGGCTGGCGGGCTACCTTTGGCGTTGTAGCCGCACTTGGCTTCATAGCTTTGGTCTCCAATGGTCTGGCGATCGGTAAGGTTAATCAGGATTCGAGCAAGCTTCGCTTAAGCGATATCAGAAAGCTGGTCTTTAACAACCGCATCCTGCTGGCTTTACTGATGACCATACTCGGCTTCGGGGGAACGTTTACCTTATTCACCTACCTTACGCCTATTCTGGAAAATATCAGCGGCTATTCTCCCGGCTCTATTACGCTTCTGCTGCTAGTCTATGGAGTTGCTGTTGCGATAGGCAACCTAGTCGGCGGAAAACTCGCCAATGCGCACCCTGTAAAATCGCTGCGGCTTGTGTTTTTGTGCCAAAGCATTGTATTACTGCTGCAAATCGTACTGCTGCCGAGCAAGCAACTGACCATTCTGGGGCTCATCTTAATGGGCTTCTTCGCCTTCATGATGTCTCCGGGAGTACAGGCCTACATCCTGACACTCGCTGAAAAGTTCGCCCCGTCAGCTAAAAATCTGGCATCAGCACTGAATATTTCCGCCTTTAATATCGGCATTGCGGCTGGCTCTACCATAGGAGGCTATGCCGTGGACCATCTGGGTTACTTGGACACTGCTTGGCTTGGATCCATCATGGTGTGCGGAGCTATGCTTTTGGCCATGCTGAACTATCGTCTAGACAGACAACAACAACTTTTTGAGGAGTGAAATTATGATGAATCTTCAATTGCTGGAACAACTGGAGAACCAACTCCAATTAGATCATTTTACTAACGAGGATGCCCTGGAGCTCGGATTTACCATTATCAACTATGCCAAAGAACAAGGCACCTCAATTGCCGTTCATATTGAGCGGAACCGCGTCCCATTGTTCACCCATCTGATGGAAGGCACCTCTGATGAGAATTACCACTGGCTCTTCCGTAAAAAGCGGGTAACCGACCACTACAACCGTAGCTCCGCTTACATTGCCGAACGTTTCGCCCAGAGTGGAACTACGCATACAGAGAGCTCTCTTCTATCACCCGCTGAATATCAGGCGGTAGGCGGCACCTTTCCGCTTCGCATCAAAAACGTAGGTGTAATAGGCTCCGTTACAGTAGCCGGACTAACAGGTCAACTTGACCATGATTATGCGGTAGAGGGTCTTAAGCGATTTATAGATAGTAATTAATTCAGGGGAAACGTCGGGAAAATGCGGCTGCACAATGCCAAGCCAATTTCCAGGACGTTTCCTGTTTTTTTACTTGTCGGTTTTAATGACATCTTAAACAAGAACATTCAAGAACAGTGAGAAGCTTTTTATGATTACTATTGCGCTAAATCAAGGATTTGACGGCTTCATCTTTAGCACTTGCATGAATGTTGTACAATTGAACTAGACACGATAAGGAGTGAATCTGATTGGAAAATAACAGTCTTGCCTTCACACAGAACCGTAGCGCAGCGCCCGGCGACATCATAACTTTTGGCACTTACCCGCAAACTGTACACGGCGCGGACAAAACGCCGATCAAGTGGCGGGTGCTGCAAAATTCAGGTGGAGAGCTGTTCGTTTTGAGCCAGTACATTTTGGACTGCAAACGATATCATCATGAAAATGTCGATATTACTTGGCGTGACTCTGATCTGCGAAGGTGGCTGAACGAAGAGTTTTATCATGCCGCGTTCAATGATGCTGAGATGAAGTTCATCAAGCCAACACTTTGCGCTGACAACGGGGACGGAAGTTCAGATACGGAGGACAAGGTATTTCTGCTCAGCGTTGCAGAAGTGAAAGAGCTGACCTATAAACTTGACGAAGACTCTTTAGGTGTCAGACGTCGTGCAGTAGGAACGGAATTGTCCAGAATACAAAAGAACGATGGATGCCGCTTGTATGTGTATGATAAAACAATCATAGCTGACTATATCCTCGAGAATGATGAAGCGCTTGGCTGCTCATGGTGGTGGCTGAGAACTCAACTCGGTATTTCTTCCCGCGCGTATTTTGTTGGTCCTCGAAGCAGTATCCGCAGTTATGGTCGTGTCAACTTAGCTTGTTACGGCGTGCGCCCCGCTATTAAGATTAATCTTCTATGATAAAAAGCGGGGCCATCCCGGCCGGCATTGTTATTCATTCTCCAGCAGTTTCGATATCTGCATGCTGCATTCCAGCAATTGTCTGCTCAGCGCCCGGTCTTTCTTTTTGGTCATCCGCGCAGAAGGACCTGAGATGGCAACAGCAGCTATAGCAGTCTCTTTATAAAAAACAGGAGCCGCAATACAGCGGAGGCCGATTTCCGTCTCTTCGTCATCAATGGCATACCCTTGCTGGCGAATCACTTTAAGATGCTCTCTCAGCAAGTGGAAATCGTCAAAGGTATTTGGGGTATTTTTGTGCTGGATAACGTTCTTCAGTATAGCTTCCAGCTTGCGTTCATCCAGATGAGCAAGAATGGCTTTGCCGAAGGCGCTCAGATGTGCGTAAGCCTGGTCGCCCACCTTGGAATGAATCCGCATCGTATGTGTTCCTTCTATCACTTGGGTTGTCACGGCATGGATACCGTTAAGAATCCCAATGTACAGGGTCTCACCGACCTCACGGCTCAAATGATACAACGGCGGGACAGCCACCCACTCCAGTCTAGGGGAAGGGTGACTCACGGCTCCGCCTATTTTCTCCGTCACACTATAAGCAAAATCCGTCTTTTTCACATAGCCTGCAAGCTCCAGGGTATACAGCAAGCGATATACGGTAGATTTATTCAGATTAACGATCTGGATGATCTCGCTTAGTTTCATAGACTCTGTCTGCTGCAGCGTATCCAGGATCAGAAGCCCTTTTTTTAAAGTGGCCGATTCATATTGCTTCAAGTTACTCACCTCTTGTCTGTGGTGTAGCCATAATAAATCAAAGGCAGCAGTAGATCAAATACTGATCCATTCATATCAACTATTGAAACATATCTATTCTGTATGCAAAAAGCCAGCAAAGCTCTGGATAGGAACTTTACTGGCTTTAAGTCATGTTATACGGCTTTGCCGCGGCTGGCCATGTATTCACCGATCAGCTTGTCACATTTGTTAATGTGATTAACAAGCCAATCCGTCAAGGTGCGGTTCAACTTGATCGTAGACAGAACGGATACGCCCTTGGCGTTGATCATTTCTTCAAGCTCAAGCACTGTTTTCACAAAATCCGCATGGGTCTTGCGGTGCTCCGTCAGCTCCGGAAAATCAATCTCTCCCATCAGCTCTTCTTCGTCGCCGAAATGCTCGAGTGTGTACTCTTTCAGGAATTTCAGTGTTTCCATAATCTTGTCCCGGCCCTGCTGATTCGAGCAAGCTTCGAAAAACTCATTGAGCTTCGCCAGCAGCTGTCGGTGCTGACAGTCAATTTTTTCTACCCCAATATCGTAAGAATCTTTCCAGGCAATCATGGCCTCATCCCTTCGTTATCCCAAACCATTCGAATGGGAAATAAGGTATATTCTCTACCATTTTGCATGAAAGTTCAGTTAACAACATCACACGACAATATTCTACATGAAATATTATCGATGAGGGCTATCTATGGCTCCACTCCGGGTTATATCGGTACAACTTCGATGGACGATGTCCAGCATCCTTGGTGTACTCGTCGGTTTCGGTAACGGCATCGGCCATTTTACGGCGGAAAGCCGCGGCCAGCAGCTCTTTTCCGAGAATAATCTCATACACCCGCTGTAATTCAGACAATGTGAACAATGGCGGCATCAGGTTGAACACGATATCGGTATATTCAGCCTTGCCTCTCAGACGCTCGATCGCATACTCAATCATGATGGAATGGTCAAACGCTATTCCCTCACTCTCTACAATCTCACGTGACAGCTTTCTGACACGTCCCTGTACGGACTCTACAATCCGCACAACTGCAGATAGAGTCTGTTGCTCATTCTGAAGTTTGATGCGAACCCGCTTCTCTGTCTCCGTTCCCTGTTCAGTGGTTGTTGTGTGTTCAGCCTCAATTGTATAAGAGACATCGAACCAGGCTGCATCCGTAGCATCGTCCCCGGCCCGCACATCCAGCGTGGTTCGGTCAACGAGCGCCATGTACGAACAGCTAATAACCCGTGTACGCGGGTCACGGTGCACAGCTCCCCATGTAAACAACTGCTCCATATACAGATCTTCTATATTCGTTTCGCTGTATAGCTCTCGTCGTGCCGCATCCTCAATACTTTCATCTACAGCTACGAAGCCGCCCGGCAGTGCCCACTGGCCCAGGTACGGATGCTCGCCCCGTTTGATCAACAATAGCTGGAGAGATTTCTGGGGAAGCTTGCGGTAATTGTTTTGTTCCAGGTCCATCACGGTAAAAATCAGCATATCCACTGTCACCGAAGGATGTTCATACGCATCAGCATCATAAGTCGCCAGAAATTGTATTTCAGTTAACCCACTGGCATTAGTAAGAGGGTGATCAGACATAGGTTACAGTGCTCCTTTTCTATAAAAACATTAATATTATCCAGTTGTTAATATCATATTGTAATTATACACACATCTCCCTGTGCCCAGTCAATAACGCAGAAAAACCAGGAACATCCTCATAAGAGGAATATCCCTGGTTCTATTAAACAGGCTCAATATGGACAAGCACGTAAGAAACCTGGTGACGGTCTTTCAACTGATCTTCAATTTCTTCGGTAATGTCGTGACTCTGAACCACATTCAGCTTGGCATCCACCAGCACGGTTGTATCCACCAGGACGTTATTGCCGTGCACACGGGCCTTAATATCCTTGATCGACTGCACGCCATCAATTTCGGCCACCGTATTCTTCATCCGTTCAAGTTCTGCCGCATCAAACCCGTCTGTGAGGTCATGAGTAGCCTTACGGAAGATATCGAATGCGGTTTTGCAGATCATCAGGCCGACGATGGTCGCTGTAAGCGGGTCCAGCCAAGGAATCCCGAACTGGGAGCCGATAATCCCGATAAAAGCCCCAATGCTGACCAGCGCATCCGAGCGGTTGTCCTGCGCCACAGCCTCGATAGCATTGCTGTTGATGCGCCGCGCCAGCTTTATGTTGTACATGTAGACTGCCATCATAATGACTGCACTTCCCGCTGCTGTCCAGGCAGCGATCAGATCCGGTGTCACAAGTGACGGCTCCATGAATTTGTTCACACCCTGGTACAAGACTTGAAGTCCGACCGCGATCATAATAAAAGAGGCTATCATTGCCGCAATCGTCTCTGCACGGAAATGTCCGTACCGGTGATTGGAATCCGGAGGTCTGCGCGATATTTTCAACCCCGTCAGGACAGCTATAGACGCTATAATATCCGTAGTATTGTTCAATCCGTCGGCAAGCAGCGCCTGGGAACCCGAGATCGTTCCTATGAACAGCTTGACGGCGGATAACAAAATATACGTTGCTATGCTTAGCCAGGCACCTCTTTCACCCTGTTTGATGTCTTTGTAATTATCCAAAACCAGTAACCCCCAAGCAATAGTATTGTTCTATATTACACGCAGCTAATCGGGTGGGTCTAGAGAAACAGTGTTGCCGAGTGGCGCAAGAGTTACCCCTGCCAAATAGAGTTGGAATACATGAATTTTGTTGTCGTATGCAACATTATTTGACTCCGTTCAACTTTTTAGGCTAAACGGGCGATAACAAACATGAAAAATCCCCACAGCCAAAGGGCTGCAGGGATTAATATGTGTTAACTGCTGTTACTCAGCTGGAGCAGTAAAGCTACGGGTAGCAAACTCAGCATCCAGCATGTAGAAAGCGTTGCTGTCTTTTTCGATACGTTTCAGCTTGGAAATAATGTTGCTGAACAACGCTTCTTCTTCTACTTGTTCGTCAATGAACCATTTCAGGAAGTAGATGGTCGCATGCTCGCGCTCGTCCAAGGCAATGTCTGCAAGATGGTAGAACTTCTTGGTGTTTTGTTGCTCATGAGCATAGGCATGTTCAAACGCATCCAGCATCGAACTGTATTCATTTTTCGGCTCTTTGAGTGCAGCCAGTGTTGCCCGTTTGTCGCGGTCATTGAGGAATCTGTATATTTTCATTGCATGAAATCTTTCCTCTTCGGCTTGAACCAAGAAGAAATTAGCAAATCCGTCGAGACTCTCACCGGAACAATAAGCTGCCATAGCAAGGTAAACGTGAGCGGAATAGAACTCAAAGTTCATCTGTTCATTAAGTGCATTAAATAATTCGTCTTTCATGGACACGTCACCTCAATTTTTAAATTTCAAAATATGTATCGATTCCTGTATATCTTATCATTCAGACTGATAATGGGGCAAGTCCGCCCTTCCCCTTACTTCTCAATATCACTTCTCAGAGCTACTTCCCGCAACGCTTCTCCTTGGGAGAGTTAGACGGATAATGGTATTATGGAATTTAAAGGTGGTTACACTAAAGCAGGTCTTAATGATACCACCCGACATTACATTCCGTAGAGGAAAGGAAGACTCTAACTGATGAAAGTAATAGACCGCCTAACGATATTTCCCTTATATAAAAAACGCTTTGCTCCCATTGCTTCTGTTCTGCTCCTGATTCCGCTTATCAGCGGCTGTGGCAGTAGCACTTCCTCATCCACAGCATCCACACGGGCACCTGCCGCAGCACCAACCGTGTCAGCAGCAGGGCCGTCCACAACAGAAGCTAACACCTCAACGCCTACTCCCGCAACGCCTACGGCAGAGCCTGATCCTGTAGCCCTTCAGCTTCAGTCCCTGACCCTTGAGGAAAAGATCGGACAAATGCTGCTGGTCGGTATTAACGGTACAACCCTGGATGCAGGGGCCAAACGGATGATCACAGAGGATAAGGTAGGCGGTATTATCCTCTACAGTAACAACATCGATAATTTGCAAGGGATGGTCACTTTGGTTAATTCCATGAAGAAAAGTAACGCAGCAAATCCTGCTCCCCTGTTCATGAGTGTCGATCAGGAAGGCGGCAAAGTCAGCCGTATGCCTGCGGAGTACGCTACCATCCCTTCTAACGCCAAGGTGGGGCTCCGCAATGATACGAATGCAGCACGAACCATGGGCACGCTGCTTGCTCGGGAGGTGCGGTCCGCCGGATTCAATATGAACTTCGCTCCGGTACTGGACATTAACAGCAATCCCAAGAACCCTGTCATCGGCGACCGTTCTTTCGGCAATTCGGCGGACACCGTTGTGAAACTGGGCATTGCCGAGATGAAAGGCATCGAGAGCGAAAGCGTTGTTCCGGTAGTGAAGCATTTCCCCGGGCATGGCGATACCTCCGTAGACTCTCATCTGGAGTTGCCTGTTGTGAATAAAACAAGGGATCAGCTGGCCGGGCTAGAATGGCTCCCCTTCCAGGCTGCCATTAAGGAGAATGCCGATGCGGTCATGGTGGCCCACATTCTGTTTCCCAAGCTGGACCCCGACAGACCTGCATCCTTGTCCCGTATGATCATTGGCGATCTGCTTCGGGAAGAGATGGGCTACAAGGGTGTCGTTATCACCGATGACCTGACAATGGGCGCAATCATGAAGCATTTCGACCTGGGCCAAGCTGCGCTTGACAGTGTCAATGCCGGCAGCGATATTCTGCTGGTCGCCCATGAGTATAATAATGAGAAGCGGGTCCGCGAAGCGATTCTACAGAGCGTAAAAAACGGTAAGCTCAAGGAATCGCGAATTGACGAGAGTGTCTACCGTATTTTAGCGTTGAAGCATAAATACGGATTGACTGACAACCCTGTCCCCGTTCCTGATCTTACCGCCCTCAATAAAGATATTAAAGCTTGGCGTTCATCGATTGCTAAATAACTATGCTGCTACTGGAGAACAACCGTATCACCGGGCTTAAGACCGGTCAGAATCTCTGTCTTGTCGGTTGTCTCCAGTCCAATCTTGATATCTCTCCGCTCGACCTCACCATTGCCCTTGTCCAGATTGACATAAGCAGCATCTCCATCATGGATTACAGCCATGCTCGAGACTACTGTTGCTTTTTCTTTTCGGATAGCTTCAATCTCGCCATTCAGACTCAGACCGCCGATGAGATGCTCATTGGCATCAAGCTTAATAACGACTTCAAATTGCGGCACTTGACTGGTGTTATTCGTCTGTCCTGAGGTGGTAGTGGCGAACTTGGCCACCTTGGTCACTTCGCCAGACAGCTTCTCTTCTTTGAGTGCAGTCATTTTCACGTCTACCTTCATGCCGGTTTTGATCCGGAACACATCCTGCTCTCCCACCAGTGCGACAAATTCAACCTTGCTAAGATCGACAATCTTGCCGATGTACTGGTTGTCAGACACCGTCTGTGGACGTTCACTAGTGCTGTCGAAGAGGAAAATCCCACTTGCCGGAGCACGGTAAATCGCTGTATTCAGCCTTTCCTTCTTGCTGGCAAGCTCCCGGGCCTGAATCTCCGCAGTCACCTCGTTCAGTTCATCGCCGATCCGCTTCGCTTCCTGGGAAGCCAGCACCTTCAATCGATCTGCCTCGGTGGCGCCCAGCGCGGCACTCTCCTCGTCCTGTTGGCTCACGAAAGCATTCAGTTCTGCTTCCAGCTTGCCTTTACGGATGGTCGCTTCCTGTGTCGCAATATCGTTCTTTAGCGTCTCCTGATCCAGAGTATACAGGATATCGCCTTTCTTAACCTGTCCGCCATTCTCTACCTTCCAGGAAGTTACTTTAGAAGCAAACGGCGCATAGACAAGCGTTTCATGTTCATACTGAGATTTCCCTTTAACCTGAATCGTCTTGTTAATCGTCTCTTGGGTAACCGGGAAGGTAATACTTTGCACAGGCTCCTCCATCGGCGGTGCTTCCTGCGGCTTGAACATTTTGTCATAAGCGAAATAACCGGCTACGGCTACAATCGCTAGGATGATGACCCACTTTATAATCCTTTTCATTCCCTCGGCTTCCTTTCTGCCACAAAAATACTAATCCCGTTTGATAGCCGTGAGCGCATTGGTTCTCGATGCACTGATGGCCGGATAAATCCCTGATAAAACACCTGTCATAATGGCGAATGCGATGCCGATCGGAATCGTCATCAGCGGAATGGCGATGACAAGACCTCCCTCACTTCCACCCATACCGCCAGCGGAGCCGATTATTTTGTTCATGCCGGTAACGATCAAATATGAGAATACCACGCCCAGCAGTCCGCCCAGAAAACCAAGCAATGCAGCTTCCGTAATAAACATATTGCGTATTTGCCGCATATTAGCTCCCAGTACCTTCATGATTCCAATTTGTCGACGGCGTTGATGGGAAGACATGGTCATGGCAACAATAATGGAGATTGAGGCAATAATCAGAATGAATATCCCGACCCCGAGTGCTACTTTTTTGACCATACTGAACTGCTCTGCAAGCATTTCCTTCTGGTACAGATTCGTGCTGGTGTTCAGGGTAAGCTTCTGAATGAGCTTCTCCAACGCTACAATGTTATCGATACTATCAACCTTGATAATCGCATTGTTATAGACACCTGCTTGTCCATTGGAATCATTGTTCAGATTGAGTTCATCCCGCAGTCGCTCAGCCGTTTCCAGAGACACGTAGATCTTCTTGTCATACATCGCCATATTGTCATCCATTCCTTTGGGCTTGGCGAGAATCCCCATGACTCGAATGGAGGAGCTAACAATGGTCTTGCCGTTGCTAAAGTCGGTCGATTGGAACTGAATCTGCTGCTGATACAGATCCGTTGGCATACGGCTAAGGTTATCGTATTGCAGCCTGAGATCATTGTTGTATGGATCATTCCCCATCGCCTCATACAGACTTTGCCTGGTCTCATTATCAATCAGACCCAGCGTCGCTCCGTAATTCAGAACAGCCATTCCTGGTAGCTCAGAAGGTCCTCCTTGCTTGAAAGTATTATCGTACTTTGTTAGCAGGCTAAGATTGGTACCTATGACCTGAATATCAGATATTTTGTTATCAATAGTGAGCATCTGAAGCCAGCCAATTTCCTGGAAAGGCGCTGCCGCATTCACATGCTTCAGTCCAGAGATGATCTCCAGCTTCTGGCGGGTCAGCTTACCGGGATCGAGCTTCTCGTTATCCCCTTCCCCCTGGCTCCCATTCTTCCCTTGGTTGGGTACGCCACTGTTGGGGGTTACAGTGATCTCATCCATTTTGAATCGGCTGTTGATCTCTTTCTCTGTGTATGCCTGCGCCGAATCTCCGAGACTGAGTGCAACGATAATGGCAGCACATCCGATAGAAATCCCCGCCATACAAAGCCCCGTAACTACCTTACGTCGTTTGATCTGATCCCAGGCCAGACGCGAAATATCCCTAACTCTCATCCTGCTCTCCTCCTTTGGACTCCACTTCGGCAGGAGGCTGTTCTCCGGTGATCATAAATCCGTCCCGCAGTGTGAAGATGCGCTGCATCTGTTCTGCGACCTCGATCTCATGCGTAACAACTATAAAGGTTGTGTTCATTTTCTTGTTCAAATCAAGCAGAATCGTGATGATCTCTTCCTCTGTTTTGGAATCCAGGTTCCCGGTCGGTTCATCCGCGAAAATAACGGATGGCTCCGTGATCAGGGACCGCGCGATACTAACACGCTGCTGCTGACCACCAGACAGCTGTGCAGGGAATAGATCGGCTTTATCTGGAATACCTACCGCCTCCAACAGCTCCAGCGCCTTCTTCTTGCGCACAGATGGAGCCACTGACTGGAAGACCAGGGGCAGCTCCACGTTCTCACGTACCGTCAGGCTAGTGATAAGCTCATACGCCTGAAAAATGAATCCGATGTTTTTTCGTCTGAATTCGGACAGTTTGTTCTCGCTCATTTTCACAATATCATGGTCGGCAATGTAAATATGTCCTTCCGTAGGCTTCATCAGCCCTGCCATCAGGTTGAGCATGGTCGACTTCCCGGAGCCTGAGCTGCCAAGCAGCGCGACCATCTCGCCCTTCTGAACCGAGAAGTTGATATCATGCAGCACGGCTGTTGTTTCATTGCCGTTCTTGAAAGAATGGGTTACTTTTTCCACTCGCAACATACAAGCTGCTCCTTCTGTACTTTAATAAAGAGTCTTATTTGTCTGACGTCAGCGTCCTGTCAATGTACAGGGTGTATGCCTGGCTGGCCAACTCAATCCGTTCTCCCTGGAATTCATCGTAAAGGGTGATACGGTAAGCTCCTCCATTAACCAGCTTCTTGTAAGTCGGGTTGCTGAAGGAGAGACTGAATGTATTGTTACTACCCTCAGTCAGATCTGTTCCGATAGCCAGACTCTTTTCCTGGGATTGGCCATAAGGATCTGTCATTTTAAGAACCAGCTTGTGGTTAAAGGTCCCCATATCATAGCTAACATCACGTAGCAGATCATAGTTCATTATGATATTGATCGTATCTGTACCTAGAAGATTCCGGCCATCGGATCTAAGCATAGATAAGGTGTACGGATACAGCGTGACTTTTGACAAATTGTTCTCTGGAGGAGTCGCCACTGGATTGAGATCCAGTGAGGCAATGTTAATAAATCCAGTTGGTTCCTGTCCCGGTTCACTTAACTTATTGCCAGTGATGCCAGGTCCCAGGTACAGCGCAACATCGGACAAATTCACCGACTTAGGAACCTTCGCCCAGAATGTGACCAACTGCTTGCCACCTGGTGTTGCAGAGGTGTCCGGCTGGTTGGATACCGCTTCGAACAGCTCACCGTTCGGCGTTGCAAAGTAGCCTTGAAGACGGGCCATCTTGCCCTGTCTCTTCTCTTCGCTACTCAGCAGCAATTCGGAGTACACAATGTTGGAGTTGACGCCTTCATAGATCGTGGTCTTGTTCTCCTGAACCTTGGCATTCTTGCCTTTAGCAATGACATCGTAGCTTCCTCCACGCTCAATCTGCGCCACAGCATTGATCATACTGTCTGTAGTGAACGATAGGAAAGAGACGGGTTCTTCTTTGACGGTTGTATACAGGTTAATACTTAGTTTATCGAACTTCTGTGTATACGGAACTTTGGCCATCACATAGATGTCGGCCGATTTACCCGGTGCGAGCGATTGGAACTCCTTGTCCATGAACAACTCAGTCGAACCGGTAAGATCGTTATTGTCCAGTTTGACGGCGCCTTTTAGATCAGGCAGAGACAGGTTTACAGACTGAGTGTTATTAATGTTCAGCTTCGCAACGATGATATCGTCGTCTTTCCACGGAAAACGCTGCACAGAAAGCAGACGGTAATTGAAAGTCCCGTAATCATTCGTTGTTCTATAATCCTGCCCCTTCTGTGTATCCGGTCTTAACGTATAAGGGATGGTGAAATATGCCACTGGAATGGTCAGCTTGGCCGTATTACTGCCAGTTCCCGAACCTGTTCCGGCATCGCTGCCGCCACTTCCGGTATTGTCCGGTGAGATGGACTTATCTGGCGTAGAGCCAACGGATTCAATCATTTGCAGCTGTAACGTGTTCTGTTCAACTGACAGCGGAACCTGGGCCTTGAGCGAGATCACTTTCTCCTCAAGCGGCTTCAAGAGAAGTCCGTTAATTCCATTTGCGTTTACCGGGAATGAAGTTCCTTTGGCAGATTTCACGGCCAGCTCATAATTCGGCAAGGTGACGGCCTTGTTCCCGGTGTTCTTGAAACGGAGTTGGAAGGTCCACATCCCGGTTTCGTTCTCTGCATAGACTGCTGCATTGCTCAATTGAGTCTCGACAGAGTTATTGTTAATAATGATTTTTTTAGTAACGCCCTTGGCGACCGTCAAATCAGGTGTTGTAGCAGCCGGAAGCTTGTAAGCGGACTGTGGAAGGTCGACCTTCAGTGTCTCGTCTCTTTGCACGAATTGTAGTCTCATATTATCCGTCTTAAGGTAAGATGGAATTTCGGTCAAATAATAGATGGTTTTCTTCTCTTGCGGTTGTATCTTGTACCCGGCCTGCGAACTGTCTAATGCCAGCTCAAAGGCGGTTCCGCTTGCCGTTACTAAGTAAGCCTTATAACCGGGATCGCTGAGTACTTTGTTCCCTTTATTGGTTACATTCAGGCCAATCTTGGCGTAGACTTTGCTGCTATATTTATAGATTTGGAAAGATTCTGAAGACGCAGCAACGGGAATGTCGCTCATAGTGGTGTTCAGGATTTTCCCATGAAGTGTCGACTGGGAATAGCTTGCAGGAACGCCGATGGATCCTGCTTGTCGCAAATAGCCCTTGGCTTTGGCGTCCCAGACATACATAGCGATCTTGATGCCGTTCAGGGAGTTGGTCTGGCCAACGTTAACATAATAGGTTACACGCAGATTTTGCTTGGAATCGATACTTTTCTTCAGTGCATCTGCCGTTATCGGATTGCCAGGGATTACCGTGCCTCCAGAAGTGACCACCCGTGAAAAATAGTGGATCAGACCAGCATTGCTACTGCCCCCGTTGGCATAATTTAGGGTATACGTGAGGATATTCCCCCCCGCTTGAGGCCACAGCCTGATATCCTCAAGGGTAGCATTGACCCCAGCTCCCAGCTGTACACTGCCTAATTTCGTTGTTGGACTTGGTTCCAGGGCCGCTACTTTGGTCGGTGAATTGACATTATTAGTAGTTTTGACCGGAGCTGCAGACGCTGAGTAAGCCGATAGTTGACTGATGATAAAAGTGCTGAGCAGCATGGCTACATATGTACGTCTATGTTTTCTCATTGATTTCCCTCCAAACGTATTTACAAAGATTATTATAGAGGCTAACCCTATGGGAATTGTGTCCAAGTTGTAACCCTTATAATAGAGTTGTAATTTCTCTGTTATTTACCGTCATGTGTCTGAACGCCTTGTGAAACTCTGGGTACATGAATTGACAGAATACTGGATAAATTTTATAGTGATGATATTTGTGCAAAGACTATTAGAAATTATTCTATGAAGCATAGACAAGGAGGTCATTTCTATGATGCCGGAGACGGCCTCACCAGAATCAAGAACGGGTCAAAAACCCGAAGATAGCTTTATGCAAGGAGTCAGGGATTGTCTGCCCACCTTGCTCGGATATCTCAGTATAGGCTTTGCGGCCGGAGTTGTGGAGAAGACTGCGGGCTTGTCCATTCCCGAGATTGCCTTAATGTCTCTTATTCTCTATGCAGGCTCCGGTCAGTTCATTGCGGCTGGGATGATCGCAGCCGGCAGTACAGCGTCCAGCATTGTGTTCACGATTCTATTCGTTAATCTGCGGCATGTGCTGTTAAGCGCAGCCCTGTCCCCCTATTTCCGACATTTGAAGCCACTCCGCAATATGCTGGTGGGTTCTTTACTAACCGATGAAACCTTTGGTGTGGCCATTAACACAGGTACTACCAAAGGGCGCCTTAGTGAGAAATGGATGCATGGACTGAATGTCGCTGCTTATCTGAATTGGTTTCTGGCCAACATCCTGGGCGCGTTCTTTGGACAATGGATTGCGAATCCCGAGCGGTGGGGTCTTGACTTTGCCCTGCCTGCTATGTTTATCGGACTGCTGGTACTTACCCTCATGAGCAGAAAAAAATATGTACAGGATATTCTGGTCGGACTAGCAGCAGGTCTGATTGCCGTGCTTGTATCCTTACTATGGTCGCCAAGCCTTGGCGTAATCGCTGCTACAATCGTTGCATCAACATTAGGGATGGTGATGGAAAAATGGAAGTAAGGCTGGATATCTTCCTGATCATAGTCGGTGCAGCGCTGGTGACATTTATTCCAAGGGTCCTGCCATTGATGCTTCTAAGCCGGATCACTATTCCCGAGTGGGGCATGCGCTGGCTGAACAATATCCCTATCGCCGTGATGGCGGCGCTGATCGCCCAGGAATTATTCATTCAAGACGACAAGCTTGCCGGCTTCTCGCACAGCGCAGAGTGGATTGCGGCCCTGCCGACCTTCTGGATTGCCATCAAAACACGCAGTCTGCTGGGCACCGTTATTGCTGGAATAGTCTCACTTATGATTTTACGCTTCTTGTTCTAATTAGGTTTCAATTGGAAATTAAGATTCGAGAAAAAAGCAGCAGCCGTAAACGGGCTGCTGCTTTTGTGGGACTATCTATAGGAAATTCAGGATTTCGATTTATGAAATACCGTGATCTGTGCCACATCTGCATCGGTAGGTTCTTCCTGACCGTACCTGGCCTGATCATACAGATCAAGCAACCTCTCTTCCGGCATGGTGGCAGTGTCACTGCTTTCCTTGCGTTTCCGGTTTCTGCCGGCGCTCCACAACGCCGCGTCGGCTCCTGTTTCTTGCGGGGTTAGATGCTTCTTGATCTCATAGCCGTTCTCCTGCTTGGAACGCAGCCACTGGCGGTACAGCCATCTCACCCGATCCCTGTTGCCCTGCATATGCTCCCAGCGATCCCGCCTTCCCCCGCTAACAGCCGTGGTCCAGAATTGTTTGAAATTCTGCAACGTTTTCTCCCAGGCAAAAACACTACTCTCTTCATCCTGATAAGTCTCATTGTCACGGCTCGGCTGCTTACGCATCAATAAAGCTAGAACAGCGGAAATGGTCTTGTGCAGCAGACCGCTGGTGTTTCGATAGAGCCAACGTAAGATATAAAAGACAACTATTGCAATTACAGCTGCTACGATAACATAAGACAGCACATTGAAGATCTGTGCGATAAGACCGGGGTCATTGGCTTCTGCCGGTGGCATTTCTGGTGTAGCAGGTGCCGGTTCATTCGGCTGCAGCGGAGTTTCTTCCGAGCCGGATAACAATCGGGCGATCCAGGACAACAGCTGACGAAGTCCGCCGAAGAGCAGACCACCGATCATTCGCCCCGCTCCTGCCGCCAATGTTACCGCTGCAACCACGATGAGGAGTACAGAAATGCGGTTATGGAGCCGCAAGCCTGTTGGCAAGGATGAAGTCCGGCCGGAAAGAGAGGTGTAGCGCAAATGATCGCTGTTCGATGCCAGGAGAACAATTATGACACTCAGACTGCCACACCAGGTAAGGAGTGTCGTCCATGGTTCAAGCTGTGAAACTTTTGGAAACACTATAGCGGCTAAAAAATAGAGACCGATTCCGCTGTAATACGTTGTATTCCGGCCAATTCTAGACTCTGTAGTCAGGCCGAGATAGGTACAGACAAGGCAAGCAATGGCCAAAGAAATGCCTGATAATGATACTCCGGAAAACAGAAGTCCGACCACCGCTCCCAGCAGTAAGGACATTCCTAACTGTTTCCACCTAATATTGCAAAGAGTTCGCAGCAGCACGCCAGCCAATGACAACAGTGCAAATAAGATCATCCATAGCGGCGTCATATACTCACGAAGAAGGTATGTGGCATACAGCATCAGAAGAGGCAAAAATAACAGCAGTTCCATCAGCACATGCGTCCAAAACATCAACGAATCTTGCAAAAATCTCCGGGAAGGGTGCTTCATGCGCTCTCCCTCCCTCGTTCCGGAATGGTCAGCCACTCCACACCATTGCCTTCCTGCATAAGCTGGCCGGCCGCTTCCAGCAGATCCGCACCCTGGTGACAGGTTATGATCAGATAGTCTGTATCTCTGATTCCGTTCTCGGCCTGCAGCTCCAACAGACGGTTCATTGGCAGTGTCCGGTCAAGCGTCAATCGCGCGAGAAGCTCCAGCATCTCCTCTTGCTGAGCTATCGGGCCGGATAGGACAGGCTCACGGGCATCGCCATCTACTAGTCTCCCGTTGCAGATGAACCCGGTCTCAATGCCATGATCCAGTGCATAGCCGGCAACAGCTGCTGCATAACGAATGCCAAGTTCTATTCGTTCCACATCCGTTATGTTCCTCCACATGGATTCGCTAACCTCTACATTGAGACAAATCATCAGCCGGGAATCAGCTGAATAATCATTCTTGTGAACCTGCATCACTCCGGTACGTGCCGTAGCCTTCCAGTTGACCATACCCATGGAATCTCCCGTGCTGTACTCACGGATGCCTGCAGTCAGAAATGGGTCTTCTACAATCCAGCGCTTGATGGCCAATTCGCCCAGCCAGCTGTGCACGGGCAGGGGTATCTCATCAAAGCTGATAAGTTCGGGATAAACCAGCAGTTCCAGCTGAAGAGGAAAGGTCTTAACGACCCGACTAAAGCCGAACAGGTCTCCAGTAGTCATGGTCACCGATTCCAATGTATAGAAGCCCCTCCGTTCACCTACCAAGGTATGGCGACGTTTGATGTGACGGTAGGAGCGCAAATAGAACAAGCTGACATGATTCTGATAGATGTCACCGGAGCTGATCCCCAGATTATCCTGTCTGCCGAATTCCAGCCCTGTTGCGATACTGGATTCCATCCGCAACCAAGGAAGCGGCAGCAGCTTGTCATTCACAATCTCCTCAACCATCTCCAGCTCTTCGCCTGCATAGACGGCCTTTCTGGAGAAATAACGGTCGTAGCTTAACGCCTTCAGGGCATTCTTCTGATAAATGAAGGATATGATTAGCAGCAACGCTGCAGCGAAGAGGATAAACCACACTAAAGCCATGGCTTAGTCCGCCCTTCCGCCTTTGGCAGCCAGAAGCGGTTCAGCAGGCACTTCCACTTCTCGCAGAACCTGTTCTACAACTTCTGCAGCCTGCCCCTCCCGAGCTTTCATGCCCTGATGCAGTAGCAGACGGTGTGCCAGAACCGGCACAGCCACGGCCTTGATATCATCCGGTGTCACGAATGAACGCCCTTGAATGAGCGCATACCCTTGGGCAGATCTCAACAGTGCACCGCTGGCCCGCGGACTCGCACCCAGCCTTACCGCCGTAGACCTGCGGGTAGCTTCAGTGATGCGGACGATATAAGTCAGAAGATCATCACTGACGCTAATCTCTGCTGCCAGCTGCTGTACTGCACGGATCTCCTCCCCCGATGCTACCGCTGTCAGGTTCTCAAGCGGATTGCCGAGCCGGAACCTTTGGAGAATATGTACCCCTTCTTCCAGGGATGGATAGCCGGTCTTGATCCGCATCAGGAAGCGGTCGAGCTGCGCCTCCGGCAGCGGAAACGTACCCTGATTGTCCACAGGATTCTGGGTCGCAATTACAAGAAACGGGGACTCCAGCCCATGCGTAACCCCGTCAATGGTGATTTGGCGCTCCTCCATACATTCCAGCAAACTGGATTGTGTCCGCGGTGTAGCGCGGTTAATTTCGTCGGCCAGCAAGATGCTAGCGAATACAGGGCCCGGACGGAACTGAAACTCTCCGGTCTTCTGATTATAGTAATTAATGCCGCTCAAATCAGAGGGTAAAAGGTCCGGTGTAAACTGAATTCGTTTGAAATGACAGTCCAGTGACTTTGCCAGAGCCTTGGCAAGCAAGGTCTTGCCCGTTCCAGGCACATCCTCCAGCAGCACGTGGCCATTAGCCAGCAATGCGGCCAGCAGCAGATCCACTCCGTCTATTTTCCCAACAATAACTTTGGCCAGATTCTGGCGAATATCACTGATAAGTCTCTTACCTTCAAGGATATCTATCATGGATAACACTTCCTATCTGATTAAAGGTATCTACTATAGGATAATCATACCAGAAAGCGTATACATTATAAATGTCCGGATAATGTCTATTCCAACGGTCTTTTTCGAAAACGGATAAGGGCAACGATAAAATAAAACACAGGAAGGCAGTCCACTCCGAACCAAATCCAAATAGCAACCGCGGAGTTATAGTCCCGGTCGTACACCGCTACATTTTGCGAATAGAGGAAGGCAATCACTAAAGCAATCAGCGTCAGCGACTGCACCATGTACTTCTTCCCTTTGTTGTTGGTCAGATTTGACAAGCACCGGACAGCGACATAAATGAGAAATGCACTGTGGATAAACAGCGAGGAAGACCATATCCCGATTAGAAGCGGGTCTATATTCCCTATAATATTGTCATGTGTAGAGCTGCGGATCATTTCCAGAAAAGGATACTGAATTTGGGGGCCAAGGTAGGCGCCCAGACTGAGCAGAGTGAGCAGCCACCCTGTAAGGATCGAGATCATAACCAACAGAGAGGCCACTGTCAGCTTTTTATAGACATGTTTATCGAGTTTGAGTTCCGGGACAATGAATAGAAAGACGATCCATTCCGAGACCCAGGAAGTCACAATCCAGGAATCCTTAACGGCTATGATCGGGTCATGATAGTGCAGCAACGCGGGCAGCATATTAAGATCCACTTCCTGCACAAATAAAAAAACAGTGAAGAGCGATGCCGAAACAATCAGCAGAAACAACCCATCCGTCATATAAATCAAACTTGTGAACCGAAGCTTCGCCGTATACATAATGACCAACCCTATGAGCAGCTGAATAAACCATGGAGGGGTTCCCCGCAAGTAATTGGAGCCGAAGAACAACACGAAATTCTCCAGATCCAAAGACACATAATATATACACCAGCACAACAGCAACACAATGACAACCTTATGAACCCATTTGCCGACAATACTGCTGCCAAAATCCACCCAAGCCTGTCCCGGTTTCAGCCGCCCTACATAAACCGCACAGGACATCATCCCGATGCTAAGCAACGTGCCACCCATCACCGCCATCCAGGATTGATAGGTAGGGCTTGAAATCAGAGTGGGCACGAGAAAAATGGACGCTTGTGAATTCAGATAAATAAACGCGAACCGGGTAAGCTGCCATTTTGTTGTGCGCATGCGGTACTCCCTTCACATTGAATCACACCTCGGTGCCATAATCGGCAATTCGGAAGTTCGCCTTTACTCGGATTTCGGCATGATTCTTATAGTAATCTTCCCAACGGTCACGTATCTTCCGCCATTCCTTTGGATAGTTCCATTCCATGAGCAGGCCTAGTTCCAGCACATCCGCTCCAGCTGTCTTCGTCTTTTTGATCGCTTCGTTCAAATCTTGAACAGCCTTCTTTTCCAATGCCTCTGTTACAATACGACTGAATACAGTCTTACTCCGGCTCTCCATGTCCTTCTTGTAGACCAGACTAGCCCGCCCTTTGAGTGTGACATAGAACACAGGCCCTTTCTCCGTCATTCGTACAGTTCTGGACCCCTTGGAAGTGAAGAAAACGGCACTCACACGGCTTTTCCCCTCATCCCAGGTTACCGTCATCACCGGATCCTGAGGATGCCCTAGTGCCCAAGCCAGTGACCTCGCGTCCTGCAGGCCGACTGTGCCCCTCATTTTATCCTTTTGGAAAAGCATGGCGCCCTGCATCCCGACCCAATATTCAGGCATAGCCGGAACCGTATCATTCGGATTATTACCAAAGGATAAGTAATTGATGGCATAGCCCATCCCGCTTGCCTCCGCAATCAGACACTGCTTGATGGTTGTGCCCAGTACGTAGTTGTTTTGCCCAAACTTCATTAGGACCTCGCCCGGAAGTGTCTCGAAGGTTGGTGTAAGTTTTGAGATCATCTGCGCCCTTCCCGGAGCGGCGAAAACGTAGGTGCCAAGCGGCAAGCTTGGTTCTCTTTTCATCCATTCCAAGAGTTCGGCCATCCGGCTGCTGGCATATTCTTTACCAACCACCACCGCTTTGATCTTTGCCAGGCTGATGTTTCTCGTTAAATCCTTCTGGATCAGCATCAGTGCGTCAGTGACAGTCTCCGCCGTTTTGGTGACTTTCGCATAAGTCTTGTTGCTGCCGCTGCCATCGCCGCCGCCCGACTGCTGCCCATTCATCAAACGGTTGGTCAGGGGGGAACTGATTGACAGCTCGACCGTACCTGGCTTCTTGCCCGTATCGAGATAAACTGCGTAGACGAAGCTTAATTCATCAAGTTCCACCTTGGACCAGCAGCCCGTCAGATTCAGCATCAGCATTAGGGCGATCCCCAGCTTTAGCAGGTTCATTTTTTTCGCTGCCTCCTTTGGTTCCGCTTGCTAAAGGCATCGCTACGCCTGTTCATATAAGTAGAGGGTACCCGCAGCAACGTATCCTTCCAATCCTGAAAGACAAAGGGCGCAATCGGCTGCATATATGGCGTTCCGAAAGAAAGAAGATTGGCCAGGTGACCATAAAGGACAAAGGCTGCCGTGAACACACCGATTAAGCCCATGGTCCCCCCGAGAATCAGCAGCGGAAAACGCAGGAGCCTGAACGTTAATCCAAGCTCCAGATGCGGAATGATGTAGGAAGCAATACCTGTTATGGATACGACAATGACCATTGGAGCCGATACAATGCCCGCCATTACTGCCGCCTGTCCAATGACGATCGCCCCAATAATTGATACTGTCTGTCCGACAGGCTTCGGAATACGCGTTCCCGCTTCACGCAGCGCTTCAAAGGTCAGCTCCATAATCAGAGCCTCAGTCAACGCAGAGAAAGGAATGTTCTCCCGTGCTGCTGCAATGGTGAGCAGTAAATTGGAAGGTATGATCTGGGCATGAAAGGTAGTGATGGCCACATATAGTGAAGGAAGAAGCAAGGCGATAATGGAGAATACGAATCTTACAATCCGTATCCAGCTGCCCGCGAAATAGCTCTGATAATAATCCTCGGAAGATTGCAGCAGGGAAAAAAGAGTTACCGGGGTTAGCAGCGCAGATGGTGTACCATCCTGCAGCAGGCCGATGCGGCCCTCCATGAGGGAGGCTGCCACGGAATCCGGGCGTTCCGTATACTGGAACAACGGAAATGGCGTTAGCACATCATATGTAATATGCTCCGCCAGATAGCTGATGCCGAGGATGCCATCGATGGACAAGTCCTGGAGCTTACGGTCAATCTCCTCCAGCACTTCTGGTTTATAGAGCCCCTCTATGTACAGTACATACACGTCGGTCTTCGTATATTTACCGATGCTATAATGCTTCATTTTCAAGTCAGGATGCTTGATTTTATGGCGCAGCAGCGATAAATTCGTCTCTATATCCTCAATGAAAGCTTCCTGCGGGCCGATAACCACCAGCTCATTCTGTGATTCGCTGACTGCGCGCTTCTGATATTTGGTGATATCGAAATAGTAAAGGAACGGAAAGCCCTCCATTCCCAGCACCACATTCCCCATGACGACCAGATCTGCTGCTGCAGTAATATCAAAGCATTTCAGGCTGGGGATGGAGAACGCCGAGCCTCGTTCCAGCCGTTCGAGAAATTGCGGCCAATCCAGTCCGGAGTTACTCTCCTTTTTCAATATTTCGCTAATGCCTACCTGAAGACTCCGGGGGTCTACAATAGAAGGAATATAGATTAGCGTACAGGCATGCCCATGCACCTGAAAGACCTGATAGACGATGTCGCTGCTCCCAGCTAACTGCTTCTTGATAGTCTCGAGCATCTGTGCATCCACGGTCTTCGCCTCCGGTCATAAGTTGATGGAAATCTGCTTTAGTTTGCCAATTTAACAATAAGTTATGCGATACGAGGTACGGCGGCTGATTAAGCCAGAATGCAAAAAAAGCCAGCCCCGCTTGTCCCGGAACTGACTTTATGAATATGTGTAATCTGTAGCTGTGGCTATAAGCTCGGCTAAAAAGTGCGGCCGAGTCCACCACTGACTTCGTGCGGCACATAGGCTGATTCCAGCCGCTGCACTTCATCCGGGGTCAGCCGGATGTCGACGGCTGCTACCGCATCCTCCAGGTGCTGCATCTTGGTCGCGCCGATGATCGGCGCAGTAACCGGCTTCTTCTGCAGCACCCAAGCCAGAGCCACCTGCGCGCGCGGAATGCCGCGCTCTTCGGCAATCTCCTTCACCTGTGTAGTCACACGGTGATCAGCTTCGTCAGTCTTGGCGTATAATTGCTTCCCGAATTCATCGGTCAGGGAACGCGCACTCGACTCTTCGAAGTCCCGTGTCAGCCGGCCGCGGGCCAGCGGACTCCACGGGATGACACCAATGCCCTCTGCTTGGCAGAGCGGCAGCATCTCCCGTTCTTCTTCACGGTACAACAAGTTGAGATAGTTCTGCATGGAGACAAAACGCGTCCAGCCATGGCTTTCCGCTACATGCAGCGCTTTAAGAAACTGCCAGGCATACATGGAGGAAGCTCCGATATAGCGGGCTTTACCAGCTTTGACCACATCATGGAGTGCCTCCATGGTCTCTTCAATCGGCGTCTCACTGTCCCAGCGGTGAATCTGGTATAGGTCAACATAATCCGTACCCAGCCGCTTGAGGCTGTGGTCGATTTCACTCATAATGACTTTGCGCGAAAGTCCGCCGCCGTTGGGACCCGGCCGCATCCGGCCATGGACCTTCGTTGCGATGACCACATCATCACGGGCCGCAAAATCCTTCAGTGCCCGCCCAACAATCTCTTCGCTTGTCCCATCGGAGTATACATTGGCCGTATCAAAGAAGTTAATACCCAGCTCAAGCGCGCGGCGGATGAACGGCCGGCTCTCTTCTTCTCCCAGTGTCCAGGCATGGCTCCCCCGCTCGGGTATCCCATAGCTCATGCAGCCCAGGCAAATACGTGAAACTTCAAGTCCTGTGGAACCTAGCTTTGCATAATCCATTGAACATCATCCTCTCAACCAGAAGTTATGACGAACGCTTACGTTACTAGTATAGCTCCTGCAGTAGAGAAATAAAAATGTAGCAAGATTCCGTAAAGCGGGGAGTTCTTCGCCTTGGTGAAATTAGCAGTCAAATAGTATCAACCTATACACAAAGCCAATCCGGGAAAAGCCGATTTTTCCGGATCAGGATCTCACACTTTCTTATCACTACTATAGCGAGAAAACAAACGCCAGATTAGTTCTCTGCGACTCGTGACACCCGTCTTGATAAAAATCGACTTGAGATGATCCTGAACGGTGTACGTAGAGATATGTAGATTGTGGGCTAGTTCCTTGGTCGATAGCCCCTTGGAGATTTGCTCCACGATTTCTTTCTCCCGTGATGACAATCCATATGACTCGGCAATGAGCGGCAAGATGTCGGCGGTTCGGGCTGGCTCAAAGGTAACAGCCAGCTGAACCTGACCAGAAGACTCGTCCAGCTTGCTGGCAGCAATGGCCAAATAATGGCCTGATGGCAATCGCAGACAAATCTTGGCCTTTGAGGGCTGATGCTCCTCAGCAGCGGTCAGTTCCGCAAGCGCGCGCGAACATACTGCCCGCACCGGACTTGGCAGGATATCGGGTTCAAGCTGTTCCCACTCCCCAAGCATGGCCAGCCATTTCCTGGCTTGCCCATTGGAAGCAAGCGGGTTCAACGCATGGGACAACACCAGGAGGCCGACTTCCTCCTGCAGCCCCTGGATATCCTCTGGTGGCGTGCTTAATGTGTACCCCCGCAAGGATCGGGCGATCCATGGCGCGATAGCCGCCAGAAAGACTTCCTCCTCTGCCTGGAAGAATGAGTCTTCCGCTGCCCTGAACAATGTCAAGTATCCCCAGCAGGCCCCTCCGCTCAGCAAGGCTACACGGATTTCATCCCCAAGTCCCGCGGGCTCCAGCACAGCAAGATATCTTCCGCTTCGCCCCAGTTCTCCTTCTGTGGCACCACTAAGTGTTGCCACAGGGACCGGCCGGTGGACCAAAGCGTCGTATTTGTTGAAATCTTCATGCAAATATTCGTATTCAAACAGCCGGGCATGGATGGAGTCAATTCCTTCCCCCGCAATGGCTCCCGTGGACAACAGAGTGTAGGGATCAACTGTTGTACAGCAAGCAGCCTCGAACGGAATCCAGTCCTTCAAGCGGCTGATCATCGCCTCTCTGTATTCAAACGATGATGACGTTCTTCGCTCCAGTCGCTCCAGCTCTTTCTTGAACGCTTCCAGACTCAGTGACATGCCCTTCTCCTTCTGAATCCCACAAATGTGGGATGGTCTCATTCTAACTTCACGATGATAATTACTAATTATATAGCAGCACATTATATCATCAAGTCAGGAGAGGCAACACACAATGAACAAGGATATTATCGTCATCGGCGGTTACGGCCATGTCGGCTCACAAATCTGCACCCTGCTCAGCGAACGCTATCCTGGGCATGTCTATGCCGCAGGCCGCAGCCTGGAACGTGCTGAGCAGTTCAGCAAGACCACAGGCGGCAAGGTGAAACCGCTGCGCCTGGACCTCACAAAAAAAGCAGACCCAAAGCTGCTAAAACGGGCGAAACTTGTAGTGATGTGCATGGATCAGAAAGATACCGCTTTCGCAGAAGCTTGTTTGCAAAACGGAGTGTATTATGTGGATGTTTCAGCTAACGGTGCTTTTCTTACCCGCCTTGAAGCACTGGCATCCCCCTCCAGAACACTCCCTGGAACGGCTGTATTGAGTGTCGGACTAGCCCCCGGCTTGACCAACATGCTGGCTCGCCAAGCCAGTGAAGCCATGGATCATACGAACCGCGCGGACATCACCATTATGCTCGGACTTGGTGATAGTCATGGAAAAGCAGCCATTGAATGGACCGTAGACAATCTAAGAGCAGACTTCGATATTGTGGAGAACGGAAGCCTTGTGGCAGCGACCAGCTTTACAAGCGGCAAGACAAGTGATCTTGGGAAGGGACTGGGGCGTCGCACTGCCTACCGATTTCCTTTTTCCGATCAGCAGACCTTGCCCCGGACACTTGGTATCCCTTCCGTCTCCACACGTCTGTGCTTTGATTCCCGAATCGCTACCGGTTCTGTAGCTTTACTGCAGAAATTCGGGCTAAAAAAAATGCTCCGCAGCGAGCGGATGCGTAAAGCGGCAGTATGGTCTTTTGGCAAGCTCCGCTATGGAAGTGATCAATTTGCTATTAAGGTAGATGCTTATGGCACGAAGAACGGTCTCCCCTTTACAGCGGAATATGGACTTCAAGGGAGCAATGAGGCCCGAACCACGGCCAGGACTGCCGCCGCTGTGGCAGGAGCGATCTATGACGCAATACTGCCTCCCGGTATTTTTCATATAGAGGAGCTGTTTACTATGGAACTTGCCAGCGATCGCCTCTCACTCAGGCTGACAAACTCCGCGGAGAATGGCCAGTCCTTTACGATTGACGAGATCCGCTGTTGGGATCGTGAGGTGTTTCAATAGCGCAAATAGATATCGAAAACTAACGAGCGACGCGTCTCTAGCCCTGAAGATAAGGCTTTAAGGTCTGCACCATCTCCAGCAGCTGCTTAGAAGCGTCCTCGTACATTTGTTTAGCTTCCTTGTTCTGTGTAGAAAGGCTGAACAATTCCATGTCTGCTTCGGCTTTTTTGAGGGTGGCGTAGAGCTGCGGCTTCTCCTGTAACTCCGGCACTTTGATTTTGTCCGCATAGAGATCCACTGTCAGATCACCGTAGGAATCCACCTGTCCCAGAAACACATCTTCGGTATTCAATCCCAGTAGTTCGAGCTTGCCTTGCAGCCAGCCCCGGGTCTGGCCCAGATTATCCAGCGGCTCATCCAGCACCTTCCCGTCCATAATGACAGCCAGCGGCTCTTTCTGTTGAGGAACGATAATCCCAAGATCCTTGGCAGTTAACGGCTGGTTCTCCTTTTTCAGCAGGACGTTAATTGTACCGGAGGATTCCATCATCGCAAACTCAACATCAGCGAGCCTGAAGACATCCTTCTTACGCAGTTCAGCCAGCAATTCATCCGAAGACAAGCGCTCCTTCTTGAGATTTTCTTCGAGAATTTTACCATCCTTAACAAGGACCGCAGATTTGAAGTCCATGAAATCTCTTGCTTTCTTACTCTTGATCTGCAACCATTCAGTGCCAAGCGAGACGGCAACCCAGACCGCAAGGGCAATGAGGCCAAGAAACCAATTCTTCTCTGTATCCATGGATATATAGGCCGCCAAGCTCCCGATGGTAATGCCTGTAATGTATTCGAATAACGAGAGCTGAGACACCTGTCTCTTCCCGAGCAATCTCGTTAAAAAGAAAAGAACCACGACGGCGCATAGCGTCCGCACAATAACCTCCAACCATAACGGCAACTGTAACTCCTCCTTTGATTTAAGTGTCCATGCTGCTTAACACATTCATTATTTGTTAATTGAACCGGAAGAAAACAGGGATTTTTTCCCCTGAATAATGACGCAAACCGGAGTGAATCATATTCAACGTTAATCAGTATCAATCACCCGAAGGAGGAACTTACAAATGACGGTAGCTTCGCAGGTAAAAACATGTCTCTCTTCTCTAAAAGGCGCTCAGGCTAGCTTGGAACAATTCGCTCTTTCAACACAAAATCAGGATGCCAAAACACTGTTTACCAACGCTGCAGCACAAACACAGCAAATCGTACAGCAAGTAGAGAGCCGGGTTCAAGAATTGGAAAAAGAAGAGCCGCAATATAAAGGCTTCTAAATAAGAAATGCCCTGTTCCTTTAGAGGATCAGGGCATTCTTTATTTAGGGGAGAACTATTCCGATTGTGCAGAACTCCCTTATGATCTCACTATTTTTGCGGTTAAAGTTTTAAAGTTCAATCCACTTTCAGCCAAGCTCAATTTAATTATTTTAAACCCAATTAGATAAACACTTAAATAAATTTTCATTTTTAGTACATACATTTTCATTTATTTCGTTTTTTGTATAATTAGCCTAAAGGAGTGAAAGCAATGGACGACATCGATTTTCAGATTTTGGAAATGCTCAAGGCCAACGGTCGCATCACAAGTTCCGAAATTAGTAAAGCCATACACTTATCCGTGCCTGCCGTCACGGAAAGAATACGAAAACTAGAGAAAAACGGAGTGATTGATCAATTCACAGTCAAATTGAACCGTAAAGCTATAGGGCACAACTTCATGGTTTTTATTTTTGTACAACTGAATGGCTCAGCCAAAACTGAGACATTCCGCAAGAACATTACTCAGTCACCGTTAGTACTAGAATGTCACCATATTTCGGGTGAGTATGACTATCTCCTAAAAGTTGGATTACCGGATTTATCCGAAATGGAGAGCTTTATAACGCATACGCTAAAGGCGAATCATGACGTTGTGCGTTCCAATACGATTTTTATATTATCTACGCTGAAAGAAGAATAGAGAAAAAGGAGTGCATCCCTATGACTTGGGAATGGCTCGCAAAAGGAATCCTATTAGGAGTTTCTATCGCAGCTCCTGTAGGTCCTATCAGCATATTATGTATCAAAGAGACCCTGACCTCAGGTTTCAAAAACGGACTATCCTGTGGTTTGGGAGCAGCCACAGCGGACGCAATCTACGGTTGTATCGCCGGGTTAGGCTTATCCACTCTCACTACTTTTCTGGTTGACTACAAAACGTTACTACAAGCCCTAGGCGGACTGTTTATTTGTTATCTTGGCATGAAATCTTTACTATTTACTCCCCGGATGAGAAGCAGCACCGAATCCTATTCTCCAAAAAACTTACTAAATGCATACATAGTAACGCTGCTATTGACGTTATCCAATCCTATGACGATTGTTTTCTTTCTCGGCGTTTTCAGCGCTTCCGGTGTTCAGTTGTCGCATAACAACTCCAACATGCCATTTTTGATCGGCGGTGTTTTTCTCGGTTCCGTTATATGGTGGATCTGTTTGGTAGGCAGCACTACTTTGTTCCGGAGCAAAAAGAAGGCAGGTGGCTCGAAGCAGAACTTGTTTAACAAGCTGTCTGGAATGGTTATGTTATCTTTCGGTATGCTTGCCCTCATTCAATCTCTGGGCCTTTAAAACAAATGCGGGTGTCCCAATCAGCCATTGGCTATTAGGACACCCGCATTCTTTATTTAGCAGAGACTACTTCGGTTTGTGCAGAACTCGATGTATCCCCATGACCCGGACCAAATAGATTCAGGACGACTACGCCAATTACGATCAGAGCGATGCCGACAAGACTGCCGGTCGATATTTTTTCCTTCCAGATCAGTACCGAAATGATGACGGTAGCCACCGACCCGACTCCTGACCAGATAGCATAAGCGGCATTCAGTGGAATTGTTTTCAATGTAAGCGATAAGAAGAAAAAGGCCACCACAAAACCAACAACAACCCCGATAACTGGCAGCGGCTTGCTGAATCCTTGTGATGCCTTAAGCATCGACGTCCCGAACAACTCAAATAAGATAGATACAGCTAGATACAAGTAACCCATTATTCTTTATTTCCTCCAGACCATGAAATTAATTGTTCAAACACTTGATCCCGCAGCTTCTCGTCCAGTTGAGCCATTCCGAACAGCTCCGTAAACCATAGCCCATCGGCGGCCAGCCTAATGATGGTAGCTTGTACGGGATCGATACCATCATGGATAATGTTATTCTGCCAGATCTTGAACTGTTCCCTCATTCCGTCCAGCAGCTTGGGATTTGCAAAAGCAGCAGCGAACAACGCTGAACTCCTGTCAAGGCCCTGCTCCACCTCCTCAAAGGCGGTTCCCACATATGCACGACTCCACGACCCTTGTACAGTAGGATCTGCCCCTGCCTTCAGCTGAACATTCTGTCCGTATTCTTCATTACACTTATCCACCATGCCGGTGATCAGGGCATCTTTACTTGCAAAATGATACAACAGTCCGCCCTTGCTGACTCCCGCTTCCTTCGCAACCGCATCCAGCGTGAGCTGACCCATTCCATCTCGCTGTACAATTGTTGAGGCTGCATTCAGAATCGCTTCCCGTTTGGAATTGACATTATGAGCTGTCAATAACATCACCTCTTTATATTTAGTGTACCGTCTGGACGGTTTGTAGGTCAATGAGAAATTACTAATTCGGAGATCTTTTTAATCAATATATACAAAAAGCCAGCAAATACGGTTGTAACCGCTTTGCTGGCGCTTTTTTATTCCTTTAAATGTTCATCAAATCTGCAATTTGAACCTTTTGCCCGGTTCGAGCACTCTCCAGTGCTCCGAACACCATGGCCATACTGTAACGATTATCCCTGCAGTCTGTCTCTGCTGGACGCTGCTCTTCCAGTGACAAGAACATTTCATCCAGACAACCTGGATGGAATGTATTCTTCATTTCCACTTCCGGGCCTTGAACGGTTTCATAATCATAGAGGAATTTGCCGGTCTGGTCGCCGGATGACACCACCTCGGCATAAGGCATACCATTGCCATCCCAAAGCGCAGTCCCCTTCTCTCCGGTAATTCGCCAGGAAGCTTCCCATGACGTCGGCGCGCCTTCCGCACACCAGGAACCTTGGTAACTAAACACAGAACCGTCGGACATTTCAAAAATACATATGGCCGCGGCATTCCCAGCATACCATGATCCCGGAGGATTAAATTCCTGGCAATATACCGTCACCGGATTGGCTCCGCTGATGTACCGGGCCTGATCAAAGGTATGTACCGCCATGTCCAGCAACAATGGACTCTCCATCGCATCACGAAAGCCACCGAAATGGGGAGCCAGGAAGAAGCTTGCGCCGATATAACCGGTTCTGCCGATAGTTCCCTGTTCCATCAAGCTCCGTAGTGAACGAATCCGATGATCAAAGCGACGGTTCTGCATCACAGCATGCGTCTTCCCCGTCCGCTCCGTTAAGGCCACAATCTCATTACACTCGGCCATTGTGCCAGCCAGTGGCTTCTCTCCGAAGACCTGACAACCCATTTCCAGTGCCGTGCGGGCAATTGTGAAATGGCTTTCCGGAATCGTCACGTCAAATACAAGGTTTGCACCGGTCTCGGCAATGGCTTGCTTCAGATCCGTAAATGTCGGACAAGTTAGATTGTACCGCGCAGCCATCGCTTGTGCAGCCGAGGGATACAGATCAACCAGTGCAACAATTTCCGCGTCCTCCCGCCCGAGTGCATATTCCACCCAGGCATTCGCCATTCCCCCGCAGCCCGCTAAAGCAATACGATATGATACTGTCATGGTGCACCTCCTTTGATTAGGTCGGATTCGGCACGAAGCTTCCGCCGCGGCAATGCTTAAGGTAGTTCAGAGCATGAACTTGCCCAGTCATCTCCAGCTCATCTTTGTAGACCGGATCATGCCAGCCTTCAATATCAATCGTTCCTTTATAACCCGCTTGGCGCAGGATGGTGATAATATCAGCCCAATTCGTATCCCCAAAGCCTGGCGTACGGTGCCATACATACTCCTTGGAGCCGTGAATACCATATTCCTTAACAATATCCCAAGCGATCGTTGCGTCCTTGCCGTGCACATGGAATACTTTATCCGTCCATTTGCGCAGCTGCGGGATTGGATCAATCAGAGCCACCATTTGGTGACAGGGTTCCCATTCCAGTCCCAGGTTGTCGGCAGGCACGGCGTTGAACATTTTCTCCCAAGCTTGCGGGTTGTGAGCAATGTTCCAATCTCCAGATTGCCAATTGCCACCCATGGAGCAGTTCTCAAAGGCAATGCGCAGGCCACGGTCAGCCGCTTTCTTCGATAGTTCACCGAATACTTCAGCGAACTTCGGCAGGGAGTCATCAATGGATTGACCCGGTAGACGTCCGGTGAAGCCGGATACCATATCCGTTCCGAACAAGTGGGCTGTGTCGATCAGGCGCTCCCAGCTTGCCAATGTATCTTCGTTGCCGTTAGCATTCGTGAGCGGATTGCCGAAAATACCAACCGAAGAAATAACAAAGTTATGTTGATCCGCTAATTCACGCACGCGCTTAGCCGTCTCTACCAGATCGGTCTCTCCGGTTGTTTGCCAAAAGGTCAAGCTAAAGGATTCGAAGCCATGTCCTACGATTTGCGGAATCACACGAACGGCATCGCCGCCGCCTACTAAAGTACCGATTCTAAGTGTATCTTGCATCTTGTGTACCACTCCAATATTGGTTTATATTAAATTCAACACTTCAAGTATATTCGTCATTAATACCTAAATCTCTGATTATATTGTGTTATTATAGTTCAATCTTGTGGTGGAGGCTGGAGTGCATTGACATATCCGAAGGAGCTTAAAGAATACCCGCAACTGGAACAAAAGACGTATCCGTTCCGTTTGTTCATCAACGACCGCCAGGAGGAAAAGGCGGGTCAGAATATTCTCTTTATACACTGGCATGAGCATTTCGAGATTATTGTGATGCAGCGCGGCAGCGCTATTTTCCATGTGGACAGTCATCCTTATGAAGTTGAAGCGGGCGAAGTCCTGTTCGTTCCATCGGGGGGGCTGCATGTCGGCTACTGCCTTAAGGATGGGCCTATTTGCTATACCTCTATCGTGTTCCACGGGTCGCTCTTCGAAGACTGGAAGCAGGACCCGCAGCATGAGCAATTTGTTGAACCATATGTGAGCAACCGTTATCAGTTCCCGGTGAGGCCTGCTGAGCATATGCCGTCTTTTGCCGCACAATCGGCACTACTTCAATCCATTATTGAAGAGGATCAGGTCAAGGGTCCGGCTTATCAGCTGGCGATCAAGAATTACCTTCACCTGCTGTTTACTCTGCTGTCACGGAATTTTTTACCTCAACAGCTTGTTGGCAGTCCAAAAGAACATCACTCGTTCAACCGGGAACGTTTTAAGCCGCTGCTGACCCATGTAGAGGAACATTTCGCTGATAAAATTACCATTGAGCAGGCAGCAAAAACCGTCAATCTCAATCCTTATCATTTCTGCAAAACCTTCAAAAAGCTGACCGGACGTACTTTTATTGATTATGTGAACCTGTGCCGGGTTAATGAAGCAGAGCGGCTGTTGCTGGAGAGTAATCTTAGCATTACCGAGATCGCCGGGCGGGTTGGCTGTGACAATCCCAATTATTTTACAAAGCTGTTCAAACAGTATAAGGGCATGACCCCGTCAGGGGTACGTAAAGTTTGATAATTGACGACCCTGTTTGAGAACGATATCAAGCGGTTTGAATAAAAAGTGTGATAGTATCTTCATATCTGTTTCCATAAAAAGGAGAGCTATTGATGTCATTAAGCCGGCTAGAACAGATTCGCTTGACAGAACAGCGTTATCACGATGAATATTACACAAATGTAAAACTCTTTAGTGAGGGTTCGTGGCTGCAATCTCCAGTAAAATCCGTCATGGATGCCTTTGATTTATTGCCGAATCAGAATGATCTGCAGTTGCTTGACTTGGGGTGTGGAGTAGGAAGGAATAGTATCCCTCTTGCACAAAGACTTAAGGATGACGGAAAAAGTAAAGTCGTGTGTGTGGATTTTTTGGAGTCGGCCATTAATGGACTTGATAAGTATAGTCGGGAATACGGCGTCAGCGAGAAGCTTGAACTGATTCAATCAGACATCGGCGAGTTCAATGTCAGAACAAATCAATATGACTACATATTTAGCGTTTCCGCTTTAGAACATTTGGACACGGTTGCAACATTCCAAAGGGTGTTGGAGAGCTTAGAGCTTGGTACAAAGGCGAATGGCATCCACTGCTTTATAATTAACTCGAACATTCAGGAGACAGCGATCGATACAGGATTACCGCTGCCACCCATGTTCGAGATTCTATTTAAGACAAATTCCCTACTCTCTACTCTGCGGAACAGATATGCAAATTGGTCAATCCTGCGTGAGAATGTGAACAGATACGTTCTGGAAATCATGAGGGACGAAAGAAAAGTACGCCTAGAAAGCGATGTTGTTACCTGGATTGCTCAAAAAAGCCCGCCCTCATAAGAATGAAAGTCATAGACAACATTCGTAGGGGCGGGCTTCTTTTAGTATGACTGAATCAACATTTAATCCAGTGTATACGGCGTCAAACCAACTGGAAGCGCTGCAGGACGGCTGCAGGTGCTCTCCATGGTATAGAAACTGCGGGAATCAGAGGAGTCGTGGAACGCCCACATCGCTTCCAGCACGTGATAGGCCAGTTCTCCGCTAGCCCGGTGAGGCCGGCCAGTGCGGATGGCATACGCCATATCAGCTGGACCGATACCACGCGTATTCTGGTCATAGCCAGGCAGCAGCGGCTGCTCGCTCCATTCACTCTCACCTGTGCGCCGGAATTTAACCGGTCCGCCAAAGTTATTAGGATCGGGAACCTGAATTGTTCCCTCTGTCCCGTATATTTCAATATGAGGCAGATCACTGCCCCCGAAGACATCGAAGCTGGTGATGAGGATCGCAATGGCGCCCTCTGCGAATTGCAAGGTTCCGGCCACATGGGTAGGAATATCCACAGGAATCTTCTGCCCGGCTTTTTTCTCGCTGGTGATGGTTCGTTCTGCGAGTGCTTTGCCGGTCATCCCGGCTACGGCAGAGATTGGCCCTAGCAGCTGAACTAACGCAGTGAGGTAATAAGGCCCCATGTCGAACATCGGTCCGCCACCTGCGGCATAGTAGAATTCCGGATCGGGATGCCAGTTCTCATGGCCTCTCGACATCATGAACGAAGTGGCTGCCATAGGCCGGCCTATTACACTATCCTCTATTAACTTAAGCGAGGTCTGGATGCCCGAGCCGAAGAACGTCTCCGGCGCACTGCCCACCAGCAGCCCCTTGGCTTTGGCTGTTTCCAGCACCTTGCGTCCCTCTTCCCTTGTAACCGCGAGAGGTTTCTCGACATAGACATGCTTTCCGGCTTCCAGTGCCCGGAGGCAAATCTCGGCATGAGCAGCCGGGATCGTGAGATTGATTACAATCTCGATTTCAGGATCTGCAAGCAGCTCATCTGTCGTATATACCCGTGGAATATTATATTGCTGCGCCTGTTCCCGCGCTCTCTCAAGATTCATATCTGCACAGGCAACTAACTCCAGAATCTCGAACTTGTTGCAGTTCTCCATATAGATGCCGCTGATTTTTCCACAACCGATGATGCCAACTTTTACTTTATCCATTGGTCTTCTCTCCCGAATTATAGTTGACTGTCTGCCATACCGCTATAGCTGATCCCTGCACCTGCCGTGGTTCGTCCGCCGTTCTGCTTTCCTTCAGCTGCCCAGAGTAGCCCTCTTCTCATCAGTTCCTTAACTGGCGGTAGTTCCACAATGTCGGCATGATGACCGAGCGAATTGTAGTACACACGTCCTGCTCCCCAGCGCTTCGTCCATACTACTGGCATATCCACGGCTCCGTTGGCAGCGTGAGGCCCTTCTGCCACAGGGAAGCGGGTGGTCGCCAGAACTTCGATAGCGGGATCGACATGCAAATAATATTGCTCAGAAGTAACACTGAAATCTGCGATATCCTGCACCAGCGGGCTGGAGCTTTGACGAATATTCACCGTATATTCCACCCCGTCATTTCCAGGATGGGCTACCCACTGACCACCGGTCATGAACTGCCAATCCACATTGTTACGGAAGGAATCGCACATGCCGCCGTGACAGCCCGCCAGTCCAGTGCCATTCTGCACCGCCGCAGACACATTATCTACAAGCTCCTGCGAGATCTCACCCATCGTCCACACCGGAACAATCAGATCCAGTCCTAACAATTTCTCGCGGTCTGCAAACGCCTCCAGAGTATCCGACACTTCCACCTCAAAACCTTCCTGCCGCAGAACACCAGCGAATACTTCACTTACTTGCTGCGGTTCATGGCCATCCCAGCCACCCCATACGATCAATGCCTTTTTTGCGCTCATTAGAAATCTCCTCTCAGGTCTGTAAGCTACATTTCGGACAGGCTGACCCAGCGTCGCTCTTCAATCGAACGTTCCACGGCTTCAAGCACAGCCTGGCATTTCACGCCGTCCCGGAAATTGGGTTCCGGCTGACGACCTTCTTCGATGGCATTAGACAATTCCAACACTTCATGAATGAACGTATGCTCAAAGCCGATAGTATGCCCGGTCGGCCACCAGGCTGCTGCATATTCATGAACAGGATCCGTGGCCAGCACGCGGCGGAAGCCTTGTATATCCTCATCATCCGAAGTCAGGAAGACTTCCAGTTCATTCATGCGCTCAAAGTCGAACCTTACACTGCCAAGACTTCCGTTGATCTCAAAAGAATTGGTGGAGCGGTGACCCGCAGCAAAGCGTGTAGCCTCGAAGCTGCCAATGGCACCGTTTGCAAAACGAGCCATGAATAGCGTGGCATCATCCACGGTGACTTCACCCCTTGGTCCCCCTCCGCTTCCCTTAGCAGTAAGGCCTGTCATCTCGGTAGCTAGCGGGCGCTCCTTAATGAAGGTCTCGCTCATACCGATCACTTCCTCCACATCACCTACAAGGAAATGCGCCAAATCAATAAGATGCGCTCCCAGATCCCCGAGAGAACCGGAACCGGCAATTTCCTTCTGGAGTCGCCAGACCAGCGGAAATTCCGGATCGAGAATCCAATCCTGCAGGAACCAGGCCCGGAAGTGATGGATCTTACCGAGGCGTCCGCTCTCCACCAGCTTCTTCGCCAGTCGTACCGCAGGGGAAAAGCGGTAATTGAAGCCTACCATATGGGCGACACCGGCCTCCTCGGCCGCCTGAAGCATCTCTCTGGAATCCGCAAGCGACAACGCCAGAGGCTTCTCGCAGAACAGATGCTTGCCAGCTTTGGCTGCAGCCAGCGCAATCTCCTTATGCACATTACTTGGCGCATTGATATCCACCAGGTCAATATCGTCGCGGGTCACCAGTTCATGCCAGTCTGTCACGGTATCTTGCCATCCGAGCCGGGTTGCCGCTTCCTGCAAATCTTCTGCATTACGTCCACAAAGCACGGACATTTCCGGTTTCAGCGCCTGTGGAAAAAACATCGGCAGCGTCTTGTAGGCATTACTGTGGGCCTTACCCATAAATTTATACCCGATCATTCCAATGCGCAGCTGTTTCATGTAATGCCTCCTAGTGGTTTCAGTTGAGAGTTGAAGCACGTACAACAAGCTCTGTCGGAAGCTTGATCCGCAGCGGACTATCTTCTGCCGCTCCGTCTTCCTGCGTATCCAGCACACGGGCTGCGGCCAGCTCGCCCAGCCGATAAAATGGCACACGCACGCTGCTCAAGGCTGGTGTAGTTAATTCGGCCGCATCGGAATCGTCATAACCGAGAATAGCAGGCATGCGTTCCCGTGTAATCCCCAGTTCGTATAAGCCTTGCTGCAGACCGATCGCCATTCGGTCATTGGCGGCAAACACGGCATCAATCTCTCCTAGAACGGCTGCAATTTCTGAAGCCGCCTGGACACCGCTTCTGCGGCTGAAGTTCCCTTCAAATAGCAAAGAAGGGTCCACGGATAACCCGGCTTCACGAATTGCGCTGGAGTACCCTGCCATCCGATCACGACTGTTCGAATAGACATGAGGTCCATTCAGAAAGGCAATCCGCGTAAAGCCCTGCTGAAGCAGATGCTGCACTGCCAGTCTGCTGCCCTGAACATGGTCTGCATCCACTTCGGGGAAGTCCTCCCCTTCAAAATGCTGGTTAATAAGACAAAAAGGGTATCCTTCCTTCTTCAAGCGGCGCAGCGCCTCAAGCTCTCCCTGCTCCTCCTTGGCACCCAGTACAATACAGGCGTCCACCTTGCGCATTCGAAACAGCCCGCTGTAATCCATGGTCCCATCCGAGTTGCGAAAGAGCATGAGCAGATCATATCCTTCGTCCCGGGCTTTGTTCCCGATACCGCTTAAAATCTCAGAGAAATAATAAGCAGAGAACAGACGCGCTTTGGGCAAATACGGCATAACCACACCCAAATTGCCACTGCGTTTACGGGCAAAACTTCTGGCCAGCGAGCTTGGCGTATAGCCCAGCTTGTGGGCTGCTTCCAGCACCCGCTGCTTCGTCTCTTCCTTGAGCGGACCGACATCATTCAGCACACGGGATACGGTGGCTTCAGATACGCCGGCCAGCTCGGCCACCTCTTTTCGGCTGGCGATAGGAATCAACTCCTTTTACAAAATGTACACGCGTACATTCTCTCATGCAAAGCCCGCTTCGTCAATTCTTTTCTGCATGGAGCTCCACCCATTCCTGCACATGCCGGACGAATTTTTTTGTTGCAGGGGAAGCATGTTTCATCGAATGGACGGCGATTCCCAGCGATCTGAAGCTCGGCTCCTCAAGTTCCAGCATCACCACGTTATGATTCTGACGCTTGAGCACCAGCTCCGGGAGGATACTCATACCCAGTCCTTTATCCACCATGGCAATAATCGCGTAATCATCCCCTGCCGAGAATTTGACATTTGGCTCAATACCAGCCTTCTCCAGCACCCGCCGAACATCATAGTCCGAGCCGGCCTTGGGGATAATGAAATCCTCATGCGCTATTTGTGGCAGGGGAAAATAAGGCGCCCCGCTGATGGGATGCTCCTGCGAGACAATGGCGAGCATACGGTCTTTTTTCAAAGGAAAAACTTCGAACTTATCCCGCGTGGGCAGCGAAATAAAGCCGCAGTCAATCACCCCGGCCTCGATCCATTGTTCAATCTCCAGGTAATCTCCCTCCATAAGCTTGAACTCGATATAGGGATACAGACTGCGGAATTGCTTGATCATCCCGGGCAACCAATGGACGGATACACTGGTGAATGTGCCGATGGTAACCGTTCCCGTCTCCAGCCCATGAATATGCGTTACCTTCTGCTTCAATTGCTCATTCCAGTTTAGAATCTCACGGATCGGCTTTAGCACCTGTTCCCCGTTAACCGTAAGTCTGACACCCGAGCGATTGCGGATCAACAGTGAGAAGCCAAATTCCGTCTCCAGACTGTTAATGGTGTGACTGATGCCCGATTGAGTGAACCCCAGAACCTCTGCTGCTTTGGTGAGGCTGCCTAGCTCCACTACCTTTAAAAACACTTCGTATTTACTGAGACTCAAGCCCGTGTCCTCCTCAATCATATATATTAGTTATATTCATGTATGACATGATAAACATTCAGTTAACTTATATAATCAGGCATATTATACTATACTAACTTTGATGATTAAAAGGATGATGAACTGATGAAGCCGTTTAAGGCTGATCTCTTGCTGCTGGTTGTAACTGTATTTTGGGGCTCTTCCTATCTGTTTATGAAAATGGGGCTGGATACCCTCGGCGAATTTAATCTGATTGCGCTCCGATTCGGACTTGCTTTTATATTGTCTGCCGCGATTTTCCACAAGCGCCTGCGCAGGATCAATGCCAAGACCTTGAAATATGGGGCCTTGCTTGGATTCCTGCTGCTGGGCGTGTTCACGTGTATTACGTTCGGACTCAAGACAACCACCACTTCAAATGCAGGGTTCCTGGTCGCGTTGACCGTTATTTTCGTTCCATTGCTTCAGATGTTGTTCTTCAAAAATAAAGTCGGATTCCCGCAAATCTTCGGGTCCCTGCTGGCCATCGGCGGAATCGGTCTGCTGACACTGAACGCTTCGCTGACCGTACAGCCCGGCGATCTGCTCTGTACGCTATCGGCGGTATTCTATGCCGTACAGATCATCGTTACCGGCAAAGCTGTCAAAGAGCACGACACGCTCAGCATCGGCATCCTGCAGCTTGGCTTTGCCGGCGGCTACGCACTTGTGCTGTCCTTAATGTTCGAGACGCCACATCTGCCCTCTACCTTACCTGGCTGGACCGCCATTCTGGCACTGGGCATTCTGTGCAGCGCCTGCGGATTCATCCTGCAGCCGGTGGCACAGAAATACACCTCGCCTGCACGCACCGGACTCATCTTCTCGTTAGAACCAGTATTCGCCGCCTTGTTCGGCTACTGGTTCGTCGGAGAGAAGCTGACGAACCAGGGGTATGCCGGAGCGGCGCTCGTTCTGCTCGGTATTGTTGCTTCCGAGCTGCTGGGTAAGGCATCCTTCGCCCCGGCTTGGATGCATAGGAAACGCGGCGCCAGTTAATGGCGCAGTCTTAAGGGGGCGTGGCAACTGTGCTGCCCCCTTATACTCCTACAGAGCAAAAACCGCAAGCCTCCATGAACGGGAGACTTGCGGTTTTTTGTGCTATAACTATGCATTACGGAGTCCTGTGATCAGTGGCTTAGTGCCCCATCATCATAGCCGCATCCGCCTTCTTGCCCTCTTCAGGGTTAGCCGATGCTACCTTTGGCTTGCGCAGGATAATACTGATGACTACACCGGCCACGGCGATACAGCCAGCCAGGAAGAAGACATCATTGAAAGCTAATACAGAGGCTGCCAGCGGGTTGCCGCCTTTGCCCATCTCACCCATATGGGTTGCGATTTGACTGGTTAGGTATCCGGTCATACCTGCTACAGCAAAGGAAACAATAACTTGTTGTGCAGCTGCAGTAAGAGGCGTTACACGGCCAACCCATTCACGCGGTGCGGAATTGAGAACATGTGTGTTCAGCGGCATCATGGTCAAGCCCATACCCAGACCCATCATGAACAGGTACACCATAATCTGCGGAAGTGCGGTGTCCATTGTGATACCCGACAACATGAATAGTGCAATAGAGATAATCGTCAAGCCGACAAAAGCAAGCGGACGTGCACCGATCTTGTCGAACAGCCGACCTCCAATCGGCATTCCGAAACCGGCAGCCAGCGCCTGCGGCAGCAGTATCAAGCCAGTCTCAAGTGGTGAGAAATTGCGGATCTGCTGAAGGTAGAGCGGAACGAACAACATGGTACCGAATAGTGCCGCTTGTGTTACCCAAGTCAGGATAATACCGCGGGTAAAGTCGGAAGAACGGAAAACGCGCAGTTCCAGCAGCGGATGCTTATGCAGGAGCTCGACGATAACGAACAAGACCAGAGCTACGCCACCAACGGACAACCCTACGATTGTCGATGTGGACGACCAGCTGCCACCACCGCCTTCGTTAACGCCATAAGCCAGCATGGAGAAAGCGATCGGTGCCAGGATCATGCCCAGCAGATCGAGATGTGTTCTGCCTTTTTTCTCGGAAGCCGGCAGGTATTTAATGCCCAGAATAACAGCTACGATACCAATTGGCAGGTTGATCAGGAAGATCCAGTGCCAGCTTACGTACTCCACCAGCCAACCGGAGAGAATCGGTCCAAGGGCTGGGGCAAGCAGCATCGGAATCCCGAGCATCCCCATAATGGAACCTCTACGTTCTGGCGGTGCCAGTTTGAAGACCATTGCCATCCCGATTGGGGCAACCATCCCGCCGCCAAGACCTTGAATTACGCGGAAAAGAACAAGTTGGCCCGAAGTTTGAGCTATGGAGCACAGTACGGAACCCAGTACGAACATGATTACCGTAGCCAGAAAGACCTGCTTAGAGCCAAAACGGTCTGTCATCCAGCCAGCCAGCGGAATGACCGCAGCCAGGGCTAGTGTGTAGCCTGTAATGGCCCACTGCACTGTCTTGAGGTCTGTCGAGAAGTAATCGACAAGTTTAGGAACGGCGACATTGACGACCGTACCATCCAGAATAACCATAATCATACCCACGATAATCGCAAGTAATGGAGGAATAATTGCTTTCAATGAGAAAGCCTGCCCTCCTGCTGTATTTCCATTCACACTATTTGACATGCTTTTCTCCACTCTTTTCTCTATAAATTATATTTGTTGAAATAATGCTCAAACAGAGTATCAATCTGCTCATCGAGAGCCGGAAGGTTAAACACCGGCGTGATCTGTTCCCGCTTGCCAGGCATGTTTGTAATCAGCGCTGGAATCACCACGGCTCCATACAGCTGAAGCATGATCAGTTGCAGACGGTTATCGTCCTCTACATGAGTGATCTCTTTCAATGTATTGTGCATTTTTTTGACTCTCAGGATTTTGGCATAACGATCATATTCTGTAGGTGAGCACATGATCTGGGGTCCCTGCTCCAGTACCTGTCTGGCCAACCCGGGATATCGGAGAAGATTCACAACATACCGACTTAAAAATTGCTTGAGCCGCTCCTGCGGCAGCAAGGAGACATCTTCAAGTGCCTGGAAGGCATCATCGAACGTTGAAAGCAATACACGAACGGCATCAGTCATTAGACTTTCCTTGGAGCCGTAATAATAATTCACGAGCGCAAGATTAGTTTCAGCTCTGGCGGCAATTTTACGCAGTGTCGCGCATTGGAACCCTTCCTCTTTGATCAACATCACCGTAGCATCCAAAATCGTTTGTTTTGTATCTTTCTCTGAATGGTCTGCGCTCTGGTCCAGTGTGTTCATCGCTACCGTTACAACCTCCTTTCTTTATGTAATCATTGTTTTAAACACTGTTTAATCGAACACTAATGTACTCCCGAACGCCTGCTCTTGTCAATAGTCAACATCAGGTAAAGGGTGTACTCTGTTCCTTCTATCCGGCAGTTTGGTCATCACACGTTATACTTTCCCTGGAGACATACTAAATAATTCATTAGTACAATCTTCACTCTTCATGTAATCACTGTTTTAAACACTGTTTAACCGAACATTAATTTACACCCGAACACCTGACATTGTCAATAGCTAAGATTAGACACTTCTACCTGTAAAAAAAAGCAGTGCTCTCCTTATTGGAAAACACCGCTTTCATATATTCTGAGGGTTATGAGTAGAACACAATCTCAGGGTAACGGCCTCCATATCGCTCGGGTCCAGGCAATCCGTAGTCCAGCGCGCTCCATATTATTTTGGCTGACACTGCCGTATGCGGCCTGCCCGGCTACCAGTTCACAGCCTGCCCTGTAGGCTTCGTGCAAACGTCTTTGTAACAAAGCGCTCTGGAGCCCGCGTCCCCGGAAGGCTGGCAGGGTCGCAGCGAGTGCACAGGAGGCAACACCTTCATGAATATGCATAGCGGCGACGGCTGCTGCCTGCCCTTCCCAGAAGCCGAGGAATAGCTTCCAGCCTGTACGATGGAGAAGCCCGATATTGTTGCTGATAAAGTGTCCTTTAGCATCCAATGACATACCTGAAGCCAGACAATGCACCTCCGCATACGTGTCAAAGAGAACCTCATCCACCACCTCGGTAACGGTGATATTCACGGGAAGCTGAGCTGGCTGCGCAATAGGTAGTCCATATAACACGGATTGAAAACTGTGCTGGTACAACCCGAGTGACGCTAATGTTCCCAACAACGCCGGACTGCTTTCAGAGGGGTCAATCTCGATTTGAAAATGCCGGTCCCTGGCCCGGTAGAAATCTGCAACCGCTCCAAGCTCATCTTTCTCAGCGTCTGTAATCCCTTTAACTGAGTTAAAAAGCGCCCATGGCATCTCCTGTATGTAATAAGCTGTAGCCGTTCCGAAATGCCGGATCTCCACACCCATGGGGTTGCCAGACCGTTCGCCGATGGAAGCTATTCTGGAGGTAAAGAAGCTAATTTCAGCCTGCTGCAGCCGTTTGGCCAGTTCCTTGTTAATTACGGGTAAGCTCATAATCATTCTCCCCTTCATTCTCAATAATGAATGCTACTCCACGTCAAAATCAAAATATTTCCCGGGATAAGGTTCCTTCTTTAAAGTAAAATGCCACCATTCTTTGCTGTAGGGATGGAAACCCTCCTTCATCATGGCATCCTTAAGGATTTTGCGGTTGGCCATCTGTGTCTTACTGATCAGCTTTGTGTCGTAATATGAAATGGGACCGAAAAAATCATAAGGGCTACCCATGTCCACAGCCGCACCGTTTTTTAGGTAAGCCAGTGTCAGGTCCACCGTGCTGCCTCGCGAATGACCGGATTTACTGGAGATAAAGCCGAGCTTGAACAGATTCTTTTTATCGAGTGCGGGGTAATACTGCTGTTTCATCTTGATGTCGCTAGCATCCTTCGACCATCTGATAAAATGATTAACCGCCTTTTGCGGACGGTAGGTGTCATAGATTCTCAGAATATAGCCTTGGCGTGCCAGGTTATCGCTGACTGCCTTAAGCGCATTAGCTGCGGGTTTTGACATAATCGCTAAAGGCGCTTTATAGCCATCGATACGTTTTCCAACAAAGTTGTTACTGCTGTAATAACGAATCTCGTATTGTGCAGAAGGAATGATTTCGTCCAGATAAACAAAACCTTGGGGTAGTTTATGCCCCTTCTCAGGCGTCGACAATGACTTGGATTGACCGGAATTCTCCAAATTGTCAACACTTTCAGAACTTACTCCAGTGTTCGCAGCTGAGGCATAATCCCCCAAATCCAAAGCTGTCATTAATAGCATAAGAGCGGCGCCTATGCATGAAAATCTCCTCAGCACCTTTGTATGCTGCTTCATGGTTACAGTCTCCTCTTTCCTATCATCAGGTATATCTACTCTGTCGATTATTTTACTAGAAAAATACAATAAAATAACCCCCAACTTCCGTTAAGGGGCAGGTTACACTTACTTTATTGGATGAAACGGAGCTGTTGGCATCATATCTTTTCTTCGATAGATACCCAAAAGCAGCCCAACCGCAGCGAATTCCATAATGACATGACCGCCATAACTTAGAAATGGAAAAGCAATACTACTCAGTACCATCTTTCCACTCATAATAGACAATCCATAAAGCAAACGAATGACTAGCGTACTACCGAGTGTCAAAACCAGCGCTTTGCCAAAAGGGTCTCGAATCAGGTGCAAAGCCTTGACCAGTCTGGCTGTAAACCATAACACCATACCTAATAGCAGCAGACCGCCAGCCCAGCCAAAGCAATAGACCAGGTAAACGGGAAGCATGTCTGTATGAGGATAAGGCAAATATTCCGGGAGATTGGCAAATCCATGACCCCACCATCCGGCGGATCTGACCACATCGCGAATCTGAATGTACATATATCCACTAGTTGTCGCATGTGCGTTCGGATCGAATGCACCTTGAAACCGTTCCACAAAGGAGGGTGTATTCCACGCTTTAACGGCAGTTATAGCTACTAAAACCGAAGCTAGCCCCAGCGCCCATTGCCATTGACGAGTACACCAAACATATACAGTCAATGCAATTAATGAATAACTGATCAATTCGGGTAAGGAATGGAACATTGCAAGTAGTGGAAGTGGAAAAGCAACGATCAGCAATTCTATCCATCGGCGATATCGCACCGAGGCGAAAAAAGATTCTTTTGAACCCGTCAAGATGCCAGCTAACGCGATACACAGAAAAGGAGTCAAGAAACTCAGCGTAATCGGGAAATGCACCACTCTCAAAATCAGGAAGGCTACACCGTTGATAGTTGTCCCACCCGAGTACAATACTATTATGCCTATCAAGGTGCCGATGTACAACGGCCAGGCAAGCTTTTGCAATTTCCGAAAATCAACAAAGTACAGTCCGAGCATTAAAATTAGTCCGATGATCATGTAATAGGTCTGATTTCTAAAAAAGCTCCAGCCCTGCATTGCACTTGCAGGATTCGAATCTACAGATAGCATCATTACAAGGCTTAATGCCGCAAAAAACAACACGGCCCCTAGCAATCCCCAATTCATCCGCGGTTTATGTACACGGTTCAGCGTTTTGCCGAGCGACCGAGGATCGCCCATCTGGGCAACGGCCCAAACCTCTGACTCCGCCTGAGGATAGCCTTGTGCTTGCCGGTCCTGAATTAACTCTTCCAGATGGCCGGAAAGCTCCTCCCGGATATCGTCATGCATGTCTTTGGACCGCACCTCCAGACACACCTGATCGAGAAACCGCTTACGGTGACCCTGTTCATTCATCATACCCCGCCCTCTCCCAGCACATCGTCCACGGCCCGCCGGAACAGCAGCCACTCCGCTCTTTTTTCCTTCAGCTTCGCTTTTCCCTCATCCAGTATCCGATAATACTTGCGCTTGCGCCCTTCTACCTCCAGCCAGTAAGCCTCTACCCAGCGCTCGCTCTCCATCGTGTGCAGAATGGGATACAGCGTGCCTTCCTTAAGTGAAAAAACGCCCTGGGATCGGTTCTCCAGCTCTTTGATCAATTCATATCCGTACAGAGGCTTGTCTAGCAGCAGGGTCAAAATCAACGTTGTCGTGCTGCCCTTCAGCATTTCTTTACTCACTTTCAAATGGGATGCACTCCTTCCACAGTTATTGGGAAAATAGTATACCTTGTATATCTATGCTTAGTAAATCTAGGTATATAATACAGTAAACCACTGGAAGTGTCCAGTCCAGACGATAGTGAGAGGCTTTGAATCCAATCCTCTCACTATACTGAACGCATACCAGTGCCGCTATTGGTCGAGAATTTCCAAGATGGAGTATTTAGTGATGAATCCAAGTGTTATTTTTTCCAGTAAGTGATTTTTCGAACATGTCTATAATCTCTAAAAATCTTTCAGCTTCACGGAATACATGATCTGCAAGCAAGGGATGAATAATGCTTTTTATTTTGCATTGGTCGATCAAATCCCTGGCTGTCTTTTTGAAATCACGCAATGATTTTACGGATACTCTGTTCTGATCCAGAAATTGACTTAAAATCGGACCGGTCTGGGATTGGGGTCGCATAGATTCAATATCTCTGGCCTGGAACAGCAATTGATCAAAATCATGACTAAAATCACGGGCTTGGTCAACAAGCTTTCGTTCAGAGGGGTCCAAAAGATGCCCTATAAATTTGGCATGGTCTGCCATGATACGTAAGAAGAACACGTTCTCATCAATAATGGCATCGTGTAATGGCTCTAATTGGCCCTGGTTTAATTCTTCCAAACGTTTTCTAAAATAGTTGGCTTCTCTGCTTACGTGATCTACTAGAAGGGGGAAATTGGTTCCTCCCGGAAGCTGGCAGGTCAATATTAGCCCAAGCACCTTACGCTTAAAAGCCCAGATGTGACACACCGAGGTATGAACTTCAATATTGAACTGACGAATGGTCGCAGGATCTGCGTCATCTGTGAATGCAAGCGCCCGTCGCTCGATTCCTTCGAAGGTTCGATAAAAGTGATTGGCTTCATTAATCAGTGTGGTATCCTCACAACGAAATCCGAGCCTCAAGAAAAAGGAATGTTCCTTCATTATCCTCGACCAAAAGCGAACCTCTTCCAGAGAACGAACTACGAACATATCTGACATCCACTTCACTCCTCTTGATTCGATTAATAAAGGTTATGAAGGTTACGCTTGGATTTATGTGAAAATGAAAAAACACACCCGCCGTAGCGAGTGCGCTTTGTTTTTAATAACTATTAGTGCATTGGAGCTTGCGCTTTATGCTGAACAATAACACGTCTGATGAAGAATGCCAGTATCAATCCGACTACGGACATAATCAGACCAAAGATAAAGGCGTTCTGCACCCCTTGCGTGAATGCAGGAAGCAGATTAGCGGGATCGGCAGGATTGTCGACACCCTTCAGGTAATTCTTCGAACCTGCCGTCATGATGCTGACCGCAAGCGCTGTACCAATGGCACCCGCTACTTGCTGCAGTGTATTCATGATTGCCGTACCGTCAGGATACAGCTCCATCGGCAACTGGTTGATACCATTCGTCTGTGCAGGCATGAAGATCATCGATACCCCGATCATCAGCGCGCTGTGCAGTACGATAATGAAAGCAACCGTCGAAGCGGCATTAATGCTGGAGAAGAACCACAGTGTAACTGCGACAATCACTAGACCCGGAATGACCAGCCATTTTGGACCATACTTATCGAACAGACGACCCATAATTGGAGACATCAAACCATTGATCAGACCACCCGGCAACAACAGCAAGCCTGCTTTGAAGGCCGTATAACCTTGACCTTGCTGCAAATACATTGGCAGAATCAACATGGACGACAGAATAACCATCATACAGATGAAGACCATCGCCACACCGACTACGAACATCGGATATTTGAAGGCACGCAGGTTGATCATCGGCTTCTTCATTGTGTTTTGACGAATAACGAAGAGCAGCAAAGCGACGACACCTACAACGATAGAAAAGATTACTTTCGGACTGCCCCAGCCCTCGGCTTCCCCAGCACTGCTGAACCCGAAGACGATTCCGCCAAAACCAAGTGAAGACAGGATGATGGACAGCACGTCAATTTTCGGCTTAGTAACTTCGGTAACGTTCTGCATGTACACGATTCCGAACAGCAGAGCAATCACCAGGAACGGCAATGACAACCAGAAAATCCAATGCCAGCTGAGGCTTTCGATCAACAGACCGGCAATCGTAGGCCCAATCGCCGGGGCAACCATGATGACTAGTCCGATCATCCCCATCGCCGCGCCTCTTTTTTCAGCTGGAATAATTACAAGGATCGTATTGAACATTAGCGGCAGCAGCAGCGACGTACCCATCGCCTGTACCACTCTCGCTGTCAACAGAAACTCAAAGTTCGGCGAAATCGCCGCCAGGAAAGTACCTAAGATTGAAAAAATTAACGCGGCCACAAACAACTGTCTTGTTGTGAACCATTGTAGCAGTAAACCGGAAATCGGCACGAGAATACCTAGTGTTAGCAAGTACGCTGTTGTCAGCCATTGTGCGGTCGACGGTGTGATTTGCAGTACATTCATCAGATCGCTTAACGCGACATTGAGTGCCGTCTCACTGAACATCCCGATAAAACCGCTGAGCAACAAGGAAATCAGGATCGGCATTGTCCTGAATTTTTTTTCTTCTGACTGTTGCTGTTTGTGTAAAGTTGTGTCCACTCTCTTATCCTCCTGAAAATCTATTATTCTCTCTCTGTTATGCTAAGCAAAGCCGGAACAATCTTGACCGCCGCAAGCAGCGGTTGCTCATCCCGGTAAGTCAGCGCCTGAAGCAGTGATCCCTCTAGCAAAGATACCACTGCGGACGCCTGAGTCGTCGCTATTTCTTCTTCAGTACCTTCTGTCAGCAAACGTTCTTTGATCACCTCCTGCCAGTCTTTAAATACAGATTGACATGCGGCTCGCAGCTCTTCGCTGATACAGGACGTTTCTACGGCCAGCCAGAAGCTGAACGGAACTACGCCTTCGAATGAAGAATCCACAGCCTCCTTGGCCATGTCCAGAATAAAATCCTGTATCCCCTTCGCAGCGGATTCGCTAGTCTCCATACAATGTCTAAGCTTGCAGGCTACAATCTCACTGGTGCGGTTGATACAAGTTAGTGCCAGCTCCTCCTTACCGTGGGGAAAATAATAATAGAGTGATCCCTTCGGCGATTCGCTGTCTTTGATAATCTGGCTCAGACCCGTTGCATGATAGCCTTGCGTGAAAAATAGCCGCGAAGCAGTATCCAGTATGGCTTCACGTGCATTCGGCTTATTAGACAACCCGACACTTCCTTTGCATTATAACAATTGGTCTATATAATAAAACCACAGCCCAGGAAATGTGTCAATTTTTATTTTCTTAAGATTAAGACATTTTACACAACTAGCGATTAACAAATAATCATCGATATATTCAGGCAAGATTCAGCTTGGCACAGCTTAATTTAGGGAGAATCCCAAGGCATAAAAAGGCAAGGCACTTCAGTGAACTGAAGGCCTTGCCTTTGCTTTATTATGATATTGATATAGATGAGGATCAGCCTTTAACGGCTCCTGCCACCATCCCCTTCATTATTTGATTCTGAAATAGCAGATAAATGATAATAGTCGGAATGACTGCGATCGACATGGCGGCCATCGTCAGGCTGTAGTCCGTACCGTAGCCATCCGAGAACATCGACAGGCTGAGCGGCAGTGTCTTCAGCGCCTGTTTATTGATAAAGACGAGCGCGAACGCAAAATCATTCCAGAATCTGAGAAAGCCGAGAATAGACACAGTAGCCATGGCGGGAACTGCCAGTGGAACGATAATCCGATAGAAAATCCCCCAGTATCCGTTGCCGTCGATCATAGCCGCTTCTTCCAGCTCTTTCGGCACGGAAGTCAGATAGGCTGCAATGACGAAGACTGCGATCGGCAGTTCAAAGGCTGTATACGGCAGAATCAGCGAAGCGTACGTATCCAGGATACCGAGACTCTTCATCAGAATAAAGAGCGGCACCAATGTGCTATGAATGGGAATCAGCATCCCGAGCACGAATAGCATCATAATGAAGCCTTTGAAGCGGAAATTCAGGCGGGATACAATAAAGGCCGTGAGTGTTCCCAGAAATAGAGTCAGTACCAATGATAAGACAGAGACGATAACCGAATTCAGGAATGCTTTACCAATGCCACCGATTTCCCAAGCCCGGGTATAGTTTTCGAACTGCCAGACGGACGGTAGTGCGAATGGACTGCCGAAGAATTCCTGATTTGATTTAAAGGAACTAATAAATAGCCACAGCAGCGGGTACAGCGTAACCAGCGCATACGCAAGAAGAAAGAGATGAAGGAGCCAGGAAGCTCTGAAATTCAGGACTCTGGACGAAGTGTTCGTCGTGGTTTTAGGCACTCTGCCGGGAGTGATCGTTTTCATTCCATCCCCCTCTTCCGCATCAGTACCTGACTGCCGAGCACCAGAATCATGCTGATAATAATAATTAAGGTAGAAACCGCCGACCCGTAGCCGTAACGGTAGATTTCAAAGGTATTGTTGTACATGTACGTGGCCAGAAGTTCAGTGGACTGCGCAGGCCCCCCACCCGTCATGACAAAAATCAGGTCAAACGCTTTAAGACTTCCTGATATGCATAACACGATTGCTACCTTAATTGTATCCCAGATCATCGGAATGACTATGAGATACAGCCACTTCCCCTTAATAGCCCCGTCAATCTTGGCCGCCTCCTCCACATCCGAAGAGATGTTCTGAATCGCGGATAGAAAAATAATCAGGTAAGGTCCGATGTTCGCCCAGATCACCGGCGCACTGACCGAATACATATTGATGTTCGGGTCGCCGAGCCAATCGCGAATCCAGGAGCTAAGCCCAATCTGCTCCAACAGTACATTCAGTATCCCGATCTGCGGGTGATAGATATAACCCCAGATCAATCCGATCACGATGCTCGATACGACCATGGGCATAAAAACAGCGGAGCGGACAAACCGGTGAAACAGCGTGCTTTTTCTGAGAATGAGAGACAGTAAAAGAGCGATCGGCAGTTGCCCCAGAATCGAGGCGGCGACGATGATTAGGTTGTTCTTGAGCGCCCGCCAGAAAATAGGGTCCTTGAGCGCTTCGGCGTAGTTATCTAAACCAATAAAGCGGGCGGCACCAATGCCTTTCCAGTCAAAAAAACCGTAGTACGCAGACCAGAGAATAGGAACAATAACGAAGAGTAAATAGATCGTCAAGGCAGGCAGCAGCCCAATGATAATAAAGCTTCTGAGTCGGTTCGTGAATGCCATAGGCGGCCTCCTTTGGTTACGTGTCGTTGTAAGATAAAAGAAGTGAACGGACGTCCGTCTCCGCTCAGAAGACGGACACTGTTCATACAAGAAGTTTCAGGTTGCGGTACAGGGCGTGAGATGAACTTATTTGCCGAGATCGCGAGCCTGGGCATCTTGAATCTTCTTCGCAATGTCTTCCGGTTTGCCGCCCATAGAGAGCTCCTGCAATCCGTTATTCACTGCTTCCGTAGCCGAGGAGGTTAGATAGGCATCATAGACTGGCGTCAGCTTCACCGATTTGTACAGGTTGTACGCTTTGTAGAACAGCGGCATAACCTGCGACTCATCCAGATCCACATTGTACGTCACGATCGAGTTGCTGCCTGCGATTGCTTTCATGGCATCCGGGCCGCTGACGGTATATATCAGCTCCAGCGCCGCTTTAAGCTGATCGCCTGTTGCACGCTTGCTGAGCGCAAGACCACCGCCCGAGCCGCCGGACATGGATTTTGGATCACCTTTGCCCCCAGGAACAGAAGGCAGAATTGTCACGTCCACCTGGTTCAGCTGTTCTTCCGTACCGGATGCAGCCATATTTGTCAGGGCCCATGCGCCATCGATCATCATTGCAGCTTTACCTTCGACGAAATACTGTTCCATCTGCGTATTGTCCAAGCTGTTGAAGCCGGGCTGAAACGCTTTAGCGTCGGATAATTGTTTAAAATAAGTCAGGGCCTGCACAAATTCCGGATCGGTGAATTTAGCGCCGTCCTGATTAACCGCCTTCTTGAACCAGTCAGTTCCAGTTGCGCGATCCGCCAGGGACGAAATGATACTGGACTGTGCCAACCATGATGCTTTATTACCAAGTGAAATCGGGGTGATTTTATTGTCGTTAAACGTTTTAACCGCCGTCATCATCTCATCCCAAGTGGTTGGAACCTTAACATTGTATTTTTCAAAAAGAGATTTGTTATAGAACAGGAAAGACGTTGCAGAGCCACTTAGCGGTGTCGCATACACTTCTCCGTTAAAGGACAGTGTATCCAGCGAACCTGGAATGAAATTATTCTTCCATTCAGGATGCTCATCAAGCAAGGACGTAATCGGTTGGATCAACCCGCCATCGTAGAACTCTTTGATAGACGTCCCTGATTGGGTAAAGAAGACATCCGGCATTTCATCGGCTGCAGCCACAGTCTTCAGACGCTGGCGGTAACCGTCAGGAGGAATGGCTTGGGCGTCCAACTGGATTTCAGGGTGCTCGGCCTTGAACTTGTCGATCTGAGCGCGTACTGCTTTGGCTCTTAGGTCGTCGCCGGAGAAATTATGCCAGATGGATAGCTTGATTTTTGGGGAGGCTGTTCCGGCTTTATTACCCTCCTCCGCTGTACCTGAGTTTCCCGTGTTACCTCCTCCGCATGCTGCAAGCAGTAACGTCATTGCTGTTGTACAGGCCGTAATGGCGAGTGTTTTCTTTTTCATTGCCATGCCCTCCTTAAGTTCTATTTATACATTTAGTATAGGTGTGCGAGGGCGGAGCCAACAGGAGACATTCTACAGGAACAGGGTAGACAAAATTCGGTTTATGGCATGAAAACGGACATGATTTTCAGAAATAGTTGTGAAATAACCCTATACGTAACACATTTAAGTCACGTTAGTTAACATTAGACAATCGGTATTCAGATGGTGTGCTGCCCATTATTTTTTTGAACTGCTGGCTAAAATATTTCATATCCTCATAACCGACCTCACCCGCAATCTCGCCGATTTTCTTCTGTGTCGTGAGAAGCAAGCGGCCCGCCCGGAGCATCCGTTCTCTGGTCACGAATTCTATATAGCCCTGACCGGTCTCCCGCTTGAAGACCTCACTGAAGTGGTTGGGGGTCAAATGGACGACTCCGGCGACCTGCTGCAGGCTCAGTTGTTGGTTGAGGTGATTTCGTATATATGCGATGGCACGCTGGATGTAAGCGTAGCGGCTGTCGCTAGCCCCCTGGTGAAACTCGTTCATGACGTTCAGTAGCTGACGGAAAAGCTCGTCTTCCAGCCGTACGCCGGCCTCAAAGGTGAAGATCGGAACCGCCGTTGGCTCGCTAGCGCCAATCTCCCGGTTCCGGTCCAGCCAGCGGTGCGCAACGATAATGATCGACTGCAGATAAGCCTGCAGCGCTGTCGGGGTTGCATCAGGGTCCTGAAGTTGCTCCTCTATGATCCGGTGAGTCCAGGCATGCAGCTGAGTCGCATAATTCTGAATCAGCAGCCCTAGAAGCTCTCGCTCCTCCTTCTCCGAACAGACTGTTCGACCTCCCCGGCGCCGCTCAATATCCTTCATTCCGTACAGACCTTGATCTCCGAACAAGACCCGATAGGCATAAATCTTAGCTGCTTCCTCGTAGGACTGTGGCAGCTCGCTGAGCGAATGAACGATTTCTCCCGCTGCGGCAAAGAGATCGCATTTGAGCATTTCCCGCACCTGGTATAGCGCTTTCTCTAACATTCGCATACAGGGCCAGCCTTCTTCAGCACGGAGTGCAACGATGATTGTATGGTTACGAACCAACGTAACGCACGGCAAAAGCTCTTGTAGACGGTTCTCCGCGCTTCCCAAAATCAGCTCACTGAACCGTTCATCTCCCCAGCCAGAAGCGCCGACCAGCAGTACCCGCATCGGCTGAGCGCCGCAGCTCTCATCCTTTGAGAGGACACCATTCTGCTGGAGCCAGTCTATTACCGGCTTAAAGCCTGCCGTGTCCGAGGATCGCCTGCCCCCGCCCGTCAACCATTCTTCAAGCAGACGACTTCGCAGCGCTGCTGCTGAAACCGCTCCATGCTCTGCCGCTTCCCGCTTCATACTCAAATTCTGCTGGGCCTTCATTACCGCTTTGATGACTTCCTCCGGACCGCTGGTCTTCAGCAGATAGTCAGTCACTCCCTCACGCAGCGCCTGCTGGGCGTAACGAAAATCATCGTAGCCGGTCAAAATAATAATCTCAACATCAGGCAACTGCTCCTTGATCTCTTTAGCAAGCTCAATCCCGTTCATTCCTGACATTCTTATGTCAGTTAACACGACATCAGGTCTTTCGCCGGGAATACGCTCCAATACCTCCTCCGCCGATTCCGCCGGTGGGAGCAGCGTCATGCCAAGCGCCTCCCAATTAATAACCGTACAGAGTCCCATGCGAATGATGGCCTCGTCATCAACGATCAATATATTCACAGCTAGCCCTCCAATACAGGTATAGTAAACGAGATTCGAGTGCCGCCTCCCGGCGTACTCTCGATATGAAGACCTGCTCCGTTGCCGTAATGCAGCTTCAAGCGGCGGTGTACACTGCTCAGGCCATATCCTGAGTTCAAGGAGCCAGATCGCGACTGTTCGTTGGTTTCCCCTACTAGTAGCATGCTGCGCAGCTGTATCAGCTTCTCCTCATCCATGCCAACCCCCGTGTCCTCAACAACAAAGGACATGCCTTCTCCCCGCGGCTCGGCATGGACGAAGATCGTGCCCTTGCCCTGCTTTTTCTTCAATCCGTGCATGATGCTGTTCTCGATCAGCGGCTGCAGCAGCAGCTTCAGCATCGTCCTCCCTTGTATTTCCGGATCAATCAGGAAGGTGCAATCGAATTTATCCTGGAACCGCTTTGACATAATGTGGACATAGTTCTGTGCATGCGATACCTCCTGTCCTACGGAACAGAACTCCTTGCCGTCGTTAAGGCTGAACCGCAGAAAGTCGCCGAGTGCCCCGACCATCTCTGCTACCTGCGTGTCCTTGTTCATGAGTGCAATCCAGTGAATTGATGACAGCGTGTTATATAGAAAATGCGGATGAATCTGAGCCTGGAGAGCCTGGATATCCACCTCTTTCTTCTTCGCTTCTTCCAACTGCAATTGACTTTTCAGGCGCTCGATCCGCTGGCCGAGCTTATTATAACTATGCAGAACCATCCCGATTTCGTCTGTGGAGCGGACCTCGAATTGTTTGACCGGATCTCCAGGACTTAAAGATTTCAGCTTTCTGGCTAGCTTGGTCAATGGCCGTGTAACCCATGCGGTAAAATACAATACCAGTCCTCCTGCGAGCACTGCCGCAACGCCAATCGCTACCGCTGTAAGTGTAAGCACGTATTCATTCTGCGCAGTATACATTGTGGTCGGGATGACGCCGACCAGCTTCCAGTTCAGACTCGGCAATGTGTAATAGAGCAGCGTATTACTCTCCCCACCCTGATCCAGTTTAAGGACACCATCGGTTCCTCTCAGATCGCCCAGCCCCGGAAGCAACTGTGCAAGCGGCCGATTCAGCCCTTCACCTGTCTGGGAAGACATGATCCGGTTATCCTGATTAATGAGCCACAGCCGACCTGTTTCATTCCAGGCTGCGTCCCCCAGCATTTCTTGTATTTCGTCTACATCCACACTGATCGACATTTCTCCCAGCAGCTGGAACTTATCTGTACTGCGAATCGGACGAACCAGTGAGAATACGCGCTTGATGCCGTCGTCAGTCGTCTGGTTCTCATAGAGCGGAGTCCACCACTTTTGAGTGGGATTATAATCAGCTGAGTTCTCCAATAAATTGTGCAGCCCGGAGTGCAGTATCGTCGTGTTAGATAGCGCCGGATATCCGTTGCCAGAGGTGATAGTGATATTTGAAATGTACGGTTTGGAAGAAGCCAGATTCAGCAAAAAGGCCACACTTTGCGAGTATAGGGAAATGTCCTCCCTATCGCTGCCGAGATAGGATTGTATATTACGCTGTCCAATAATGAACACTGACATGGTCTCGATGTCGTTGATTATAAAATCCAATTTGTCCGAAAGCTGCCGGAGCGTATTCATCCCGGACTGCTTTTCGATTTTTTCTGTCAGATTAGAGGCGATCCGGTAAGTGACGACTCCGGCGCCAAGCAGCGGGAATACGATCGCTACGAGGAGCAGCAGCGATAGCTTCCTTTTCAAAGAACGCTTGAACCACATTTCCCTCTCCCCCTTTCCTTGTTTCGATTGCTCATCATTGTACAACACCATGCGCCATCCGGGTCTCCTATTTATCAAAAAAAGTTCTCGTCATACTCCAATTTCTTGCGAATAGTAGTAAAGAAGCTGCTCCGGTTATCCGGTCTAACCGGTCGGAACAGCTTGAAATGCCGCCTTATATTAGAAGATTAAAAGGGATTTAAGACGTGAAAAAATACATTTGGCGTTGCCATGCGGTAATAATAGCTGCACCATCCAGCCCCTCTATTATTGAACCGGTTTGCCGAGCTGTACGGCAGCCGTTCCTGCTCCAGCTCTTCGATTCTGGCGATTCGCCCTTCTGCGTAATCCAGCAGCCGCAAGGCAGCGGAATCAAGACGGTTCACAAGACCTCCGTACCTGATGTCCAGCACCTCCCAGCCAAATGGCTTGAACATGTGGTGCCATGCGGTGCGGTGCGCTGCCCGAAGCTCCTTAACCGCTCTTGCAATCTCCGGTAACTCCCGCTCTGCAATCAGGACCAGCGCTGCCTTATCGCCGGCGTCATATGCCCGCTTTAATTCGATGCCGATTAGACTTTTGCGTTTCAGCACTGCGCACAACTTTTCCGGAACCTCCAGCATCTGGGCTGCGGCAGGATCGGTAGCACGGCGCTCCGCCAGGCTCTGCTCAAGTGCTTCGTAATGGGCGGTCAGCTCCAGCCCCTCAATCTGATGGTCGAACAGTCCAAGCAATATATCCTGATACAGCAAAAACTTCGAAGGGTTGCTCTGCACACGGTTGTCCGGTTCAGCCCCGGGCGTTTCGTCCAGATCCTTCATCAGAAGGTAGCTATCTGCCTCAATCCCGGTGCAGAATTTTACACGCTCCGCAAGATGCCCCCACTCTGGACGTTCCGGTGAGTAAGCATGCTCTGCATACAACTGCAGGCCTAGCAGCGCAGCGAACGGATTCCCTTCGTTGCCGTCATCCCCCCACATTGTAGCATACACCTCGTTGATGCCTTCTCTTTTACACACCTGCAGTGCCGTATCTGACGCCTTGAGAGACAAGCCGTAGTTAACCCCGAATGTATTAAAGATCCACACAGCTCCGGCAAAAGCCAGCTTTGACCCGAGAGGTCGGTGCTTCGCGACTAATTGCTCATACTCCTCGGCTTCCGTGTGCACGTAATCCCAATACACCATGTCTACATCTTTAGGAATGCGGCGCTGCATCTCTTCTGGTATCGACGTTTCCGCGTCATAGTATTCACTGCCGTTCCCGGAAGCGAGCTTCAGGAACATGTCGCTCCACATCATCGGTTCAAGTCCGCGCCTGCGTACAATGTCCAGCACCTTTTCAAGATGTGAAGTCATGATGTCGAATCGGCTACTGTATCCGTTTCGGTCGAGATATTTGCCCCGGCCCAGCTCCTCAGCCTCATCCATTCCGATATGGATTTTGCGGCTGCGGAACGGTGCACTAGCCGACTCAATCATGCGTTCGACCAAACTCAGCGTACGATCCTCACCTACCAGCAGCGCACCTTTTGTATCCTTATAATGGGACACCGGCTCCCACTTCAGAAATTCCTCCATATGCGCCAACGTCTGAATGCTTGGGAAGGCCTCGATGCCGAACTGAGCCGCATAATCGTCGATCTCGCGAAGTTCCTGCTGCGAATAACGGCCCCGCATATACCCGAAATAAGGTTCGCCCTCGATTTCGTATGTATCCTCCATATAGAGCATGACTGTATTCAGTCCCATCAAGGCCATCTTGTTCAGCATATCCTTGAAGCTGTCCGTGGTCAGCACCGCGTTGCGGGATAGGTCGAACATCGGGCCGACGAGATCAAATTGCTGCTGTTCAGTGATATGGAATACCGCGCTTTTTCGAGCGTGTTGGACCAGTAGACCAAGTCCGCGGAAAAACTGGTGGATATGTTCATACCTAATATACCCTTGGCCATCCTCACAGCCGACCTCTATGCCTTCACTGGAACTCTCTACCCGGACAGGCATTCCGTCTTCCTCAAGCTGAATCCCTAACTCATCAGCCAGAATCTCGATTCCAGGCAGCAGAGCCAATATGTCACCCTCAAACCACAACTTCATCTTCTCATCCTCCTCAATATTCCCACTAATAACCTTCCCTGTGCCCTCTACGCTATGCCGAATTCGCATTCTAAACATTATAACGTTATATTCTTTTTTCTAATTTCTATCCTATCTTATGTTTAGGTTGAAGCGCAATACATGAATTTGATTTACGAACTTTCAATTTTCGGTAGGTCAGGCGAACCCTATGCTGCTTGCAATCTCATTGAATACGATTGTTTAACCTATATAAAAACAGATGATGTCTTCCCAAACGCCTAAGCCACCGTTATACTATAATTATTCCAATATGTTAGGTGTGATTAATGTGAGCAATGGTACCAAAGGCATTCCGCGCCCACTTGTGAAAACCAACCAGAGCTTTATAGTTCTTTCTGTCCTGATAACCTGGTTTACCGGGCAATACTGGATTCTTGCACTGCCGCTCGCAGCCGGATTATCGGGCCTGATCTTCGGATATAATCCTGTCATCAAGCTGGCTGCCACTTTTCTTAGAAAAGAACGCTCTGCGTATGTCCTTGAGGATTGGGATCAGCAGCAGTTCAACCAAAGCATCGCTGTGGGCTGCCTTGCTGCCGGATTGCTCAGCTTCTTAGTAGGCTGGACCGTTGCCGCCTACATATTCACTGCACTGGTTGCCGTTGCTGCAACTGTAGCTATTCTCGGCTTCTGCATCGGCTGCTTCATCCATTATCAATGGAGAATGTATACCTATCGTCGCAAGCAAAGCAGCACGCATTAAGTCATAACAGAAACCCCGGACGGAGTTATGGACACGATTCCATAATTCTGACCGGGGTTTATTTGATATAACTTCAGTATTATTATTCAGCTGCGTCCCAGCGGTGGCGATACTTCTCCAGACGCGGATGGAGAAATGCCGGCGCTTCCGACAAGAGCAGGCGAATTTTCACAATCCACTCTTCAAAAGAGGAAAACGAGGCGAATTGGTTCGCCATATCCGGTGTCAGATATAAAAAATGCGGAGCCGGATATCTCTCCGTCAGATGACGAAGCGCAGAATCTAGCGGTGTATATTTCTTCCTCTTTCCTTCCCAGCCTTCAACCGTTATGAAGGACACACCCTGTTCTCTTTTCCATTCATGCAGACGATCCTCCCGCTTGTAAAAAGCTTGGACTGGTTCTTTGGACAAACGGCGCACGGTCTCTTCATGCAGCGGATAGAGCACTAATTTAGTGAACTTGCGATCCGTAGCGGTCTTGGCTGCTGCCGCAAGCTCAAAGCTTTGGATATGCTCAAATGAATCATAGAAAATCAAAGTGCCTTTACGCTGCTCGACGGGCGGCTCATAGCCGTAAGGGACGTGAACAATATTTCTTGTCATCATTTACCTCCTGTTTCTTGTAGTTATGGAGATATGAAAGTATGAATTATTCTTGTTCCAAACAAAAAGGAATGCGTTTATCGCATCCCTATATATTTACTTCACCAGCATTTGATTGTTGAAGTTCTGGATAAAAGCGTGGATGCCTTTTCCAACTTCATCCATGGAAACATCCGCTTCAGGTTAAGTTTATCATAGAACGTATTTAAAAACCAAACATAGCCAGAAAAAAAGAGAGCTTATACAAGAAGGATCGAATGTAATTAACGGCATTTTCGTACCTTAAATTCGCCGCAACTAAAGGGTAATGGAGATTAAGTGCAATATTGTATCTTAAATCCTCCACAATACCCCATCCGGTGTGTTTTTTCGGAAAACAAGATACAAAAATGTACTTATTTACCTTATTTAATTATTTTCAAGAAAAATAAGGTGCAAAAATGCTGTTAATTAGGGAGGAACCTCTTGGCAAAAACAAATAAAACCATCAACCCAACTTCGAAACTTTTCCGGCAAGCTTTATCTAATAATATATTAGTAAACGCTCTCAAAGGATTGTTGTGACGATTGACAGGAGCGCTTCCGGGAAGTTCGCCATAAACAAATCCCTCTTCGTATTTATACGCGATTGCTCCCTGTATAATTTTATTATTATCTCCTATGACGAGAAGCTTATACGGTTTTGACAAACTTCCCGTTTGAAGATACTTACTCCAAGTGATTTTTCTTTCCCAGCCCAAACGCTTGAGAGACGTGCCTCTTCTAACTCCAAATCTAATTTTCTGAATTGAGATTATATCACAGCATAGAGAGCTAAGGAGTGATCTTAGTGGAAGGCAAATAAGAAAGTTACGATCAAAAAATTCGGGAAATTCTTAAGTTTACGAGAATAAACATAAAAAACCGGAACTTCCCCGAAAAGGGCAGCCCGGCTGTCAGTCCTACAATTCTTTTTCCCTGAAAAATGGCGTTGTTCTATTCAGCTTGATTGATGGTATAGCAGGCGCTCCGGCCTGCCTCAAGTGAGCATTTGATGCCATTCATTTAGAAAGACTCCATTCTCCTTGAATCATCATTTTGAAAAATATAGATCAAAACCATAATCAATCTATTGATATAATTAATTATTAATATGATTACCAAATTTATTTCTCACTGCATTGAGCCATTTACCATCCTTAAACAAACGGTAAGCCCGTTCGATATCCACAGTCTGATTGCGGTCCTCGGACAGGAAAGGTATTTCAGAACGCAGTAGTTCATATCCAGCTCCGGTACCCTCACCCAAGCGCAAACCGCCACGAAGGTCAATGGCTTGAGCTGCATGAAGAGCTTCGATCGCCAGAATGTAAGCTAAGCGGTCAGCGATCTCCCGAAGCTTGGAAACGACATAAGGGGAGTTAGCTGCGTGATCTTCAATGTCTCCTGCAAGCGACATATAATCGGCAGAGACCGGGTTGCTGAGATGACGAATCTCCGCATCCAGGGAGGCGGCAGTTTTCTGTACTGTGCAAAAGCCGATCGAGCGGCTTGGGTCAGCAGTCAAAAACCGGCTCAAGCCAGTAAAGCCAGGATCACCTAGCTTGATCATCCGGTAGCAGGAGCTTTTGGACACATGATGCAGGGCACTGCCGAGCATCTCAAAGCCTAACGTCCATGTCACCGGATCATAGTTGGCGCAAGACAAGATGCGCCGTTCTTCCGTCAGGACACAAGGATTATCGTCAGAGCTATTCAAATGAATCTCCAATTGCTGACGTGTGTAATCCAAAGCATCCCTGGCGGCTCCGTGAATCTGGCAGGCATCCCGGAAGCTCAGCGGGTCTTGCAGTGATTCCGGATTGAATCCGCCCCACAGATCGCTGTTCTTTAGCGCTGCCCGGACCTGAGACAGACTGCCTAGCTGGCCTGGGAACGGCCGCTTGCGGTGCACTGATTCATCCAGCGGACTGATATTCCCGCGAATGGCTTCCAGAGACAATGCGTAGACGTAATCTGCAGCCTCCAATAGATCACGGATTTCGACCAATGCCAAGGCACCATTGCCTGCAGAGAGTGCATTGGAGCTGACAATGGCCAGCCCGTCCTTTGGACCGAGACTTAGCGGTGCCAGACCTGCTGCTGCAAGCGCTTCAAGAGCAGGTAACCGGCGGCCGGAGACATCGACTTCCCCTTCGCCAATCATGGCCAGGCCAATATGCGAAATGGTCGTGATATCCGCTGCGCCCACAGATCCACGCAGTGGCAGAACCGGATGAATCCCCAGGTTCAGAAATTCAGCATAACGCTCGGCAATTTCCGGCTGAGCGCCTGTCGCTCCCGCCAGCAGGCCGTTGAGCCGGGCCAGCATGACTGCCCGGACCACTTCCTCCGGCGCGTCCGGCTGCACGCCAGCACTGTGCGATAGCAGCAAGTTGCGGTTATAGGCTTCAAAATAACCAGAGTCAATGATCTTGTCCTTGTTCCAGCCCACTCCCCGATTCAATCCATAGACTGGCACGCCTTCGGCAGCGAGCTCGAAAATCACTTTACGGGCTGCTTCCAGCCGCTCCCGGGCCTCTGCTGCAATCACTACAGGCCTACGCTGTCGTGCTACACCGTCAACATCTTCGATACTCAAGCTGTCTCCATCCAGAATCAAGTGATTAATCCCATTAACTGAATGACTGCCCACTCCATGATCGCCCTTAGCTACTGTTCCAAAGACTGCTGTATCCTCAGGCATAAACCTCTATCTCCTTACTCTCCTTCTTCACTTTACTTTCCTTTTTCTCTTTGTCGAAGGCATAGCTTTGTAGATCAATACCGAGTGCTTCTTCAACCTCAGGATACACGCTAGGGTCTTTTACACTGGAACTGAGTGGAATCTTGGATTTATCGATGGAGAATACAGCAACCTCCATCCCCTCTCTTATGTCACCTACACTCACCGGCAATCCCGTCTGCAAATCGAACGTAGTAATAACATCCGGGAAGGTTGTCAGACGCTTGCCCTTCTGATCGTCCACAGCCATATATTCATTCATGACATGAAGGACCAGCGTTTTCTTGGGAATTTCGACTTCAATCGTGCCGATGTCAAAAGCGCCCGAATAACGCACGTTCTTCGCAGTCACCGTGCCTCTGCCAAGAATTTTGCCCTTCGTCTTGCGAACAACTGCCTTCAGCACAGCCTCTGGTCCATCCGGTTCAGCCTTCAAGATCGTTCTGCCCAGCTCTAGAGCAATGGAAATGCCCCCGATTGCGGCATGCTCCTTGATATACTTGGCTGGTAGTGGATGACGTGCAGCGGCAATGAATCCACCCGCCATGTCCGAGGCCGTCCGCAGAATATTAGAAGTTCGAGCTGGCGTCCCTTTGACCACCAGTTCAATGTAGCTGCCGTTCTCCGGATTGCCCCCGGCCACAGCCTGTATAGTCTCGTAATCAATGGAAGACGCAAGGCCGAGCGAGCCCATTTTGCCAGTAGGATGCGCGCGGATGTCTCCAGTGGCATCAATGACTGCCAAACCAAGCGCGGCCGCAGGCAGCCAGCCGTTAATCGTACTGGACATACCATTTTGCGGTGTCATGACTCCGGCAATCTTACCGTCATATTTATCAATCACAAGCTGTACCGCTTTGATGTAATCTTTGCCGAGCATCTGCCAGTCCCGGCCTGCCGGAGCACCTATGGCCGTACAGGTCAGAATGATCGCATCATCCGGCAGTTCATCTATGGACAAAAGCTTGGGCCGGCCAAGACCAAGAGCAGCATGGCCGATCTCCAGTCCATGGTCGACCCAACCGCCGCCGCCGCTGGCGAATACGGAGCCCCCTTTAACCGCTGCTTCCACATCATCTCTTGTCAGTTCACGCATGTGTATTTCCCCCTTATGTCAATTATGCAATTTCTGCGCTGGGACATTAGACTACGCATTGCGTTATTCCGCTGGAATGGTCTCATAGCGCGTCGTATCAATCCGGGCGATGCCTTTGTCTTGCACTTCTTCCAGTGATTCGCCGTAACCGGCATCTGCATAGCGAAGAACGCCAATCCCTGTATCGTTGTCAAGTGCAGTACGAAGACGCAGATCGCTTGCCTCCGTACCGTCAGCTACAATCGTAACCCCTGCGCTGGTCATATAGCCGGAGTATCCTCCCCCACCGGAATGAATGGCCACCAGATCAGCCATCGACGAACAGTTCAGCATCGCGTTCAATAGCGGCCAATCAGAGATAGCATCGCTACCATCCTTCATCCGCTCCGTCATGATGTTGGGATGCGTCATGGCTCCGGCATCCAGATGGTCACGCGAGAAGGCTACTGGACCAGCAAGCTTACCTTCGCGTACTAACTGGTTAACCGCGAGCGCCAGCTTGCTGCGATCCTGGTGGCCGAACCAGCCGATCCGGGCTGGCAGGCCTTCGAATGGAACGTACGTATTGGCTAGCTTGATCCAATTAGAGACGATCTCATTGTCGCTGAATTCCTTCAAGATATAATCATCGATGATGCGAATATCCTCAGCTTCACCGCTAAGTGCTACCCAGCGGAAAGGCCCAATTGCTCTTGCAAACAGCGGACGCAGAAAAGCCTCTGTAAAAATATCAATATCAAACGCGTTATCTACGCCGTATTGCACCGCCTGGGAACGGATGTTGTTGCCATTGTCGAAGACAACCGCCCCCCGTTCCTTGAACGCCAGCATCGCCTGGACCTCCTTGGCGATGGAGGCTCCGGCAGCGGCTTGCAGCTCAGCCGGCCGGTCCTTGCGGGCCGCGGCAGCTGAAGCTGGTGTATAGCCGCTCGGAATATATCCGTACAGCAGGTCATGTGCGGACGTCTGGTCCGTCACAACATCAGGCTGTACGCCCCGTCGCAGCAGCTCCGGATAAACATCGGCGGCATTGCCCAGCAGGCCGACCGATACACTCGTGCCATTCGTTACCGCCTCCTTAATCCAGGACAGCGCCTCATCGAGGCTGTCTGTCTTCCGCTGCAGGTAACCGGCAGCGATCCGCTTGTCGATCCGCTCCTCCGCCACCTCCACACAAAGAATAGCGGCATTCGCCATATGGCCAGCCAACGGCTGCGCACCACCCATGCCGCCGAGCCCAGCGGTCAGAATGAAGCGTCCACGCAGATCGCCGCCAAAATGCAATCGGGCAATACTTTGAAAGATCTCATAGGTTCCCTGGATAACCCCCTGTGAACCTATGTACTGCCAGGCGGCTGCGGTGAGCCCGCCCCAAATGATTAACCCTTTGTCCTGCAGCTCGTAGAAGTTCTCACTGGTCGCCCAGCGTCCCACGAGATTGCAGTTCGCCATAACAACCAGCGGTGCCTGGCGGTGCGTTTTGAAGATACCGATCGGCTTGCCGGACTGGATGACGAGTGTCTCATCCTCTTCCAACTGCTTCAGTGTCTCCACGATTGCCCTGTACGAGGGCCAATTCCGCGCCGCTTTTCCCAGAGAAGCATACACAATTAGTTCCTTCTGGTTCTCACCGTTCTCCAGCACGTTCTCTAACATGCGCAAGAGTGCTTCCTGCCTCCAGCCCTTGCAGCGCAGTGTTCCGCCTCTCTTCGCAGTAATTCTTGTCACTGCCATCCCCCGCTTTCAGTTCGCTGTTCTGTCATTGTGGTGTGACGGCTTCCGGCGTTTTAGCATACCGGCTTTCCGGCTTGCTGAAGCCTAGGTGTTCCCGTAGTGTAGTACCTTCATATTCCTGGCGTAGCAGACCTCTCTGCTGAAGAATTGGTACGACTTTCTCCACGAAATCGTCGAGCGCTCCCGGCAAATACGGGAAAGCGATATTGAAGCCGTCGGCAGCTCCACCGGTGAACCAGGCTTCAATGTAATCAGCAACCTGTTCCGGCGTGCCGGCGAAAACCCGTTTCGTAGTGACCCTTTTTGCGACTTGTATGAGTGTTAGGTCCTCATTAATCAGAAGCTCGCGGATGCTTTGCAATCTAGATTTGCTCTGGTTGAACCCCTCTTCCTCCGGCAGAAAAGGCAGTGGTTCATCCTGTGGATAACCCGATACGTCCACCCCAATGTAATGGGACAACAGATCCAGTGCCAGCCGGTCAGGGGTCTGGTTCTCCACTTCAGCGAGGCGTTCCGCCGCCTCCTCTTCGGTGTCTCCAAGGATTGGCATCAGAGCCGGCATGATTTTGAGATCATCCGGAGAACGGCCGTATTTAGCCAATCTGCCCTTGATATCTGCGTACAACGCCTGGCCTTCAGCCAGCGTGCCGCCAGGAGCGAACACAACTTCAGCTGTAGCGGCAGCCACTTCTTTTCCCGCCTCAGAAGCTCCAGCCTGAATCAATACCGGATAGCCTTGCGGCGGACGAGAAACATTCAACGGGCCTTTGACTTTAAAGTGCTTGCCCTCATGATCCAGATTATGAAGCTTATCTTTATCTGCGAAAAAGCCAGTTTCCTTGTCAAACAGCAGCGCATCCTCATCCCAACTATCCCAGAGTCCCTGAGTAACATCGACAAACTCCTTGGCCCGCTCATATCGCAGCTCATGCTGCAAATGACTTTCCTTTCCGAAATTCCGGGCCTCCTCGTCCGTTTGAGAGGTCACAATATTCCACGCGGCCCGCCCGCCGCTGAAATGATCCAGCGTTGCCAGCTTGCGCGCAATATGATACGGATCGTTATATGTTGTGGAGATGGTTGCAGCCAGCCCAATATGGCTAGTTACCGCCGCCAGTGCAGACAGCAGGGTGAACGGCTCCGGCCGAATATGGTTAGAATGGCTAACCCCCGATTCAAAACGGTCCCAGACATAGAGCTCATCCGCATAGAAGAACATGTCGAATCGCCCACGCTCCGCCGTTTGTACAATTCTTTTGTAATAATCGAAACTCAGAAGCCCCTCGGCCTCAGACCTGGGATGTCTCCAGCTTGAAATATGCTCACCCGCCGGAAAAAACATCATCGCTCCCAGGGCGAGCTGCCGTGTACTGTTGCTCATAACGTGTTATCCCCTCTCATCCGTTAATTGTTGGGTTATGTCATTGTCAGGCCTCAATCGGTAATGAGAAAGCCTACTTAATCAGTCCTTGTGACTTCAGCCATTCACGGGCGACATCGATAGCGGGTTTCTGTTCCTGCTCCACCTCGGCATTCAGCTTCTGCATAGCGGTTTCGTCCAATTTGCCTGCCAGTTTGTTGAGCGTTTCTTTCAACTCAGGATGCTCATCCAGCGTCTGCTCGCGTACAACCGGGAAAGCGTCATAAGGCACAAACACATGCTTGTCATCTTCGAGCGCCACGAGATCGTTCGCCAAGATTTGGCTGTCTGTCGAATACGGAAGCATCACATCAATCAGCTTCTGCTTGATCGCTTGGTACCGCAAGGAACTGTCTTGAATGGACTTCGTTTCCTTGAACTTTGGCTTATAAATACTTTCTACGTATGGCCAGGCATCCGCACGGTTCAGGAACTCCTCACTGGCCCCGAAGACCAATTCGCCCGATTTCTCAGCAAGCTGTGATGCTGTCTTCAAGTCATACTTTTCAGCGGTTTCCCTACGTACAGCAAAGACATAGGTATTATTAAAGCCAAGCGGATCAAGCGCGATCAGCTTGTTTTTTTCCTTTAGCTGGGTGACAACGGTCTTAAATGCTTTGTCCGGATCAAATTCGGGCTCTAGCTTTAAAATATTGATCAGTGCCGTCCCGCTGTACTCCACATATGCATCCACATCTCCTGAGCCAATGGCATTCCAGAGCAACGTGTTGTCCAGCTTCTTGATCTCTGTCTTCAGCTTCGTGTCATTCTCAACCAGAAGTTTTAAAGCATTTGCCAAAATATCCGACTCAGCAAATCCTTTGGTAGCCAGGACAATCGTATCCTTGCCCTCAGAAGCCTTGGAATTGGAGCAGCCCGCCGCAGTAAACACAGTGGTGAGTACTAACCCTAGGGTGATAAGCAGCTTACTTCCTTTTGTTGCCGTCCATCTTGTTGGGTTTACAGTTGTCATGATCCATACCACTCTCCCTGGGTAAATTCTTAAAATTTATTCAAGTGCCGCAGGCCTTTAGGGGTAAGTGCCCGGTTCAGCAGCAGCAATATGAAGTTAACGGAGATTACCAATAGTGAGACCGGAATGGCCCCTTCCATAATGGTAACTGTGTTGATCATGGCAATTCCTCTGGTGATGATGTCTCCAAGCCCTCCGGCAGCAATGTAAGTAGCAATCGTAGCAAGACTGATGGTCTGTACAGCGACCAGCCTTACACCTGCCATGATGACACTGCGTGCAATGGGGAGCTGAACCATACTCATCATCTGCCATTTGGTCATGCCCATTCCGGTACCCGCCTCAAGGAGAGAAGGCTGAACCCCATTGATGCCAACGTAGGTGTTCTGAAGCATTGGAAGCACAGCATATAAGGTCAACGCGATAATGGCTGGGGTAGTACCGATACCTACCAGTGGAATCATGAACCCGAACAGTGCCAGGCTCGGAATGGTCTGGATGGCCGAGACAACGGTAATGATCGTGTTCGCCATCCGCTTGTGGCTGGTCAGAAAAATCCCGAGGGGAACCGCGATGAATCCAGCAATGAGAACAGATATCAGAGATAGATACATGTGCTCTCCCGTTTTGCTCAGTATCATCGGCCAGTCGGCGGCTAACGTATCCCATACATGATTCATGCGCTATGCTCCTCCCTGTGAAGATGTCGTCCCAGTGCTTCTATAACGCTGGAACGGGTGACGGTGCCAATCAGCCGGTTGCTGTCATCCACAACAGGCAGGATCCGGTGACTGCGAATCTGCTCGAAGACCTCGGACAACGGTGTGTGTGCCAAAAGGGAGCTTGTATCACTTTGGACGATCGCGCCAACCTTTAGCGTGCTGTCATGCAGAAGATGCTGGCTGATTTCTTCAATTCCGACAATCCCCAGTAGCTCACCCCATGCCCCGGTTACAGCCAAAGCTTCTGCGCTGTTTGCTCTCAGAAGTTCAAGGGCTTCATCAATTGGAGCCTGATGATCAATAGACAGACCATCGATCATGATATGGTGAGCCGTCCCTGGCGACAAGTCGTTCTGGAAACGTTCCGAGCCCAGAAATTCAACCACAAATTCATTGGCCGGGTGAGCCAGTAGTTCAGCGGGCGTACTGCTCTGCACCACTTCACCTTCGCTCAGCAGAATAACCCGGTCAGCGATTTTCAGCGCTTCATCAATGTCATGTGTCACGAAGACAATCGTCTTGTGCAGGCGCTGGTTGAGGTTGATCAGTTCTTTCTGGAGCTGGACCCGGCTGATCGGATCAAGCGCACTGAATGGTTCATCCATCAGGATGATTGAAGGGTCGGATGCCAGAGCACGGGCCACCCCTATTCGCTGTTGCTGTCCTCCGCTTAACTCATGGGGATAACGTTTGCGGTACTGCTCCGGCGAAAGACCAATCAACTGAAGAAGCTTGGTTACCTGCTCTCTGCGCTCCCCCTTGCCTGCACCTTTGAGTCTCGGAACAATCCCGATATTCTCTTCGATGGTCATATGGGGAAAGAGACCGATCTGCTGAATGACATATCCAATATCCCGTCTCAGACTCACAGCGTCCACAGAGCCGATATCCCTTCCTTCAACAAGAACCTGTCCCTCACTGGGCTCCTCTAGCCGGTTGATCATTTTAAGCAGTGTAGTCTTACCGCAGCCGGAAGGTCCGATAATCGTTACTATCTGCCCTTTTGGTACCGTGAGGTTAAAATCACGCAGCACTGTACCTGAACCGTAATCCTTGCTTACATTCCTGAACTCAACCGCTACTGCTTCAGCCATACTGCCCCTCTCCCTTCAAAATGTATTATTCTTATTTGTAAACTTGGTTTTGGTGCAAAAACTTACCTCCAAATAGCAAAAGAGGCCTTATTCTTCGTCTGAGCGAAAAACAAGACCTCCATAGGTATGGTCAGTCATATTATTGTCATGTGATAATTAGATACCGTAAGACAATAATATTGGTGAGATACACTTTTGTCAATCATAAATTAAACTATTCTAATCGGAATTAAAAACTAATTCCCGCCACCCATCCGTCGTGACAGCTCCGCTGCCGCTTTGGTTACTGCTTCAATGTTTGTCTTGTCCTGCTCGTTGCTGCAGCGGAAGCTGGGTCCAGCCACGGCGAGGCTTGCAATTACAGGACCTTGACCGTCCGTGATTGGTGCCGCTATGGCATACACATCAGGGTCAACCTCACCCTTGGTAATGCTGTAGTTCTGCTCACGAATGGTCGCAAGTTCAGCTATGAGCCCTTCCCTCTCCTTGTCACTGCTAAGCAGCTGCAAGATTCTCTCCGTTACCTTGGCGCTTTCGAAAGCAAGAATGCATTTGCCCGAAGCCCCCATATGTAGTGGCAGAATCCGTCCATTGTCGATGGAGAATTGAATCAGGCCACGGCTCTTCACATTCTGAATGCATACCGCATTGTTGCCCGTTCGGACAAACAGAATTGAAGTTTCCTGTACCTTCTCCGTCAATTCTTCCATAATGGGGAGGGCCAGCGGCAGTAAATCACGTTGGAACTGCATGTTCAGACTACGCGCCAAATCAAGAATGCGCAGGCCAAGGCCAATCTGGTTCTTCCCCCTCCTTTCGATAATTCCATTCTGTTCTAAGGTCTGCAGAAAACGATAGGTCGTACTCTCCGGAATGGACACTTTCTGCGCGATTTCACTCACCGTCAGCGTCCCGCTCTCTTCCGACAAAGCGAATAAGATATCCAGCGCACGGCTTAACGTCTGCGTTCCGTTCATTTTTTGCACTAGCCAACGACTCCTCTTTTATCCAATAGAAGACTTGTAATATTGTGATTTTAGCCTATTTTCCGGAAAAATTACAGTTCGATCTGTTTAAAAAGATTCATCTCCTTTGTTCTCATTATTAGAGAAGTCTTTATTTTTTCACGATAATATCATGACACCCTAATATTAACAACTAGTATTATTATCGGATTATATGCGAATAAAACGATTTCTCTCTTAAAAATGAATAAAAATACCATTGACATCTAGGGAATTCGACTTAGAATATAATTTATTAATCCTATATACACACTTGGATTTATTGATTCGTCTGTAGCTGTTGTCTCTGCTTAGAGGTCTTTCCTTCAACAGCTCGCTATGTACAAAGGGGGAGTAGGGTTCATATTTACATTGCACATCTATTTGTAAAGTCATAAGACAAATTATGAATCCCTAGGAGGAACAAGTACATGAATCAAAAGACACTTGTAATCACACTGGGCGCGCTCGCGATTGCGATCAACGTCATCGCAGGCACCGTCGTCAGTAATCTGAAAATCCCTTTTCTTTTCCTCGACACTGTTGGTACCATCTTTATTGCTGCTGTATTCGGACCATTATGGGGTGCGCTGGTCGGTCTGCTGACCAACCTCGTACTCGGTGTAACCTCCGGCTACACCGCTATCCCGTTTGCACTAGTTAACGTAATTGTGGGACTTGTCGTTGGTTACGCGGCGCGTAAGAACGGCTTCCGTTTTTCTTCCGCATTAATTTCCGGTATCTTACTTGGCGTTCTCTGCCCTGCAGTCGGCTCCGTGATCGCCATTGGTTTGTTCGGCGGTTTGACCGGAGGCGTGCAGGATGTTGCTGTACTTTGGTTGAAACAAGCGGGTTCTAGTCTCTTCGCGGCTGCTTTCCTGCCACGGCTTGGCGAGAATCTGATCGATAAAATTCTGTCTGCACTTCTTGTCTACTATGTAGTTAAAAATCTGCCGCAATCCCTGATCAAACGTCCATCCCTGAAAAAGAAGGCTTCCCGTGCAGCGTAGTAAACGTATCGTTGTCGCCTCCCACTGCGTCATTAACCAAAATGCCGTTGTGGAAGGCGAAGCCCGGAGTCCAGGCGTCATGAAAGCGGCAGTCGACTGGACCTACGAGCAAGGATACGGGATGTTCCAATTGCCTTGTCCCGAATTCACATTTCTGGGGCCTGAACGGCCTCCAATGACCGTAGAAGAATATGATACACCGGAGTTTCGCGCACACAACCGCAAAATTCTGCTGCCTGTGGTCGAGCAGCTCAAGACTTATCAGGATCACGGATATACGATTGTAGGCGGCCTTGGTATTTCAGGCAGTCCTTCCTGCGATCCCGGAAAAGGCGTGTTCATGCGCGACTTTCTGGAGCTAGCCGACGAGGGCGGTGTGGATATTGATTTCTTCTGGCAAATCCCCAACACGGCTGACGGCACCTTCAATCCTGATGATGCCAAAAGCGTCTTCGGCCCAGTAAATCAAGACAAACCCGAAGGGAAGGCGGCGACCATCAATGATTGATATCCGGAACGCCACCTTCTATTACAATGAACCTGATGAAGAAGATGAGGATGCCGGCCACAAGCCGGCATTATCTCATGTATCCCTTAACATTCCCTTCGGTGAATTTGTTGCGTTTCTGGGGCGCAATGGCTCCGGCAAATCTTCCTTGTCCCGGCTGTTAAATGGCATAGAGTTACCAACCGAAGGAACAGTTCTGGTAGAGGGACATAATACGTCTGAGCGTTCCTCCCTTCCAGCGATCCGCCGGGCCGTCCAGATCGTGTTTCAGAATCCTGAGAACCAGCAGGTGGGCATCACTGTCGGAGAAGACATCGCCTTTGGTCTCTCTAATATCGGCTGGCCACAGGAGGAAATCGCAAGCCGTATCGCCTGGGCCATTCAATTGGTTGGGCTGGAAGCAGATGAAGAACGTCCTGTCAGCAACTTGTCTGGTGGCGAAAAGCAGAAACTGGCTCTAGCCTCGGTTCTCGCTCTGGCCCCACGCTGTCTCATTCTGGATGAAGCCACTTCTATGCTTGATCCTGTAGCCCGCCGGCAGTTCGTTGAGACTCTGCACGAAGTCAGGAAGCAGGTGCCCTTCACCCTTATTTACATTACACACCATCTGGAAGAGGTTACTGGTGCGGACCGTTGGGTGCTGTTCCGCAGCGGCGAGATCGTAGCGGAAGGTACCCCGACCGAACTGGAACAGGATACCGTGTTACTGGAGAATTGCGGTTTGGAGCTGCCTTATTACCACAGGCTTGCCGGGCTGCTTCGCCAGCAAGGCATCTCTGTTCCGGCAGATATGAACGAACAGAATTTGAGGGATTTATTATGCAGATAAAGCTGAATGACGTTACCTTTTCGTACAGCAAACGCCGTAGGAATAAACCTCTGGCCGGTCCGTTCGTACTGCAGCATCTAGGTCTGAGCGTGGAAAGCGGCGAGATGCTTGCCATCGCCGGGAAATCCGGATCAGGCAAGTCTACCTTTCTCCAGCTTCTAAAAGGATTCCTGGCTCCTTCAGAGGGTACGGTAGAACTGGACGCCACAGATCCGCATCTTAGCCGCCGACCTGAGGTGTTTGACCGGGTCGGATTTATTTTTCAATATCCAGAGCATCAGCTCTTCTCTACCACCGTGTTCGAGGACATCGCCTTTGGCCTCCAGAGCGCTAAGCTCACAGCGGAAGAGAAAGAAGTCAAAGTACGCGCAGCCATGGAGGCCGTGCAGCTGGATTACGAGCAATTCAAGGACCGCAGTCCGTTTGAGCTGAGCGGTGGTGAAAAACGTCGGGTCGCCATCGCCGGTGTAGTCGTGTTAGAGCCAGAAGTGTTGATCCTTGATGAGCCAACAGCTGGACTGGATCTTCAGTCCCGGACCGCCCTCTTCGATCTATTGCATTCCATGAACCGGCAACGGGGAATGACTGTGATGTGGGTCAGTCATCAGCTGGAGGAAATTCTGGAGCATGCTTCACGTCTCATCGCCCTGAAGGAAGGACAATTCCTGGCCGACGGGCACCCCACAGCCCTTTTGTCGGATCCGTTATTACTAGAAGCCTTTGGATGGGAAGAACCGCCCGCTTTAGCTGTAACGCGGTTGCTGCGGGAGCTGGGAGTCGTCCCCAGCAGGGAAATCCTCTCCCTGCAGGAAGCAGCAGATACCATCACCAAGTTGCTAAGCAGCCGGCAAATATCAGTCTAATGAAAATGAGGGAATAGTATGTCCGGAAAAAGCTTCTTACTTTATCAGAAACGCAATTCCTGGCTGGAGCGCTGGGACCCGCGGATGAAAATATTAGCTGTGCTGTTGTTCGGGGCTGCGCTTCTGCTGACCCATAGCCCGGTGCTGAAGACGGCTCAGCTTCTGATTCTTATTGCACTGTGGGGAGTTGCTAAGTTATCCTGGCGGGTATTGGTCTTTACCCTCTTGTCGTTGTCACTCTTCTTCGCTTCGACAATGATTTATCAAGCTTTACTGGTGACGAGCGCAGGGGATGTAATGATCACCTGGGGACCGCTTCATTTCTCTAGGCCAGGGGCCATCAAAGGAATCATGATGTGTGAGCAGATTGCCGGAATCGTGCTGCTGCTCTCTCTGCTGGTGCGGACGACTTCCCCCATTCTGCTCGCAGAGGGGCTGGAGATCTTGCTGAAGCCTTTAAAAAAATGGCGGCTCCCCGTACATGAAGCCGTGATGATGTTCTCCATCGCTCTGCGTTTCCTGCCCATCCTTATGGAGGAATTCGACAAAATTCGCAAGGCACAGCTGGCTCGTGGAGGCGGTTTCCACCGAAAGGGGATCACCTCCCGCTTCAGCGGTGTACTGCCAATGCTGATGCCATTGTTCGTGATGTCCATTCTCCGTGCCAAAGACCTGGCAGTAGCGATGGAATCCCGCTGTTACCAGGGTGACGAAGGCCGTACACCGATCCGTATCTATCGATTCCGGCTCAGTGATTATGCAGTCTTCACCTTTTCACTGGCTAACCTGTTGTTCATTTTTGTGTGGTAGAAGTTATTAATCTTAAAACAGCGTCAGATCGGGATGTAATTTCACATCCTCGTCTGACGCTGTTTTTTTGCGGGAAGATGACAAAAGTCACCTTAACGAATTACTTTGTACACTTATAAAAATTTTAAATATCCGCGATACTTAGGTTACACAAAAAACAGACGAGGTGCTACCATGAATCCATTATCTTTAACAATCTCATTCCTAATTATCGTACTTATTTTGAGGGGCGTTATCCAGGGCAGTAAGAAGCCATTGCATGAATCTGGTCGGAGACTTTTGATCCCGGTTCTCTATATCTCTTCATCTTTGTTTGAATTGTTCGACCCTACGTTAGTGCTTACTTCTGGCAGAATTATTAGCTCAATTGCTATAGGTGCGATTCTGTCGATCCCATTAATTCTGGTGACACAATTTGAACGGAAATCGGATGGCAAGATGTATTATAAAAGAAACGTGTCTCTTTATGTTTTAATTATTGTTATCTTCTCGTTCCGCTTACTTGACTTCTTGTTCATTTCCGGCATTGATCCGAAGACACTTGGTTTCCTGAACAATGTATTCACCCTAACCTATATTGCCATTTGGCGAATGGCTAGCTTCATTAAATTTCATAATACCAAGTCTAGAACTAGCAAATCTTGGGGTAAAATCGCTTGATTGCAGTTCTTCCATAGGTAGCTACGCTCCGCTATGATCAGTATAAGCGTAAATTAAAAAGCTGCTCGGAACTGCTGGTTCCGTAGCAGCTTTTTAGCATTTTAGAGGCCGTTCAAAGGCAGGCCCTCTCTTACTTTTTCGAGTACAACTCTACAGCCTGTGTATCCATAATCGGATTCTTATATCTCTCAATGGTTATTGTCAGCGGTTGCGGATAATCCTTAGCGTTCTCTCCGAACCGATAACGAAGCTGATCTTCTGCCGTACCATCCCTAGACACACTAGAGCCAGCCCAACTCCCTCCTGGAGTGGTTTTATTCACACTGACTTTTTTATGCACTTGACCTTCCGCGTCAGTGAACGTTTCCGACAAGGCGTTATCTGTGCTTAGGTAATGCGCATTATCAAACTTATGCCGCAACAGGATCTCTCCGGGCTCTGCATAATCTTCTGGCTTAGGCTCGACAAGTTCAAGATTACTTCCCGGGGCTTCAATAATCTGATTCTTATTAAGATCAACGACAATCTTCATCTGATCCTTCTCCACAGCAGAAATCCCAAAAGCCTTCAACGAGATGGAGTCCGGATCATTATACTCACTGCTTTTGAACACCAGCGTAGCCTTGGAACTATCCTTATAAATTTCAGAGTTGTAAGATGTAATCAGCGAGGGGTAATACGTTTTTTCGGTTTTCCCACCTTTTTCAACCATCAGTACAGGATTTATCAATTGAAAAATTTGCTTCTCATTATTCTTATCATATTCGATATCAACATAGGTCCCGAGTGGCGTATAGAGTACCTTCTGCACATTAATTTTTTGTCCATCCACTATCAAAGTGCGGTTAGCAGTGACTGTATGCGATTGCTCTTTGAGCATATCCGAGTCAAGCTCGAACGGGATATCAAGCTCGGTCCGATATTTCTTGCTGCTGGATAGAAGGGCCTTCTCTGAAGTCTCGGTAAGAATAATACTGAGTTTCACATCTTTTGGATAGGACACTGATGGTAATAGATTAGCTGAATATATAAAACTTTTAGTTTGGCCCGGCTTAATTTCGCTCGTACCTTTAGTTATGTCCAGTGAAGTTCCTATGGAAGGCGCTTTAACAGTACCATAATCCAGAGTAAAACCGGCATGAACTACCGGATGAACTGAATCATTCTGTACATTGTACAAGACGTACACTTTCCGACCATCCGTAACAGCTCCCATCACCTCTGCCCGAAAACCTTTTTTTTCTACGCTATGGTATACAGGGGCTATAAGATTCCGATCCAGCAAGCCTTCAAAGGATTGATCTCTTACGCTGGATGATCTGAACAATTCAGAATCGCTCCAGGGCTTGTTCACTTCACTCCGTACCGTAGCCTGAACAACCTCTTTCACCGGGGCTTTCACGATTGAAAGGATTAGTATAACCGCTACGGCCGCAGCCGCCATCCCGATACCCAATGAATACTTGCGTCTTCGCTCTCGTTTTCTCCCTGTCATGATTCCACCTCGCATGGCATTGTATAGATGCTTTTCCTCGAACGCTTCGGCATGCTGGTTCACCTCATGAGCATTCCGGAGCAGAATGTCTTTCTCTTTATCGATCATTATCATTCACCTCCTGCATCTCTAAAGATATCTCCGAAGCTGCTTGAGGCCTTCGCGTACCCAGGTCTTGATGGTACCTTCGGGTTTTTTAAGCACCTTGGCAATTTCTACAGTAGTCATGTCCTGGTAGTATTTCAGGATCACAGCATGCCGGTATTTGGGCTTCATCCGATTCATCGCCCGTTCCAGATCAATTCGTTCGTTGCTCTGCATTTCCTGCGCTGCCTTCTCTATCAGCTGCTCAGCTGGGAATACGCGTTTCTTACGCCGGAGCTCGTCCATACAGCAATTGATGGTAATCCGAATCACCCAAGGTGTAAAAGCCTGCTCGTCCTTCAGCTTCTTACGCTTCATCCAGGCCCGGCAAGAGGCCTCCTGTACGACTTCGAGCGCATCCGCTTCATTTCCAAGGTAGCTGTAGGCAATTGCATATAGTTTACGATGTTCAACATACAAACGTTTAAAAAAAGCTTCTTCTTCTGACAGTGCAAAATCTGTTCGTCTGATCTCATCTATTGTATTTTCCACCATCACTCCCCCTCGTTCTAAAAGTAAGACGCAGTTCTGTCGAGAAACGATTTATTTTTTCTCAATTATACCTTTTCTTCTCAATGAAAAAGAGACTGCCCCTTCAATGAATTGAAAGGACAGTCTCTTCTTTTCTTTTTCAAAAATTACTTTTGAAACAGCTGCTCAGCATCATCTAGTGCCATACTTTGGCCGATGGAGGAATAATCCAGCCACTTTTGCCCATCCAGCATATAGATATGATTGTTTTTGACTGCTTTTAAATTTTTCCAGACCGGGTTCTTCTCCAGCTCTTCAAAATTGCTCTTCGCCTCATTGCCTTTACTAATGATCACAAAGATCGCATCAGCATCAAAGTCTGGCAGTACTTCCTTGGAAATCACCTGGTATGGATCACTGGCTGGAATTTTCTCTACTCCATCAGCCATATTCAGCTTCAAATCCTCGAACATGATCGGTCCCAGCGGGCGTTTTGTTCCCATTACACGAAGTTCTTTCGCCGTCATTCGGATGGCCATAACCTTCGCATTCTCACCCAACTGTTCCTTAATCAAGCCACTGACCCGCTCGGCCTTGGCATCGTAATCCTGAATGAAATCCTGGGCTTCCTTTTCGCGTCCGACATGCTCAGCAATCCGTGTGAGATGATCGCGCCAGGTTCCGCTATCCATATCAATGGTCAGGGTTGGAGCGATTTTCTCGAACTTGGGCAAATCCTCGCCGGAATAGACCTTATCAATATAGATTACATCCGGCTTTAACCCTAGAACCGCTTCCATATCCGGATCTGTTACCACCCCGAGCTTGGTCACATCTTCCAATCGGTCAGCCACATGAGGCAGGAAATCTTTCAGATCACCGCCGATTACAGAACCAGCAGGAGTAATGCCCAGCGCCAGCAGATTGTTGGTGATATGAATGGACATAGAGGCGATTTTGGCGTCCGCACTATGGGTCGGTGAAGCCGATTCCGATTGCGTTGAATCCGAAGTAGTTGCAGAATTTGCTGTTGTGGAGCTTGTCGATTCGTTAGACTTCCCGCAGGCAGCCAATATTGCGAGCAGCATCATTGAGATTATAGCTAAGGTGATTTTTTTCATGATGATTCATTTCCTCCAGAATGTTCAATCTTTTATTTTGTCTTAAACAATAAATATAGAAAATAAGGACCGCCAATTGCAGCAACTACCACACCTGCCGGAATGGCATTGGGGCGAAAGATCGATCGGCCGATTGTATCCGCTGTGACCAGAATAACCAGACCGATAAGCGCAGCTACCGGTAGAAAATAACGGTGCTGCGGGCCGGCCAGACGTTTGGCGATATGGGGTGCGACCAAACCGATAAATCCGATCCCGCCTGCAACCGACACACTGGCGCAAGAGAGTGCAACAGCCATGCCCAGTAAAGATAGACGTTCCCGGGTAACATGACTGCCCACGCTGTAGGCGGTCTCATCGCCCAGCACAAAGAGATCCAGCGCTTTAGAGCGGCTATAGATTAACGGAACTAGTACCAAAATCCATGGCAAAAGCGCACCTACATGTATCCAATCCCTTCCCCAGACACTTCCTGCTAACCAGCGTGCTGTGAAGGCATAGGTCTTCTCGTCCAACTTCAAGGATAGTAAAAGGGTAACCGCACTAATCCCGGCAGCAACGGCAATCCCAACCAAGATTAAACGAATCGGCATTAACCCCCTGTGGTGGTCATACGCGAATATGAAGATAATTAGTGCGCTCAGCGTCCCCCCAACAAAGGTAAACAGCGGAATCAGAAGGGCAACAGGACCTTCCATTGTCCGAAAAAAGGAGACGAAGATGATAAGCCCCAGCGCCGCCCCGGTATTAATTCCGAGAATGCCTGGATCGGCAAGCGTATTCCGTGTCGTTCCCTGAAATACCGCACCCGCTACTCCCAGTCCGATTCCGGCCAGCATCGTTATGATAATCCGCGGCATGCGGTAGTCAAATAAAATCATCTGTTCATCGCTGGTGCCATACCCTAGCAGCGTCTTCCACACTGTCAGCGGGGTTAAAGAAACTGTTCCGGTATTGAGACTAATCATAATTACGGTTACAGCAAGCAGTATCAGGATGCTGCTCACTATGAGCGCGCGTCTGTTCCTTTGTGCCTCCATTGACGCCATATTGGGTTTCATGTTAGAGATCTCTCCTTTCTTTACGGGCCAGGTAAAGGAAGAACGGGACCCCAACCATCGCTACCATTGCACCAATTGCAAACTCTTGCGGCGGATTGACCATTCGTGAGGCAAAATCAGCCCAGACAAGTAATATCCCTCCGAGTAGGGCGGAGAATGGAATCAATAGCCGATAATCCACTCCGAGTGCACGCCGGGCGATATGCGGCACAACCAAGCCTACGAAGCTTATAGAACCTGCTACAGCTACGGACGAACCGGCAAGAATTACTGCTGCAATTAGCCCCAGGATACGAATTTTGTTCGTATGTATTCCGAGATTAGCGGCGGTTTCGTCTCCAAGCGACATAAAGGTAATTGGCCGCCCCATACTAATCGCCCATAGGATCGTGATCAGGACTATCGGTGTCAGAATCCGCAAATGCTCCCAATTCACTCCCGCCACGCCACCCGCATACCAAAAGGCTAAATCCTGGCTTAATTCGAAATAAATCGCAACGCCTGTGCTGAGTGAATGAAGGATCGTTGCAACGACAGCCCCGGCAATGGTTAATCTTATGGAAGTCAGTCCACCCCGGGTGGAGGAACCGAGCAGCACGATAAATGAAGTCGTTAAAGCTGCGCCCATGAATGAAAAGATAATGAGTCCCCAATAGGAGAGTCCCGGCATAAAAGCAAAACATAGACATACCGCAAAGGCGGAGCCTGCGTTGACACCGAGGATGCCACTGTCTGCCAGCGGATTGCGCGTTACACCCTGCATTATTGCGCCCGCCACAGCAAAAGCCATTCCCGTTACGGCTGCTCCAAGGACCCGGGGAAGCCGCAGTTCATGCACAATTTGGTGGTTGGTTATCGAAGGATCATATTGAAAGACAGCCAACCATACGGTGCCCAGTGTCATTCCTTTGGCGCCAAAGGAAATCGCCAGGAAAATCGTCAGCAATAATCCCGCTATCGCGGTGATAAACCATAGATACGTACAGATTCTTCGATTTAATCTCATAGAACTGCGCTTTGAAAGCCTCCCCCTCACTTAATGATCATGAGAATCATTATCATTTTCTAATTATATCTGACTTCCCGGATAGGTACATGCCAATATCCAAGATCGGAACATGGACTTTTTTTAGATTTCTGCAAGGCTTGCAGATTGGGTAAGTAATGAAGCGGCTTCCTCCAACTGCTGGTTAATGACAAAAGGAGCATAGATCATCCACTTCTCCCAGTCGATAAAATAGACCCGTCTATTTCTGACCGCGGCATGCCGTCTCCAGACAGGATTGTTTTTCTGCAAATCAAGGATCCGGCGCTTGTCCCCTTCTGTCTCCACCGCAAAAAATAGAAAATCAGATTCATACTCCCCCAGCTCATCTGGGGTTATCGCCGTCCAGTTATGTACTGTGCCGATCGGATGTCTATCCATCTCTTTCTGCATTTTCTCAGGAGGAGCTAGCTGCAACGAGCGGTAGAAGACATGTCCGATATTCCTTGCCCCGTACATACGCAATTCAGACTCACGACATACGCATATGGCTACAGTGCCCTGACCGACAGTAGAGCGAAGCGATTTGCGGATTTTTTCAGCCTTCTGTTCATGATTATGCAGCCACCGTACAGCCTCATCCTTCCTGTTGACCAACTCCGCAATGGTCATTAGATGAGCGTACATATCCTGGCTTACCCACGGAATGGCGATAATCGGGGCGACATCATTGATGTGCTCACGGGCTTTGGAGAGTACATTATCCTTGCACAAAATCAGATCCGGCTGTTCAGACAGAAAGACTTCCCGGCTAATCCCCCATGGATCTCTGGCATGCTCAGGAAGTGTGAGACCTTTCGTAATCAAGGGAATGTGACGATGCAATTGAGCTGCACTAGGAATTAAGCCGAGCGTAAATAAATGATCTGTATAAGGCGATGAGAGCGAAATGATTTTTTTGTCCTTGTTCTTCGTGAAAACCCTTGGAGAATAGCCGCTGGACTCTTTGAATCGTCTACTGAAATAGAATTCATCCTTATACCCGACATCCGTAGCGATATCCCTAATCGCCTTGTCAGATTGAAGCAGCATTTCTTTGGCTTTATTCATCCGCAGATGCGTAAGGAAAACTACCGGGGATTTATCCATCGCCTGCTTGAATACCTGGGAATAATAAGACGGATGCAGCTCCGCCATCTCTGCCAGCTTATCAATCCGAATATCCTCACGGTAATGATTCTGCAAATAATCGAGCGTCAGCTTCAGCCGGATATCCATATCATTGGGAGCTTGAGGCTCAGCATAACGTAATATTCCATCCAGCATATCGTGCAGATACTGTTGACTTATGAACGGATTTCGGTCGTTTACAGTCTTACCTTCGGCCACCATGAGATAAAAGAGTCTCTTGAACTGGCTGCCACCAACTGCGATCTGGCCTTGGAGGGGGAATTCAAGCTCTCGCATATATTCTCTGCGGCTCAAGTTCTTTTCCATCAATCGATAGATATCAAAAGCAATCCAGTAGAACTGCAGCTCATCCCCTGCGTTGCTGGCCGTAAGCTGTAATCGGGTTCCCGGCCGATGCATGTGCAGAGTGTTCCGTTCCAACTGGTGCTGCTGCCCATTAACGTACAATTGTCCTTTACCGCGTGCGATATATAAAAGCATATGATGAGCCAAAGGTTCGCTCTTCGCCCAGACCGGTACTGAAGAATCTTGGCGCGCCTCCACGATTTCATAGAGTACACCTTTAAGAAAATGATTTGCCTTGACCGGTGTTAGCATGGACAGCCTCCTCCCATCTCTCTAGAAAAAAACACTACCCAATTGGGCAGTGTTTGTGTAATAGATATTTCACAAAGATAATGATAATCAGTATCAATTATAATCAATGTTAACAGGCCTGTCTAGCTTCATCAGAAACCTAGATTCATTGCGGGTGCTTCAATTGCAAACCAGCCGTAAAAAAGAGCCGATAAATCAGCACACTAAGCAGCATGCTCGTAATCGCAGCAGAAGCAGTAAAGGAAAATACAATTAGAATCTGATAACGGACAGCTATGATAGGATCGGCTCCGGCAATAATCATTCCGGTCATCATTCCGGGCAGCTGTACAAGGCCTACCGTCTTCATTCCATCAATCGTTGGAATCATACTGAATTTCACGGAGCTTGCCCGAACTTTCTGCATCGCCTGCTGAGCGGTTGCGCCAAGAGATAGCAGTGTCTCGATCTCTCCCTTATTCGACTGAACCTCCTGCTTGATATGATTAATGAACAGTCCGGAGACAATCATAGCACTCCCAATCGTCATTCCGCTGATCGGAATAATATATTGCGGGGTAGCCTTGATAATATGTAGACCCAGAAGAATTCCCATCATCAGCAGCTCCGAAGCCGAAATTGCCAGAGCAATCCTCCAAAATAGTCCAGGCAAGCCCTTTCCCCGCTTGGCAGCATTCCAAGAGGCAACAGCAATCATAAAGAGAATAATCAGAATTATGTATATGATATGCTCGGCATTAAAAATAAACTGTAGCACATAACCAACGACCAGAAGCTGAACCGCGGACCGTACAGTTCCAACAGCAATGTCCTTTTCCAGGCCTAGCTTCTGCCAGATCGAGACCATCATCGTGCCCATCACAAAGAGCAGTGTGAAGCTGAGTGCGGTTAATGTCATGACTGTAAGGTTCCTTCCGTATGCCCAAATCTCCTAGCTAAGTCCGCCACAGGTTCATTAAAGAAAGAGTCACTGCTGTATTCCTGTAACCCGCCCTTGTCCATCATCCATGTCCGGTTACTGATTCTACGAGCTTGCTCCAGATCATGAGTGACCCAGATGAAGGTTGTGCCTTTCTCCTCGTGCCATTTCAGCAGCAACGATTCTACCTTATGCGTGCTGTTGATATCCAGCGAAGCTGTGATTTCATCCAGCAAAAGAATCTCAGGCCGAAGCAGCAACGAACGAATCAGGGAAATCCGCTGCTTCTCTCCGCCTGAACAATCTTCCGCCACTTTAGTAAGATCCAGATAATCAAGTCCAAGCTGCTCTAGCAGCTCGGCGGCAAGGGAAAAATCGTACGGCTGGCCATGCAGCTTGCTTACCGTGCGTAAATTATCCTCTATACTCCCCGGAAGCATGACCGCTTGCTGAGCCACATAGGTAACAGTCATTCGCCATTGCCGGGCAGGAATATGTTGAAAAGACTTACCGTTGACCAGCAGTTCCCCTTCATCCGGCGTGTCCAGCAGCGCCATGATTCGCAGCAGCGTACTTTTCCCTTGACCAGAAGCCCCAATCAATGCAATCCTGGTCGGCTCGGCGATCTCCGCAGAGATCTGTGAGAATAAATACTTGTTCAGAGCGTTGGCATCTGTCGACCAATTCAATTTAGCCAAGTTATGAATTTGAAAAATTGCACTCACGTCGATTCCTCCAAAGGTAGGACTAATAAATCCTTGTTTTTACTTCTCGTTCATTGTATAGCTCCTCTCTATGATACGGATTCATTTGCATTTTAATCAAGCTAAAGTTGTCCTCTGCGGAATTAACGAACCCACAGGTAGATTGCAAATACCGCTGCACGTCTAAACCGTTAATATGCAAAGGGTGAAAGCTTCAGCCGCCTTAACGCCTTCCACAATTATCGTGCGCTCCTCATCCTTATCGTGACTTCAAAAAAGAACGGATAGGAACTCAAGGTTCTTATCCGTTCTAAATTCCGTACAATTGCTATTTCTAGCTCCGTTTAGTCGTGATGTCTACCCTCATGATGATCCTGTACTTGCTGCACCTTTTTCCCATTCAAATCAATGGTATCAGGAGTTGTAGTGTTCAAAGCCGACAATTGAACATCCAGACTTGCAGTTAATGTATGGGACACCCCTTGCGCATCCTTACCGGTAAATGTAATGTCGAATTGCTGGCGCTGAATTTCATTGGCCGGATTGACCACTGCGTTCAGATGGATGCTTTGAATTTGCACACCCTCGGTCAACGCGATATCCTTGGCTTTAAACAGACTGTGCTTAAATAGATTCTCCGGATCGTTCAGCTGCACTTTCGCCCCGCTGTCCTGCAGGTCCTCACGCTGTGATTGATCCGACAAATGCTTGAAAGCAACCGGTGCGAGCGCTTGAACAACCGCCGGAATTTGCGCACTATCCAGCTGCAGGGAAATATTCTTGGACCCGTCGTTTGCAGTGGTAGAGGTGATTTCATTCTTCAAGTTACCGATCAGTGCATCAATGACCGTCTCTTCCTGACTGTTGAACCAAGCTCCATCCTTGTGCTCTTTGCCTTGTTTCTGCTCATCCTTCTCTGCTTTGTCTTGCTTCACATAGTAGGTATCGGAGGCATCACTTTTCCAGACTTGCCCATCAGGCTGACTATAAAGATTGAGGTTCTGAGAACCTGCTTTTCCGCTAATCTTAACGGTTCCACTCACCGCTTCATTCTTCAGGTTAGCCTTCAATGTACTTTGTGCCCCACTAAGAAGGGAACCGTTATCCTTAAGAACTGCATCTGCCTGAACAGTCACGCTTTGCAGATTCTGCACCGTATTCTTCAGCGCAGCCTTGTAATCTTCATACCCCGAGGTTCCTGCAAACGCCGTAAAGCCAGTGGCCAACATCAGCGCACCACTAATTCCAACTGCACTTCCGGTTAAAAGCCATTTCTTCTTCATGTTTCTTCCTTCCCTTCATTGCTAGTTTTTATCTTGCACAATGCTAAGCCTAAGTGATAATCCTAAACTCATCGTGAAGAGACTATTAAATAAATCTTAAATCATGATTGTGCAATCCATTCTATAAAGAAGAGAACCAAGGCCAGTCGGGTAAAGATCTGCTGCTTACCCTTTCTTTTAGAGACCCTGGATGGTGGTCGCCTGCCCTTCGGTGATTCTGGGTTTGGTGTGCCGAGCCACCGGTTGCCGAGCCTCTATCACTTGCAGCACTTCCGAGACAATAAGCTCCGAAGAGGATTTTCGCGAAAAACTCTTCATTAATTGTTGCTTCACTTCTCTATAGCTTCTTTGTTCCAACTGCCGAAGCTTACGGATGAACTGATCTTCATTGTTAACAACATCAATGATTCCTTGGCTTGCCAACGACTCTGCATTGCCTGCTTCCTGTCCCGGAAGCGGGCGATAGACTAGCACCGGGAGGGATTGAGCAATCGCTTCCGTCAAAGTGATCCCGCCCGCCTTAGTCAGCAGACAAGATGCGATAGACATCCACTCGTGCATTTTATCCGTATAGCCCAGCACATGGACACGATTGTTCTGCTCAAATAAATCCTCAGTCGAAGTTCGAAGCTTGTGATTATTCCCACACACGACGATGACATCAAAATCGGATTTATCGACCACACTCTGGATCAAACCTCTAATATTAGACAACACACCGTATGCACCTGCCGCTAGAAGAAGATAACGCCTGTTAATGCTTAGTCCATATTTATCGAAGAGGTCCTCACGATCCTGAAGCTGTTCAAAATCTGAACGAATGGGAATACCGCTAACCATGAGTGCTTCTTCCGATATTCCCGCTTCCAGGAAGGCTGGCTTCACACTTTCGGCGGCGAGAAAATACTTGGTGGTATGGGGATGCAGCCATCTTCCATGCAATACATAATCCGTCAGGATTGTGAATGACGGGACGGGACGCCCCGTCTCCTTGATAAGCTGAGCGGCAGCTAAATACGGAAAGGTATGAATAATGATATCCGGTCGTATCTTATCAAGGATCTCCTGCACCTGCCGCTTGCCCATGGAATGAACCCAGCTCCCCAAGGGGTGTCCCGGATTCATCTTGCTCGTCAGTGAATACACCAATCCGTAGATTTCTTGTGAAAGGACAGAGCCACTCAAATAGAATCTGCGGAAGAACTCATTCACACGAGGGTATACTTCAGCAAGCATGTCTATGGTGTGGACACGGCCAAAGCCTCTGTTATTAAAAGCGAGCTCGATGGCCTCAGCGACTTTCACATGACCGTCTCCGAATTTGGAGGTTACAATAAGTACTACTGGATTCTGTTTCATAGAAAAACTCCTCGTTTCACTTGCCTTCTAGTTCAGCATTGATTTCAGAGAATGAAAGAGACTACAGAGAAACCTGATCTTTCTTGGTTTTGGTCAAATACAGAACCAGTCCCAGAATAATAACGATAAAAATAATGCTGGTACCAGTCGTCCCCAGCTCAAGTCCGCCTTCACTACGGGGCTGTGATAAGTAATCTCCCAGTGACGCCCCCATAGGGCGGGTCAAAATATACGCTAGCCAAAACGCCACAACAGTATTCAGCTTCAGGCGGAAGTGTGCCAAGGTAATCAATCCAATAATAGCGGCAAAGATCACTGCAGAGACCAGGTACCCCAGGTTCATACTTTCGGCGACAAGATCACCGGCTGCTGTTCCCAATGCAAAGGTGAAGAGAATCGCCAGCCAGTAGAACGCTTCCCGCTTTCTTGTGGTAATGGAATGGATCGACAACGTCTTCTCGCTTGCATACCAAGCCACAAAGGTAACCAGCAGGGCCAGAGAGAAATAAAGAGTGGTTGATTCCAGCGGAACTCCGAGATTGTCAACGAGATTGTCAGTAATTAGCGTCCCTACAACGCTAATCAGTACGACTGCCAGCCAATACAACGAAGGAATATATCTATTGGCCGACATTTGAAAAAACAGCGCGACAATCAGCAGACCCGTTATTGCGAGAGTGGTGATTGTTAATCCCCAATTCAAATTGAAATTGAGATAATCTGCTGCCGTTTCTCCCACAGTCGTAGCCATGATTTTAATCATCCAGAAAAAGATCGTGACCTGCGGAACCTTGTTCCATAATTGGAGTTCTCTCTCTACTAAAGTGCTTGTGCTATTCATCGACCCATTCCCCTTCCATATAACAGCATGAATGATTTGCTTACCACCAAAATTCCAGGCTAGACCTCCTTCCTCTCGAAGAAGATGTAGCCTAGGGCCAAAAACATAACCAGGCTGGATAACACAAATACCGAACCCGTTGCCAGCTTGGCAACGGAGATGGAATGTCCTAGCCATAAGGAATACCAGCCTGTATATGAAGTTATGGAGAAGGAGGAGAAGCCTTGCAGAAAGTAAGGAGCGGCTTTGGTCCCTGCGTATATTAGAATTGAGAACACAAGAAAGCCGCCAGCACTCCGGAAAAATTGGGCCATGCATACAAACAAGGCTGCAAGGGACCACATGGACAGGAACGCTGCTACGTAAGCTTTTAGTAATCCGAAAGCGTCGATACTTCCAGTGCCTGAGGTTCCAAACATTAGATTACACAAGGTGCTCACGGTTCCAAGAAGAAGCAGCAATGCTCCGATCGCTACCCCCAGCGCAAGAAACTTAGCCATATAAGCACCTAATCTCGTAATGGGCCGCAGCAGGGCCAGTTTCAAGGTCCTAGAGGAGACTTCCTGTGGAAATAAATCAGCAATCTCCAGAAACAGAAACAGCGGAATCAAGAAGATTGTATAGATCTCCAGCATCTGGACTGGATAGGTTGGACTGACTGTAAACAGTCCCAGAACAGGCTGCAGCGAATGAAATAGTGCAATCAGCAGCAACGGAATGAATACGGATATTGCGAAGAAGAAGATTGTCTTTTTACGATAGATCATGAGCTGGAGTTCGTTTTTAAATCCTGCTGTCAAGCCGTCCATGGTTCATCAGCTCCTTTCCTTTTTGAAGTTCCGCGATATAATACTGCTCCAGAGAATGATTATCCGTCAGCAGCTCCTGAACGTTGCCTTCACGGATCAGAACGCCTTGATTCAAGATCCCTACTCTGTTGCAGAGCTGCTCCAATTCATGAATCATATGACTGGAAATCAGGAAGGTAATCCCCTGTTCAGCAGATAGTTGTTGTACTAGCGCGCGGAAGTGAACCACCCCTTCAATATCCAGTCCATTCGTCGGCTCATCCCAGATGACAAGTTCGGGGGAGTGCAGAATCGACGAGGCCATGGCAAGCTTCTGTTTCATGCCGGTGGAAAAGTGTCTTATTTTTTCTTTGCCAAAAGCGGCTAAACCCACAGCCTCAAGTACTTCATCAATCCGCTGCACTCGGATATTCGGATAAAAGCTGGCATTCAGCTTCAAATATTGAACCGCGGTGACATAATCATAAAAATCAGCGGATTCAATCATACAACCCACCTTCCGCATCCCTGATGCGAAGGAATGCTCCAAATCTTGTCCGAACAATGAAATGCTTCCGAAGCTTGGAGAAATCAGTCCGGTCAGCATTTTTAGAAGGGTCGTTTTGCCGGCACCATTAGGTCCGAGCAATCCGTATATATCACCTTTTTGCAGCGACAGATTCACACCGCTAATGCCTCTGCCGTTACGGAATTCCTTGCTTACTTCTGTTAACTTCGCTATATCCTCCATGTCTACTCCCCCTTAGCTATAATGTCTAGTTCCCGGAAGCTTTCCCGCAACATTAGACTACTGGGTAAATCTAAAATGGCTGTGAACAGACTCTTAAATAATTATTAACTCCCCTGATAACAAAAAAAGCCAAAGCATCATCCGCAGATTAGCTTTGGCTTTGCCATATTCATTTTAAGGACGGAATCGATAGCCCGCTCCCCATAACGTCTCAATATACACTGGATTGGCGGAGTCCTCTTCGATTTTCTCCCGCAGTTTACGGATATGCACGGTCACCGTCTGGGTATCGCCAAGCGAGTCAATGCCCCATAACCGCTCGAAGAGCTGGTCTTTACTGAATACATGATTGGGGTGCTGGGCAAGAAAATAGAGCAGATCAAATTCCTTGGTCGTCAGCGTGACCTCCTCATCTCTGACAAAAGCACGGCGGGAGTCGGGGTTCAATCGTAGCCCCCTGATTTCAAGCTCTGTCGTGGAAGATCCACTCCCGCTCCCCTTCAGACGGTCATAACGTGACAAATGGGCTTTTACTCTGGCGACCAGTTCAGCAGGCTTGAAGGGCTTGGTCATATAGTCATCCGCGCCAAGTCCAAGCCCACGCACAATATCTATATCCTCCCGTCGTGCAGTGACCATTAGGATAGGAATATCCAGTACATCACGGATTTTTTTGCACACCTCAAAGCCATTCAGCTTGGGCAGCATCACATCCAGCACGATTAATTCAAATTTGCCGCTAAGACTTAGCTCCAGCCCCTGTTCTCCATCAACAGCAATCTCCGTTCGATATCCGTTCATCTCCAAATAATCCCGCTGAAGCTCAGCAATGGAAGGCTCATCTTCTACGATCAGTATCGTTCTCTGCATGGACCAGCGCCTCCTCTTCTATCGGTAATACAATTCGAATCACCATTCCCTCACCTTCCTGGCTGTCCGCATAAATGCCCCCCCCATGCTCTACTATGATCTGCTTAGCGATGGCAAGACCAAGACCACTCCCGCCTGTTTTCGTATTTCTGGACTGCTCCGCACGGTAAAACCGTTCGAATATATGCTCAGCGGCTTCCGAAGGAACACCAGGACCATTGTCTCCAATAGCCAGTGTAAGGGCGTGATTTTCTATCCGGGTGCTAACGGCGATCTTCTTATTCGGCTTATCCATATATTTCAGACTGTTCTGAATGATGTTGCCGAGCACTCTCTTAAACGAGTCACGGTCTACAGCAACCTTGGCTGCTTCCCCGCCGTCCATATCAATTTGCAAATCTACCTTCTGTTTTTCCAGTTCCACCTTCAGCTCTTCCGCCCAGTCATTTAGAAAAGGAAGAATCGGTACGGATTCAAAGGAAAACGGCAGCTTCTGCATATCCAGCTTGGAGTACAAAAATAATTCATCAATCAGATGATCCATTTCACCGGCTTTGGCGGCGATGGTGCGCATGTACTTTTCAGTTTTTTCGGGTGAGTCTGCAACACCTTCCAAGATTCCGTCCACGTAGCCTTTTATAGCAGTAATCGGTGTTTTTAAATCATGGGAAATATTCGTAATCAATTCTTTGCGGTTGTTCTCATATTGCTGCTGGACTTGAATAGACGCCTGAAGCCGTGACCTCATCTCTTCAAAGGCCATGCCTAACTGTCCGAGCTCATCCTTGCCGCGGATTTCCACCTTGAAATCAAGATCACCGTCAGTCACCATTCGCGCAGCTTTACGCAGTTCAAGCAAGGGACGGATAATTCGTCTCGACATATAGGTTGTCAGCAAGGTATGTGTCAGCAAGAGGACTACGACGGTGGAGAGGAATAAAATCGGAAAAAACGTTCGCACGAATTGAACCAACGGGTCGATTTTACTCACCAAAAAAATACTTACCGGTTCTGCATCCTTGGATAATAGATCAAACTGAGCAATCTGATACGAGTCATTGTTATATTTCTCCCGATAGGGCTCATTATGAGTTCCAGCTTGTTTGAAATCCGGCAGGCTGTCGATCAGCCCTTTCTTAAGGAGGAAATCGTCTGATGCATACAAAGCCTTATGGTCAGCACGAATATAAATATAAGTGTTCTTCTTGAGCATATCTGCGGATAAATCATTCAAAAAAACAGGGTCTGTTAGTAATTCTTTATTCTGCATGAAGGTGTGTTTGATCAGATCGCGGGTATCTCTCTCTTCCATACCATCAAATTTACTCCCATAGGCACTTTCAAGGCTTTGCACATCCCCATGATAGACGATAGTTAGCAGTATAGCTGTTATCAGAATCAGAAGCAGCGGTACCACCAGCATTGCCGCGTACGACAGCAGAAATTTCATTCGAATGGACATCTCGGCCAATCACCCTACCTCTATTTGTTTCAGGATGCACTTATCATACGTCATTTCACATGAGATCTAAAAGTACAACCTCCGTTGCTCTAAAGTCAGACTGTTCGATCCTTTCTTCTGCGCAGCAACCACCACACGAGAAGCAGCAATACCACACCGCAAATGCCATAGCTAACCGGGCGTAAATAGTGTTCCACAATACTCCAGTTTCCTCCCAAACGATATCCCAAATACAGCAGGGCCAAATTCCAGGGAATACTGCCAAGCAAGGTAAACACTGCAAACTTCCAGGTCTTCATGCCTGCAATCCCTGCCGGTAAAGAGATAAAGGTTCGGACAAAGGGTAGCATACGGGTGAAAAATACAGTACTCTCTCCAAAACGCTCAAACCAGCGTTCTGCTTGCTCCAGATGATGCTCATTCAGCAAAATATATTTGCCATACTTCTGGAGCAGGCGCCGTCCCCCGGCCCGGCCTACATAATATGCAAGGATCGAACCCAAGAGATTCCCGATGATTCCGGCTACAGCTACGTCCACAAATGAAAGTGAGCCTTGAGCAACCAGCCAACCACCGCTGAGCATAATTACCTCGCTTGGAATCGGAATGCAGGCGCTCTCCAGAATCATGCCTATCCATATCCCCCATACTCCCATTGTGTTTACCAGATGCAGGGCTGTTTCAGATATCCAGGATAATAATTGGTGCACGAATATTCACTCCGTTTCAATTCAAGAATTCGTCTAAACCAATGTAATGCCCAAGTATAAACTGGTTATGAAACAATTCTTAAGGAATTCTTAATTCATACATAACTCTCGCATCGCCAAAAAAAGAGGCTATTACTTGCTTAGCCTCGTTCTGGTAATGTCCGATCATAGTTGGCCCTTGCCTCTTCGACTTCTGAATAATTCGTTCTGCCCCACTGCCTTAGTTCCTTCATCGGTTCAAGTAAGGTTTCGCCTAATGCAGTTAGCGAATAGTCCACGATTGGTGGTACCACCGGTGTGATATGGCGTTTTACGATTCCATCGCGCTCCAGCTTTCGCAGCGTTTCTGTCAGCATTTTTTTGGAAATGCCATCGACTTTTCTGGAAATTTCCCCATACCTGATCTGGCCGTTCTCTAATGCATAAATGACGAGCCCCGTCCATTTGTTGGAAATAATATCAAGGACCCTGCTATAGCCACAGCCTGCCAGCGTAAAGTCGGGTTGTTTTTTTCTATTGGAAGATGTCATACCTTCTCCTCCTTATGAACTTGTAAGTAACCTGGGCACTTTAAAGTGCCTCCTTATGTAATTTTAGATTTTAGATTAAGGTATGTCTATAGCTGCCGCCACACTACCGTAACGGTTACGAGTGGAGTGTGCAATGGAATGAAAATAACTCTTTATCAGGAGGAAATGAGTATGTCAAATATAATTAAACCACGGCCCAAACTGTATGTAATGGATAACGGAGTAATGAGTATGGACAAGAACTGGATCATCGCCATGCATAATCCGGCTACGATTAATAACCCTAATGCGGCAACGCAATTCGTTGAATTTCCGATCTATACCGTGTTGATTGACCACCCTGAGGGAAAGATTTTATTCGATACTGCATGTAATCCCAATTCAATGGGCCCTGAAGGACGTTGGGCTGAATCTACCCAATTGTCCTCTCCATGGGTCGCCAGTGAGGAATGTTATCTGCATAACCGGCTGGAACAGCTGAACGTACGACCCGAAGACATTCGGTACGTCATTGCTTCCCATTTGCATTTGGATCATGCGGGATGCCTGGAGATGTTCACAAACGCGACTATTATCGTACATGAAGATGAGTTGAACGGTGCGCTGCAGAGCTATGCCCGTAATATCAAGGACGGTGCTTATGTCTGGGGCGACATTGATGCCTGGATCAAGAATCATCTGCAATGGAAAACCATCAAACGCCAAGAGGATAATCTGGAGCTTGCTGAGGGCATTAAGATCCTCAATTTTGGCAGCGGACATGCTTGGGGCATGATTGGCTTGCACATTGAACTGCCGGAGACAGGAGGAATTATTCTGGCTTCGGATGCGATCTATTCAGCGGAAAGCTACGGACCACCCGTCCGGCCGCCAGGCATTATTTATGATCTGCTTGGGTACCGGGAGACAGTAGAAAGGATCCGCACCCTGGCTACACGTACGAATTCGCAAGTGTGGTTTGGCCATGATGGGGATCAATTCAAGCAACTTCGTAAATCTACTGAGGGCTATTACGAATAAAATGGTCCCTGAATCATATTCTTCAGCTGCACCGCCCGGCTCTTAATTTCATTCTCTTTCTCTAAATAGGTTAAGATGGCCACTCCTAAAGCTACGGAAGGTTCGGCTTTGCTCATTTCCTCGCTAAATAAATGCAGCAATTCCTGCAGTTCCTTTCGAGTCGTATTGCCTGCAGGGATCTTCTCTATAAGAAGCCCAATCTGTGCAATCAGGTCTTGGATGGCCTCTTGCCTATTTTCTTCTTTCCCCTGGAATCCCCAATGAGGATGGGATTGAAGCATAGAAGCCGGCATTAATGGTGCTGCTTTGGTATTCAGCATGGAATCCGCAAGCACGTCTACTTTTTGCACAATAAACTGGGCTGTCTCTTCGATAGATGCAACTTCAAATCCATCAATCAGCCAGTATAAATATTCTTTAAGAATCGCTTTATAAATAAAAACCAGATCCGTTAGGAAAGGTGTTATTGGCTCACCGTAAACAGGCAGCAGACAATCTCGATGCAGCATCATCAGCCGGCCCCGAACCCGTTCCCGAAGCGGAGCAAATGTAGGGTCTTGCTGGATGGGCAACTCAGTGAAATCTACAAGGATACGTTTGTATTCGATAAAGTATCTAAATCGCAAGACGATTTGCTGAAGAAGCTTTTCTTTAGGCGAGAGTTCTCGAATGGATTGTAAATTCTCCACCATATCAAAGTAATCATTCTGGCATGCATCGAACACTTCACTGAATAGGTCCTCTTTGGAAGAGAAATACTTGTATACAGAACCTTTGGCGATTTGGCAATCGTCGGCAATATCTTGTATGGACGTAGTCAGAAATCCTCGTTCCTTAAATAACCTGTAAGCCGAACGCAAGACCTCCTGCTTAGTTACCGCCATATATAACACCCCTTCTTGACTTCTTTTGACCCATAGTACATAATTACGAACACCTAGTCAATAAATTAATCGAGGAGTGAATAAGATATGAATTCTTTATTTAACCCCGCAACAGCAGCATTGGTTGTCATTGATCTTCAACAGTGGCTGGGCAACCAGTATGCTCCCTATACTTCCCAGCAGGTTGTAGCCAATGCCGCTTCGTTAGCCCAGGCATTTCGTCAGCAAGAATCCTTTGTCGTTCTTGTACATGTATCAAGCAAAGATATGATGGATCTTCCTCGTCCAACACTGGACCAAAGCCCTCCTCCAATGAATTTATCTGCAGGGTGGGATGAACTTCTGCCAGAGTTGGGTGTGACGGAAAGCGATCATATTGTGACCAAGAAGCAATGGGGAGCTTTCTATGGAACAGATCTTGATCTCCAATTACGCCGACGGGGAATTGATACCATTGTTCTATGCGGAATTGCTACTGGACTCGGTGTTGATACGACCTCGCGCGAAGCGTTCATGCATGGCTACAATCTCATTTTCGCAGAGGACGCCATGACGGGGTTCAGTGAAGCTGAACATAACCATGTTCGCGATTACATTTTCCCACGTATAGGCCGAACACGGACGACTAAAGAAATTGTAGACAGCATGGGCTTATAGTAATATTGGCCTGGGATGGTTGACTTGCCATATCAAGCATGTTAACCTAGGCCGAGCATTAACAATGATTTACAAACCCTCCTACACTTATAACAATGAAAGGTAATTCAACAAATGATGATTTATAGTCGTCTCGCCATCATGATGCCCCCCTTTCCCTAGCTAGGCTCATATTCTTGTTGTCATAACGGAGTCTCAGCTTGTAGGAGGGCTAAACTATAATGAAGAAATATGCAGTACCATCTTTACTATTAATGATTGTTCTTGTGGGTTTTCCACAAATCAGTGAGACCATCTATACCCCATCTCTACCGGATCTGGCAGCGGCACTGGGTGTATCTAATAGTTCCGTACAGTTTACATTAAGTATCTATTTTATCGGATTTGCTCTGGGCGTCTTCTGCTGGGGCTGGTTGTCTGACCTGATCGGACGCAGGCCTGCGATGCTGGGCGGTCTCATCGTCTATGGCATCGGAAGCTTAATGTGTTTGTATGCGAATTCCATCGATTGGCTTCTGGTCAGCCGTTTCATCCAGGCTTTTGGTGCTGCAACAGGCTCGGTCGTCACCCAAACGATGCTCCGCGAAAGTGTATCGGGAGAGCGAAGACATGTCATGTTTGCCCAAATATCAGCGGTTATTGCGTTTACCCCCGCAGTTGGACCGCTTATTGGCGGCTGGGTTGACCAGGTCTTCGGCTTCAGGGCGGTGTTCTTTGTCCTTGTAGTGATGAGTGTGTTGTTGTTTGTGTATGCCTTTTTGAAACTGCCAGAGACAACTAACGTCTCTCAGAGATCAAAGGTAGGGATACTGCCGGTAGTTCGAAGAATGCTTGCAATGCCACGTGTGCTGGTATTCGGAGGTTTAATCGGTGGAATTAACGGGGTATTATTCAGTTATTATGCCGAAGCGCCCTTCATTTTCATCGAACACTTTAAGCTGTCCCCGGGAGTCTATGGTTTTATGGGCATTATCGTGGCTCTGGCCTCCGTTGTCGGGGCTATGATCTCCAGAAGATTATTACCCCTTTATGCACCTGAAAAAATCATTCACCGTGGCTGTCTAGTCATGGCCAGTGGGGCGTTACTCTTAACTGTGGGAAGCAGCCTGTCCGGGGTGCCGAACATCGTGGTCGTCATCTGCATGTTAATGGCTATGTTCGTGATGTTGATTGGAGCCGGCATGGCTTTGCCTAATAGCTTGAGTCTCGCACTGGTTCAATTTCATGACGTGATTGGCACCGCAGGTGCGATATTCAGCTTGGGATACTACTTGCTGGTGAGTCTGACTACTTGGGGAATGAGCCTTCTCCATAATGGTTCATTGCTGACAATGCCTTTATATTTCCTCGCGATCAGCAGTGTAATGTGGTGGCTTGGCAGAAGATTTATTACTGCGGAATAGTTTTTTTGGAATGATTTTATGGCTCTATCTAAAAATCAGAGGTTGAAAATACGGAACCATTAGAGCGGAGGATCGGAAGAACCCTCCGCATCCGCAGCGGTCTTAATGAAGCGTCAACAACTCACCAAGAAGAAGTGAACCGGGGCGACACTTCAAACACATAAGAGCAGTCCAGAACTATTTACTAGTTTCTGAGCTGCTCTTTTTTCAAGCCGGAAATCCATTTATCTCTCGGCGTTCTGCGACGTAATCCTCAAGACTTCTTAGGAGGGCATTCTGTGAAAGTAAGATTAACTGATTATAATGAAAACTGGGTTAGACAATTTCAAGATGAGACCGAATTTTTAAAAGCAATATTTGGAGATGAAATCATTCGCTTTGAACATTTTGGCAGTACATCCGTTCCGGGCTTAAAAGCTAAACCTGTTATCGACATGATGAACTCACTCGGATATGACGTTGCAGGTGAATGGGGTATTCCAGGAAGAAGATTATTAAACGGCATCTTATATTTAGAGATTACTTAAGGTGCCATCCGGAAGAAATAGTCCGGTACATTCAATTCAAAGAAGAATTAGCTACAAACTATGAAAACACAAGCGAATATAGCCCAGCCAAAAAAGGATTTGTAAGAGATATGGAACAGCTTGCACTTGCATGGTTTAACGAGTCTCATCAAAAGAACTAAACTAGCCACACTGTTGGTGATGAGGCCGCTGAAGGAGTTTCCATTAAGAACATACGAGAAAAAACGAGCCTCTAGAATCACTTGTAGGGCTCGTTTCGTGGGAATTATATCTAGTAAACTAGCTCACAATCATGATGTTGCCATACATCAAATATATTACCATCCAAATCTTCAAGCACAAAAAACTTCCCGTATTCCCCCTCATCACTAATATCTCCTACCTTAACTTCTTCTGATTTCAAGTAGTCATGTAAAGATACAATGTCATTAGTGAAGAATGTAATGATCCACCTTTTCTTCTGTTTTATTTCAAAGACCGCTCGTGAATCATTATCACTTTGAATTAAATCTAAAATCGGTCTGTTCTCTCTAAATAAACTTAAATAATCTTCTCTTTGATGTCTAATATTAAATCCAAAATGCTTGACAAACCATGCCGCCGATTTCTCCAGATCCTTAACAGGAATCACATTGTAGGCTATACCTAATATTTTTCCAACTTCCATATCATCATTTCCTCCTCTATGCTTACTCCAAAAGAGATTTAATTCTCCATAGTTTACCATGAAAAATTTACCACACAAACTTTTTCAGTTCCTCAAAATTGTTCAAATTGAATTACATCGTCAAATCACGAAATAAATATTTATCTTTACAAAAAATAGGATATGGTTTATTTTAACATTAAGTGATTATTGAACATTGATCAATCATACATAATATTTAAATTTCACTTTATTCAAAAATGGAGGCTAAGATGGCAGATACGATGAAGAATACCTTACTAAAGAACATTAATTTTGCTTACAACGAGGCTTTAGAATTCATTCTTTTCATGGGGATGATTGCTAATGAAGAGCAGATACGGACGTGGGCAGCGGATTATAAAATTGAACTGGATCCCCTTGCCTTATCCTATCATGAAGAAGCACGGTCACTTTTGTCGCCTCATGCACACCGGGAACTCCTGTTTTTCTTTCAATTTAACTTTTTTCATAAAGCACTGGACTTTGCTTTCTTTGAGTCCATCTGTACCTGGGCAGAACCACTAACGGCTGAAGCATGGATCACTCGTTTGGAGGAAAGCCCAGCCAAGAAGGTAGTTGCAGAGATGGTATATGGCGTATATTACGATAAATTAGAAGAACTACTCGATGGAAACGATTGGGAGGTCGTTAAAAAGGATTTTCGCTTAATGACAGAGCTTCTAACTAGAACAAAACCACATCATGAGGTTATTGAGGCTCATGGACCATTGTTCGAATGCCTCAATCATCCGGAGGATACGAAGCAACGTTATATGCAGCTCTTCAAACAGTTCTATCGAGATGTGTTTTCACTTTTGAAAGAGCCACTAAGAAAGGCATCTGAAGAAGCTTCCCGGCGGTATGAAGAAATGTTCCTAGATAATCCTGAACGATTTATTCGTGAGGTTAACAAAAATGAACCTGCCTTATATGACGTCCCTACTAATTTTCACGTTAGCTTCATAACTCAATTTGGAAACCATTGTCTCTTTTTTAACACATCAGAATCTGAACGTGTGGTAACAGTAATCTTCGGAGTACATAATGATCTTATATTCGGCCCTGCCGCCGATCGGGAGAAAACGGAATTATTCTTAAAGGCATTCTCGGATAAAAGACGTTTAGACTTCTTGTTACTATTACGCAATCGCCCTCACTATGGGCAAGAAATTGCAACAGCACTTGGCATCACACCCGCAGCGGTATCTTATCATGCCAACTTCTTATTCTTCTTAGACCTCATCGAGATCAAAAGAGAAGATCATCGGTTATATTACCATCTTCAAGTAGATAAATTGCGAGAACTGCTGGCTATCACTACCAAGGTCATGCTAGATGAGGAACCAGGGAGGATTTAATTTGAATAAATCGATGAATGCTCAAGCGGAGCCAACAAAGAAATCACGAGCCATTTCGAATACATTTATGCGTTTACTGAAACTTGGAAAACCCTATTTTGGCTGGTATCTCATATTGTGTATCTTGGCAGCAATCGTTTCTCTTGCAGCAGTTGGGATCGCTGAATCATTACGGCGGATAATCAATGCTGCTACGAATAAAGACTTGTCCAGTTTGATTTCCGGAGCAATTATTGCAATAGTAATCATTACTGTGGAGGCTTCGGCTAATTTTCTAAAAACTTACTTATCAGGTGTACTTGAGTTCAAATCCACCTCCAAGCTTCAGGTATCTGTTCTGTCCAGATTATTAAATGTTCAAATGAAAGATTTAGACCGTTATCATTCTGGCGATCTCATCAGTCGTATTAATGATTCTGCGACTGCTGCCCAACAAGGCATCAATCAGAAGACGATTGATCTCTTCAGTAATCTGATGCAAATTACATTTCTTCTGACCTATCTGCTCTCTCTCCAATATGCCTTAACCTTGGGGATGCTATTGATCTGCTCATTGGTTCCGCTTGTGATGCTTCCCTTTTCTTCTCGCCTACGTTCCATGCATGAGCAAAGACAGCACATTGAAACTACTCAACAAATGTTTATACAGGATACGGTACAGGGTGCTGAGGTTGTTCGTACCTTCTCCCTTGCGCCCAAGCTTCAGCAGCAATTCACAGGGCGGGTTATGAAATATTTGAAAATACATTTACCGGTCTCACGCTTAGAAGCTGTAGCTTATAATATGCCTCTTGCCGTTATTCTTGGTGGTTTGCTCTATGTTCTCTCCTATGGTGGATATCTCGTTATTCATGGTCGTTTGGATGTGGGCGCTGTGGCAGCCTTTCTTGTATGCTTCGAGCAAATTGCAAACCCAGTGTCGAAGCTTGCGAATCTATGGACTGAATTACAAGGCTCTTTGGCGCAAGGTAAGCGGTTATTTGAGGTCCTGGATTTACAAGAAGAAGGTGTACACCGTGATTCCAATGATAAAAATCTTCATTCGGGAGTCTCGATGAACACCAATCAGGCGGTTAGCGGATTATATCCCATTTCTTTTAACAACGTCGGTTTCGGCTATGGTGATGATCAAGTATTAACTAATGTCAATCTGACGATTCAACCTGGTAAGGTAACCGCGCTTGCCGGTCCTAGCGGTAGCGGAAAAAGTACCCTTCTTCAATTAATACTGTCATCTTATGAGCCTAATGAAGGTACAATTCACTCCGGTAACCTGCTGTTAAGCAGCATTCCACCTCGATCCTGGCGTAGCAATTTGGCTTATGTATCTCAGGAATCTTATCTATTCTCCGGAACACTCTATGAGAATATTGCATGGGGAAGACCTGATGCTACTTTTGAAGACATTATTTCAGCTGCACAACACGCTGGTATCCATGAATTCATTATGACAACCCCTCATCAATATGAGACTTTTATCGGTGAACGGGGGCTTACATTATCTGGAGGCGAACGACAGCGACTATCCATTGCCAGGGCGTTTGTGCGAAAGCCTAAGCTTCTACTACTTGATGAACCCACTGCAGCGCTCGACAGTCATAATGAAGAAATTGTCGGGCAAGCACTGCAAGAACTCATGCATGATCGAACAACCGTTGTTGTTGCTCACAGACTCTCTACGATCAGAAATGCAGACCATATTTATTATATGGAAGCGGGCTCTATTGTTGAGGAAAGAACTCATGTAGAGCTAATGGATTTGAAAGGAAAGTATTACACCATGGTGGAGACAACATTGAAGAAGAATGATATTTCTGCTGCAGTCATGGAGGAAGCGTAATGAATATACAAGAATCCAAAAATCTTAAACTAGGATATGTGCTGCGTCGATTAATGTCTTATGCTAGGCCTTATCGTATTGGCTTTATTGTTGCTCTACTCCTCCTCTCCGCCAGGTTAGTAATGGATGTAGGAATTGCAGCTGTACAGCAGGTGTTTATTGATACGATCAACGGCTCTAATATGGATACGCTTACGCGGATAACCGTTATTTGTGCCATTGTCTGTGTGATTATCATTTGCTGTCTTATGCTGCAGCATTACTTCCGCTTTGTCATTCAAAGCCGGATGGCCTGGGATATCCGTGGTAAGCTATTTGGCAAGAGTAACCGAATCCCTTTCCAGCAAGTACAATCCATGCATTCCGGTGATTTGACTTCACGTAATAATCAGGATGCAGGTGCAGCCATTGGTATGATTAACAGTATTGTATATGATTTAGGCTATAACCTTCTCTTATGTTGTATTTCCTTTCTATACTTGGCCAAAACGGATGTCTGGCTCGCCCTGCTTGCGCTCGGATCGGGACCCCTTGTATTTCTTTCTGGCCGCTTCTTTGATCGGAGGCTACGTAAATTATCTACTGAAATATACGCTAAAGAGGCGGTTTTACGGGGGATTCTACAAGAAACACTACAAGGCATGGCAGTCGTGAGAGCTTTCTCGCTAGAAGAAATTCTCTTAAACAAATATGCGTTAGAACGTGAGAAGCTACGAAGGATGCAGCTGAGAAAATCACTATTGAATGGACTCCTATGGCAATCTTCCGCTTTTATCAACAATCTCATTATGATAACCTGTGCGGCTTTAATAGCTTTATCTGCTCTAAAAGGCGGGACGACTGCAGGTGAAGTACTCGCCTTTATTATTCTGATGGGAAGGGTTCAATGGCCATTTGTCCATATGTCCCAAACATGGGGCAGTGTACAGGAAGCTTTAGGCGCATCAGACCGCGTATTCGCTATATTAGATTCAGCGGATGAAGGAAACGATCACGTTGCACGTGAAACTAACACATCACCTGTAATTACTGATGAAGTGGCTGCACTACAGATACAGAATGTCCATTACAACTATTCATCTATCAAGGAAAGTGAATCGTCACTTTTTGCTGGGGTCGATATCCATATCCAGCATGGTGAAACCGTCGCTGTGGTGGGACCAAGCGGGTCGGGGAAAACGACACTCGTTCGATTATGCTGCGGGCTGTATGAGCCAAGTGCAGGCAGTATCTCTGTTTATGGAAAATCTATTCCTGATCAGCTTGAAGAGGCCCGGGCAATGATAACCTATGTCCCACAAACTCCTTATTTGTTCTCAGGAACTATACGGGATAATATTGCTTACAGTTCTAATACAGCAACGGATGAAGAAATTCATCAAGCTGCCCGTCTTGCAGGCGCAGAAGAATTTATTTCGAAGCTGCCTAATGGCTATGACACTTTGCTAGGTGAACATGGATCGACTTTATCCGGAGGTCAAAGACAACGTATAGCTATTGCCAGAGCTTTTCTACGTAATGCTCCACTCCTTCTTCTGGATGAAGCTACCTCCGCTCTCGATAATGAGTCCGAACGTATGGTTCAGGAATCTCTTGATTTGTTAATGAAGGATCGAACAACACTAGTGATTGCGCACAGACTCTCAACCGTAAGAGAAGCATCTAGAATTATCGTCTTAGATCAAGGTGCTATTGTTGAGGAAGGCACACATGATTCTTTGTTAGAAAGAAATGGACTTTACGCACAGTTATATAACATTCAATTTCAAGCTTCCGAACAAGAAGGCAATCAGGCAGATGATTTAACGGCTACATTTCCCGCTTAGAATCACAACAAGTTAGATTTATTACAAAAAGAAGGGGCTGTCCCATAAGAAGATATATCTTTGGGAACAGCCTCCTTTGTTGTGCTTCACTTTATGAGCCCTCGGCCACATGACAGCTTCCTTCTTAATCATCCGTCGCTAGCGCAACGGCAGAATCACTCCGTAACCATACTCTCTGCCATCTTTATAAGCTCCTTTTTACTCACCAGTCCAGGCTTATTCACCATTATAGAGTAAGCAGCCCCTTGCTTGCTATCATACCAGGTGATCGTTTCGCCAAGAATAGGCTGATTGAGATAGACGGCCTCTACTTGCTTTAACTGGATGATCTCGGACGTGGCATCCGGCGATTTAGTCAAGCTGATTCCCAGGCCATAACTGGCCGTAATGCCTACAGCAGTATCATTCTTCCCATCTGTTAAATGGAGGACTGACGAGGAAGCTTTGGAACCCTGCAGTTTCTCGATAAATAATTTGTCATTATTATTGGAAGCATTCGCCCTATCGATTAGCTTTTGTTTTAACGGTTCGCTCTCCTTACCAAGAGGCATCTCAAGAAATACTTTACCGTATGAGAAGCTTAACCCTTTGGGAAGATATACGGGCTGCTGAAGTCTCGGTGCCGAAGTCCGGGCCTGCTCAGCCAAGAACTCTTTATAGGATCGATAATTTATAGGTAGTTGCTCAAATTTAAGTTCATTTACTGTGTCATAGCCGTTCAGCTTGTTGATATAATCATCTTTGATGTAATAAGCCGCCAATTCGCCGGGTTTTAAAAGACTCAGTACTTGTCTCCCGTATATCTCCAATTCATTGCTCAGCTTATCAGGCAACGAAGGCGATGGATCGGTCGTTTTAACCACAACCTCCCCTTTACTATTGAAGATTTGAAGGTGTCCAGAGGCCGCATAAGCGGTAAATGAGAGCAGAAAAACACAGCTTACAGCAATGGATAGAACTGTTTTTCTTTTAGCGGGCCGGGATTTGGTAGCATTGGTATGCCCCATCTTCTCAATTTCCTGTCTTATGCTGGATGTGAGGTCTATCTCTCGAAAATGATCGTCAGAAACGGAGTACCTTCTTAACTCTTCGTCTGAATCCATGTATGCTCCCATTGACCTTCCTCCTGATAGATATTGATGTCTTCCTTAACCTTTCTGCGAACCCGGGTTATCTTTTTACGAACAGCTTCCGGGCTTTTGCCTGCAATTTCTCCGATCTCTGTGTAGCTCTTCTCATGAAAAACATACAGGACCAGCAAGCTTCTTTCCTCCACAGAAAGTTTGGTCAGTGCTTTAGAAAGCGGTTCATTGAAGATTCCTCTCAGATACTCCTGTTCGGCGCTCTCTACAACAAAATGCCCTTTCCAGATCCGGCTCAGCTTATCGTAAAGTTGGCGTTTGCGAATCAGATTCAGACAATGATGGTAGGAAATCTTGTATAGCCAGGCGCTAAAACTGACGGCCTGCGCATAGCTGTAGATTGACTTATAGGCTTTCAGAAAAATATCCTGCACTGCATCCTCAGCATCCTGCTCGTCACCCAGCAGACGACAGCAGTAGATAAATAATTGCCGCTGGTACGCCTCTACAATCGGGATGAATGCTTCCGCCGCGCCCTGCTGCACCTGTTGAATATACTCTTCGATCCTTGTGGTGTCGATATGTAGTCCCCCTCTCTCTTTATGAATACTTATATAACAATGCAAGTCACTAGAAACGGACACATCCACATAGTATTTCACAGGTAATGTCAAGAATCTTCGTACTGTGCATCAAACCACGATCATGAAGTCCCTTTACTGCTTGAACTACGTTTTAAAAAGCTTGGGCTACTTCAGCATCTGTCAGATCACATTTAATTGCGTAGTCCATTAACTGTTAACGGAGGTATTCATTGTGGAAAAATCACAAGACCTTTATGACAATAATAAATTTTTGAATTTGGAATTAATCCGAGTCTGTCAATTCAGCGGCACATATCCTACATGCCAGGTCTTTAGCATAATTTAATAAACTGCATTGGGTTATCGTAATATTTACATTCAAGTTATATCCTTCATCTCTTCTTATTGGCAATAAGCCAAATAAGCTGTAGTATAAATAATAGTAAATAAACCATTTTAAGGAGGTAACATGAAATACTTCACTCGTATTTTGTTTTTTGTCTCTCTAGTAGTGTTCGCAACCTACTTTTTTGATGTTTTTATTGAATATAATAAAGAGTTTCTTTATATCTTCATGTTTGGATTTACGGGCTCCTTTATAACAAGTTTTTTTGGGAAAAAAAGTATAATGAACTCTTCAATAAGATGGATCTCGGCTGCTTTTGTAATTTGTTTTTTAGCGTACGTTTTTATTTTTTCTTTCCTATGGTCATCAGCAAATAGACCTTAAACAACCGATACCCCTCACCGCTTTTTTGCATTGGTATTACTAGGTTTTTTACATAATCGTAGGCGGCGCAAATAATGCGGCGTCTTTTTTATACATTCCTGTCCTTATTACGCAGTTTGCGTCAACTGCTCTTTAATACTGCTGAACGTCAGATACACCGCCTCTGTCCTCTCTTGGGCTGGTACGCCTCTACAATCGAGATGAATGCTTCCGCAGCGCCCTGCTGCACCTGTTGAATATAATCTTCGATCCCTGTGGTGTCGATATGTAGTCCCCCTCTCTCTTTATGAATACTTATATAACAATGCAAGTCACTAGAAACGGACACATCCACCTAATATTTATATTTCACAGGCTGAAGATCCTTAGTGTTCTTCTCGTAGTTCTCCATCAGCAGGATCATACTCTTATAATTTCCGAGATGGAATTTCGTCCGCTCCAACCACAAAATATTTTTTTATTTTATTTGTTTTTTATCAAAATTCCGACTTATTGTTGGATTAAAATGTAATTATAATGTTTTGAAAGGGTGATGTGAAATGGTAAAGACGAACAGCTATCAATTATCTAATCTTTGCAAGTTAAATCAATTAAAACGGAGGAAATTAGATGTGCACAAACACCCGAACATGGTCGACGGATCTGACTTTCTATGCATTGTCAGATCAATTCTCTTTACGCAAAGCTGATGCTAAAGCCTGGAGTATTTATTACAGTGTTTATTATAATCAAGCGCATAACGGATTTTTTAAAGAATCTGCCTTTGATGTATATGATGGCGATAATTCATTTTGGGTTTTTAAAGATGAGGCAAAAATTGGCGGGGTAATTCTATCCGCAAGTAGTATGTATAACTTGTTTTTTATTCCGCCTTTTAATGATGAATTAAATGTAGTGAAATTAATAAAGCAACTTCTTGTGGATTTTTCTGACGGCTCTAAGGATATAACGGTGATTGATGTACTTCCGCATCAAGTTGATTTATTTTCCAGAGCAGGCTTTTGGGTAGACATTAATCGTTCCCGTTGGATGCAACGGCCAACCGAAGTCCTCGATATCATATGGGATGACTGTGTTAGAATTGAAACGCCTGTTATCGAGTACGGAAAGTATGCAAACGAATTAGAAATAGCAGAATTGTTATTTGAGAGCTTTAAAGGGGGAATTAATGCAGCTCGAAGAGGTCATTCCTCAAATGAAAGCTTTATGTTTAACTTGAATTTAAATCATTTTACCAGTTCAATGCTTAATGCATCTACGCTGGTATATGATAATAATACTAATCAATTAGTCGGAGCATGTTTGTTATTCTTGTGTAACTACCAGCACCAGCGAATATTTTCTCCTGGTGTATTTAACATCGGTGTCCTCCCCACATACAGGAACAAGGGATTAGCTTCCAAAATGCTAAAGAGAGCATTAACACATTTGTACGGGGATTATCCAATATTAAGGATTGGTGTGTTGCAAGGAACATATGCCGAATCCCTTTATTATAATTTAGGATTCATGCCACTTGATGTGGAGGTTGAGCGTTTAGTTTTACCCTCCTCCGAAATAAAGTTGTTGAAGTCAATCCAATAACCATTTATCAGCATTTGAAATTTGAAATAAGTCAGAAAAGAGATCGTCACTCAACTAGCGGATACCTGGCTCAAAAACGAGGCTGCCGAATACCGGCGGCCTCCATGTAAATAATACATATGGAGGTAATTAAGTTTGAGTACTCACTATTATTTCAGTTGGTTTAATGATTTTTTTCCAGAGCAGCTGGTCCAATGTTTGCATGAGGATATACTAGACAGAAAATCGCTTGTTATGATTAGTGCTACACCGTCTGGTTATACAGATGAGAAAATTAACTTTGATGATGTTTCTGAATGGACATGGTTGAATCAGGCTAACATTATTTTTAATGAATATCATTTCATTGATTACCGGATGCAGAAGGAAGATGCCCAGCGATTAATTCAAAACGCTTCTGTCATTTTTTTATGCGGTGGAGATCCTGTTCTGCAGAACGATTTTTTGGCGGAATATGAATTATCGGATGTTATTAAGAACAGCAATGCCGTTATAATGGGTGCCAGCGCCGGTGCGTTAAACATGGCTGCAAAATGGTTAAGCTTGAATAACACTGATGAAGTTGAAACAAGTAGTATTTATGATAGTATTGGCTTTGATCATTTTGCCTATGAATCTCACTCTCAACGCGACTACGCCACGTTTGTTCAAGGCTACCTATTCCCCTTGTCTGAAGAGATTGATGTTTATGCGGCAGAACAGAAGAGCGCTATACGTGTAAAGGATGGCAAAATAGAAATAATGGGTCCTGTATATTTAATTTCCCACTCAAAGATTCAGAAATTGGTTGAGACGCTCTAATTAGGGTAAGATGCTGTTTCAATACAAGTCACTAGAAACGGATACATCTACTACCTCTCACTTGTGTATACTGCTCATTTACTTGGCACCCTGTAGCCCCATATAAGCAACCTCTGTATGGTTCAACCAAAACTCAGAATTAATCACACACTAGGCTCATGTGCATATAATTGAGGATATAAATACTTATATTTCTGGAGGCTACGCTCATGCATATGATTTATCCGCATTGGTCTAGATCACAATTCGTTCCCGTTTGGGCCACTTCAACACAAGATGCACTTGAATTAATGAGGAATTCGATACAAGGTGAACGAAATGATGAGCTTTTTTATGACCAGCTCATCAAACTTGCTCCGAACCAAGAACAAGCTGAAGTTATCACCTCTATTCGGAACGATGAAAGAGGACATAATCAAATGTTTCACCAAATGTATTGGGAATTAACAGGACATAAAGTGATGGGAGTTAGCAATGAAGTTCCAGATAATGTTAATTCTTATATTGCCGGGTTGCAAAAAGCCTTCCAAGGTGAATTATCTGCAGTTGAAAAATATCGAAAGATATGGTTCGGTCTTCCGTACGGTATTTACAAGGATACTTTGTATGGAATTATTCTCGATGAGCAAAAACATGCGGCTAAATATAATAATCTGTTGCTACAAAATTTAGCTGTAAATCAGTAGCAATTACTTGAACTGCCTTACCTACTTTGCTGCACAATATGCGTCAACTAATTACGTCTCAGATGGATCGACTCCACGGCGGCTTCCAAATCCTCGACACCTGGAGTCGGAAGAGCGGCATCCATTATTATTACATAACCTTAATTCATTTAATCAGTAATTTTTTTAAGCTCAAAAATAGTTGCCTCTGATAACAAGATAAGCCTATCGGTATTAACAACAAAAAAACTTAAAGGTACTCTAATTTTTGTAGAAGGGTCACTTATATTTATTACTTTTACTACATCATTTATATTTAAATCTGGGATATCTATTTTATATAATCTATAAAAAGAGTCAGAGTTATAGCATGTCGCTGTAATCTCATATAATGGTTTTTTTAGTTCATATTGATAAACACTATAGTTTTTAAGTCCTTTTGATGAAAAAAAGTCTTGTTTGATGATAATTTCATCTCCAATAAATTTTTGCCCTGTTGGATATTCAGAAGCATCATTATATGAGTTTGCAAATCCTAAATGCTTCTCTACTTTCCAAGTTCCATAGAAATATTTTTCAGTTTCACTATCCAAATTTATACTTTCTATATCACAATATTCGGATGTGTTTTTTGGAATAATAGATTCATCCGTTGCAGGTTTAAGCTCACTGGAAGTATTTGGATTTGATGTCATTTCAACATTTCCACAAGCCGATGCTAGTATCAACATTATCATAATACAAACCCCTAATATTTTTTTCATATTTCACACTCCCACTATAAAGTTATGTTTCCCTAGAAACAGATACATCTACCTAATATTTCACAGGCTAACAGCTAAAAAAGCCCGCAAACGCGGGCCTTATGTGGTGATCTTCAAAATTTCGCGTTAAATTTCACTGAAAATATCCTCTGCTGAATATAACGGATCTATCGTTATCAATATACACATTCCTGATATCGGGCTTACGTAAAACATCAACCACATAATAATACAACGGTATAATGACCATTTGTTCGATCAGAACTTTTTCTGCATTGGCTAATAGCTGCATGCGCTTGCGAGTATCAAAGGTCTGCTGGGCTTGTTTGATATAATTATCATACTGTGGGCTGCTCCAGCCTGAATCATTTGTGCCACTCCAAGAGGTGAAATACTCCAAAAAGGTTGCTGGATCATTGAAGTCCGCCCCCCATCCTGCTCGGGCTATGCTATAGCTCCCCTTATGCCGTTTATCGATCAGTTCTCCAAAGCTCTTCACTTCAATACTTGCATTAATTCCAAGGTTCTTCTTCCAATCTCCAATCACTGCTTGTGCTATAGTCTTATGACCGTCACCTTCGTTAATAATAATAGAGAAGCTTGGGAGTGCCTTCAGTCCCTCTTCCTTCAGACCCTCTTTTAGCAGCTGCCCAGCCTGTTTCAGATCCTCTTTAAAGTATGCCGTATCCGATATTTCCGAGCGGAAATCCGTTTTTGTTCCCCGAATCCCCCGAGCCACAAAACCATACGCTGGCGTGCCATAAGATAAGGCCTTCCGATCAATAGCCATCGCTAACGCTTTACGTATCTTTACATTTTTGAACGGCGCTTTGTTAAGATTAAATTGGTAGAAATACGTGCTACCATATGGCAAGTGGATTAGATCACCGAAAGTTTTGTCATCCAAACCTTCATAATCAATATTCTCTTCTCCGCCTACCCAATCTACATTATTCATAAGATAAGCTGATGTCACGGTGTTGATCCCATCCAGACTGATTCTTGGAACCACTACACGAACCTCTGAGAAAGAAATCTCTTTCGCCAAGTAGTAGTCGGGATTTTTGACCAATACGGCCTCATCGTCATCCCACGATTTAAGCTTGAATGGGCCATTAGTGACCATGGTTTTGTCCGTATTACCCCAATTCTTATTTCCCTTGACCGTGTCTGCATGAACCGGCAGATAGATTGGATGTGCAAGAATTTGGAGGAACTCAGGAGTTTTTTGCTTCAACTTCACTTGCAGCGTATTTTGATTTATTGCTTTGATACCGATCTTCGCAGGATCTTTCAAATTCCCGTTGTTATAGTCCTCTGCGCCAGCAATCACAAAGAAGCTGTACGCATAAAGAGTGTTAGCACTCGGTGCAAGGACCCGTTTCCATGCGTACTCGAAGTCTGACGCCTTCACCGGCTGCTGGTTGCTCCACTTGGCACCAGATCGAAGGGTAAAGGTATACGTTCTGCCATCATCCGAAAGCGTCCATTTTTCAGCCATGCCGGGAACAGCTTGTCCTGCGTTATTCAGACGAACCAAGCCCTCAAATAATCCTTTCACGATCGTATAAGAACTACCCACCTCAGCCGCTGCTGGATCGAGCGATTCTGGCAGGTGTTCAACCCCGATTCGAAACACCTGCTGGGCCTTTGCAGCAGAAGCTACAGGTCCCTTAGATACACCCAGACTCATCAGCAAACTAAAGCACAAACACACATACAGCCATTTTTTCATCGACTAATCCCCTTCATTCTCTAAGCATGACTAACTTCCTTTACCCAGAAACTCTTCAGCCATTATAAACCAACTATTCAAACTTTTTTGTCGAATTATGGGAGCAAATATAAGACCTACTCACATAAAACTATTGACTTGTTATTAGTAATGTTTACTATTAATATAACAATTCATTTACTTTACAATAAGGAGCGTTAATATAGATGAGCAAATCCTCTTTTCCAAGCAAAAAAGAAAGGCATGTGCTGTTCGGGTCTGTTCCTCCCGTTAACGGAAACAAGCCCACCCTTAAAGAACAGATGACCGACCTGCAGAATCATAGAGAAGATTATTTGTTTGCAATTGAAGAGGTCGGCATCACAAGAGTTAAGCATCCGCTCACCATCCATTCAACTTTGGCACCTCATGTTCAGACGACCATAGCAAGCATAGAGTTGACTACGAATCTGGGTCAAAAGAGTAAGGGAATCAATATGAGCCGCTTGACAGAAACTTTGGAATCCTATCGGCAGGAAGGGTTGTCTACAGATCTTGCTCAATTATGTAAATTGACAAAAGAACTAGCCGTAGTTATGAATCAGACTGGTTCGAAGCTGGTGATGGAGTTCCCTTGGTTCTATGAGCGTTCAGCACCTGCCTCTAATCTAATCGGGTTAGGGCATTCCGAGTTGTATATTGAAATAGCGTATGACGGGTCTAAGTACCGGAAGTTTGAAATTACGGTGGGTATTACAACTGCTATAACTACACTTTGTCCGTGTTCCAAAGAAATCAGTGAATACAGCGCACACAATCAGCGGGGATTGGTCTCGATTCGGGTCAATGTTGACCCGCAGCTTCTGAACGACAATTGGAAGGTAATGCTGCTGGAAGCGGCTGAGTCGAATGCCAGTGCTGCGCTTCACCCCGTGCTGAAACGTCCTGATGAGAAAATGGTGACCGAGCGGGCCTACGAGAATCCCCGTTTTGTTGAGGATCTCACTCGGCTAATTGCTGCTGATCTCTACGAATATGACTTTGTGGAGAGGTTCACAGTGGAATGCCGTAATGAAGAATCGATTCATCACCATGATGCGATCGCCCGGATTACTTTTGATAAAAGGCAAAAAAGCTGAGGTCCATAACCTGGATCCCAGCTCTCACTTTTTCCTAAGCCATCTCATCCAGACGCACGAATTGCAGGTTCCGGGTCTTCAGCTCTCCCAGTACCTCCTCCAGCGCTTGCATCATGTAGTACGGTGCATTCGGGTCTGCACCCATGGTCTCTCCGCTGTCGTGTAACAGGACAACAGAACCATCGGTAATTCGGCCTAAGAGTGTGGACTGTAAGCGGGTGCGGCAGACCCTGCTGCTCCAATCACCGCCTTTTAGCGACCAAAGAACAATGCGGTAATGTCTGTAATGGAAAAAATCAAACAGGTTGATCAAGCCCCAAGGCGGGCGGTAATGGTTCGGCCGAATTCCAACAATCGATTCTATAATATCGGCAGAACGTTCCAGATGCTCACGCCGGATCGTACCGGGCAGCATCAGCCAGTTAGTCTTATGATAATAATTATGAATGCCGATCTGATGGCCTTCCCGGTCCATCCTGCGGATGAGCTCCGGATACTGCTCTGCTTGCGCGCCAAGCACAAAAAAGGTTGCTTTAACTTGATACAATTCCAATAAATCTAATAATACTGGAGTATATTTCGGATGCGGGCCATCATCAAAAGTAAAAGCCACCTGCTTTTGAGCTCTTCCCTTGCGGAAAACACCAAAACCGGTGATTCGGCTGATCAAGCTTGGAACAAACATGTAACAAGAGGCTGCACACAATATTCCGCCTGCCAGGTATTTGAGCATGACTCTCCTCCATATGAAAAATAATGATGGTAAATTAAATATATGCGTTTAATGTCAGGGGAGAATAGCTCGTTTGTCTATTTCATCATAAACTATGTTAACCCGTAGTTTTCTGCAAGGGGGAGAAACGTTTTTGCAAGGAATTCCGCGAATGAATGAGCCGTATGGGTACCAGCAGCTCTGTCCTCCGGCGAATTCGCTGTCTTCCCTCCGGGTGCATAGCTGAGAGCAGCAGTCGAAGATAGATCGTTGTGAACCACTCGAAAAATCCGGATTTAAGGCTTTGTTGTTCAAAACCCAGACCGTGAACTAGTCCCCGGTGAAGCAGTGTAATCCCCATCAAAGCTTTAGCCTGCTTGAACTCGGAATGCGATTCGAAAGCATCGTTGATTTGCTGCATGGATTTACGTAGCATACGGGCGGTTTGCAGCGCAGCCCGGTCCGAACCTTCGGCTTGAATCAGCTTCAGGATCATTTCATTATCGAGATGGATTTCCCCTATCCACTCCCCGTGCTGAATAACCGTGTCATCCTGACAAACTATGGACTTCCCCCGGTGTTTTTTAAGCAACACTGTACATATGCCAAATCGAGATTTGTGCGAACCGCGAAAATGAGACAGCAGCGCGAACGCTTTTTCCCACATCATCCAGAGGGACTGTACGGCCGTTTTTCGTATTTTAAAAGTCACTTTGTTCTCTCCTCCCTATCGTCTATATATGTTTGACGCAGCGCAGCTGGTAATCACTGTCTTTTAACGAAAAAAAGCCCGCGACGGTCGCGGACTTCAATTCGGGTAGTGGCTATCCATTCTTCGGATACCCGAAAAATGTCCTCTTCCCATGTTCGTTCATTTCAATACGATAGGGGTCAACCTGGTCCGAATGTCTACGCACAAATCTCCCTTCACCTACCGGGTAAATCTCTATATGAAGATTCCCTGAAAATCTCGTAAAGTATAGTTTCCCCTGAATAAGTTCGATTTCGATCTTGTCCTTCAGATAGGTCCCGCAAAATTCTGTAAGCATGTCTTCGCTGATGATCTGTTCATCATGTTGTGTAGGAGCCTTGACCTCTACATGATGCAGTATATCTGCAATGGCTTGACCCAGTCTGTACTGGTCGATGGCTTCGTTATTCGAAAGAATGATGATACAAAGATCCTCATCGAAGTAATTCTGCATATACGTGCTTACTCCCAGGTGATCTCCCCCATGAGCATAACTGTGTGCCCCATACACATAATGATGTTCCAGTCCGTTGCAGTAGTTATTTTGGTTTTCGTTGAAGAACCTGGAATAGGCTTCTGGGGAAAGGAGCTTCCGATCCCGCAAACAGGTATACCATCTAAACAAATCTTCGCAATTAGAAACGATAGCGCCAGCACCGATGCTGAATTTTTCATTATGATAAGGACTCTTAATGATTGTATTAAAATCTTTTGTATACGGAGTAGATTTGTTGTTAATAGGTTTGCAGCCATCATCTACATCACTGTTCATCATTTTCAAAGGCTTAAAAATGTTGTTTCGGATAAAATCCTCATAACGCTCTCCAGAGACATTCTCGATGATCCAGGCCAGTAAATTATAGTTGGAATTATTGTAGTCAAAGGTGGTACCTGGGGGTGTTGTAGGCTGTTTGTTAATATATCTTTTAAAGAAGTCGTCTTGCGAATACTCGTTTCTGTTGTATCCAGCAAAAAAGTCATTTTCAAAATTATAAAAATTATATAACCCGGATGTATGCGACAGTAAATGATGTACACGGATAGACTCATCAATCATCATGTCTTCAGGAAGGTAAACCTGCGCAGGCTGATCGATATTCAGCTTGTTCTGATCATGCAACAGCATAATTGCAAAAGCGGTAAATTGCTTCGACACGGAAGCGAGAGAAAAGCACGAATGGATATTATTTTTGATCCCAAACTCAAGATTTGCGTATCCGTATGCGCTTTCAAATAAAACTTCACCTTTGCTGATTACTTGAATAACCCCATAGAATTCCCACAATTCCAGATAGCTGCGAATATAAGCCTCTAGTTTCATTTTTGCGGATTGCATTGGTGTCTCTCCCCCTCACCTCTACGGGATGGTTCATAGGATGTAACGGGGTTAAACTGCACTTTACTCAAAACAATCATCCCTTTCAGCAGTAGTCTGGTTCATCTTTCTTATCCTACTCTTTATTCCAGACTATGACAATCTGCTGGAGAACCAAACGAAAGGGATATCACGCTTTTCTTCCTAAATTATAAAAACAAGGCTGCCGAATCTAAAGCAACTCGGAAGCCTTGCATATTTTCTATTCATTCACAGCATTTATGACTCGCTATCTCTTTCCCCAATTGGCTTTGCCGCATGTGAGAATAAACCCGCTATGCCTACAGCTATTAACACTACAATCAGGGCTGAGCTAATGATCAGACCCATCATCATGACATAACGTCCGCCTTTATGCGCAATCAAATAGCTGGCACTCAAGAGTCCGATGAGAGAGCCTGTGGCCAGCCCAAATATGATCCACCCCATTTGTTCCGTAGAGGCACCCAGCGTATCCCGTATCATCGGGGTTCGAGACACCTTATAATTCAGTACGATTTTATTGTCAAGATTAATTCTAGCAATACCGTTACAATAAGCTTCACTAACTTGTGAGCTCTAACTACACTTGACTTTAGAATCAATTTTGCTGCATAGTGAATAAAAATCTTCATTAAGGAATAATGGAGGCTCCCAATGAATCAGCCTAGTAAGAACCTTATCAAAGAAATCAACCTGAATCACGTAAGAAGAGTAATGAAGCAAGTGCAAACAGCAACAAAGCCTCAGCTATCGGCATTAACGAAGTTAAGTGTCGTGACTATTAATTCGCTCGTTAAAGATCTTGTGAAGTATGGAGAGTTATTGGAGGATGAGTTAGTCTCATCGAGCGGGGGAAGACCCGCTTTAAATTACCGGTATAATTTCAACTATCATTTGGCATTAGTCCTCTATATGAGGGAATATCAGGGTCAAGATACTGTTGTTGCAACAGTAATCAATCTGCAAGGTGATGTATTGGCACGGGAAGACTATGTAATGGCATTGTTCGAAAAAGAACGTCTCTATGCAATAATTAACCAATTTCTAGTGCAGTATCCTTCCATTAATGTCATCGGGCTTGGCATTCCAGGGCAATCTGTTCATGGTGAAATTACCGTAAGCAGTCATGAACGGCTCAACGGGATTCGAATCATTGAAGATTTGCAGCAAGAGTTTGGCCTTCCTGTCGTGCTTGAAAATGACGTCAACGCTGCTGTGGTTGGATATTGTGTAGAGAGAGAGCCTGAAGAAGAGCAAACGGTGGTCGGCATCTATTTTCCAGACAAGACCCCTCCTGGTATGGGCATCTATCTGGATGGCAGAATTGTCAAAGGAAAAGACGGCATGGCCGGTGAAATTAAATTCCTCCCACTACATGTGGATTGGGGAAGCTCCCTGGACTTTCAGGCGTTTGCCGAGGTTGTTAGCCAAACTATTCATATTACCAATGCCATTCTCGCTCCGCATAAAATTGTCATTTATCAGCAACAGATGAACCCGGCGGATTGGGCGCAATACTGGAAGGAGTACAGGGCCAAACACAACATGCCTGTAGAACCTGAAGTTTTATTGGAAACAACATTCCAAGAAGATTTTGAAATAGGGATGAAATGGCTAACGCTCAAGGAACTGGAACCGAGTATTACAATACCCGATGAATAGCCTGGAGAATAGTTGAGAAAAAAAGGGAAGGACATCATGTCCTTCCCTTAGTAAGTATATCAATCGTTACTTCACCAGAAGCCCCCATCTGAATGAATGATTTGCCCCGTAATCCATCCTGCTTCTTCACTTGCCAAAAAAACGATTAGCTTCGCAGCATCCTTAGGTTCACCAATGCGTCCCATCGGGAATTTAGGGAGTAAGTGTTCCTTCACTTCACTGTTCATCCATCCGCTATCTGTAGGTCCAGGATCTACTGCATTAACCGTAATTTGCAACGGGGCTAATTCAAGTGCGATGGATTTTGTAAACGTAGAAACCGCCCCCTTGGTTGCAACATAGGCTAAATTCCCCGGCTCCGGTGACTTGTCCTGTCCTGACACCATATTAATAATACGCCCACTATGTTGTCCTTCTATCCGGCGGGCAAACTCAACCATTAAGAGGCATGTACCTCTAACATTCACGTTATAATGAGCATCCAGGATCGCTGCATCAATGGAACGAAAATCTACATCCACAGAATAGGTTGCGTTGTTCACTAGAATAGACGGGGAACCCAACTGCTTTTGAACTTCACCCAACAATATCCCTGGTGCATCCGGCTGCGACAAATCTAGCGCCATGGACTCACAGCGTACCCCCAAGCTGACAATTTCCTCTCTCAACTGCTGCGGCCAGTCTAAATCTTCATTCATATAATAGTTCATTCCGCGATCATATACGGACCAATGTGTGAAAAAGATATCAGCGCCTTCTCTAGCTAACTCTAGACAGATTGCAGTGCCGATTCCTTGCGCCCGGCTAGCTCCAGTAACAATCGCAATCTTATTCATTAATGATTTCATCCGAGATCATCTCCTTGCGGAAACGCTGAAATAATGCACTACTTGGAGATGCAAGCTTCCCAATAAAAAACGAATACCCTAAACTAGGCATTCGCTTGGCGTATTTATAGCACATGAACCCAGCGATCCCAATAATGGTTAAATTTAAAATAGACAAAATTGACCCTCCTTTAAAGAAGGCATCAGCCCATCTATTCCATTCACTTAGCCATTAAAGGATATCTCCCATTCCAGTCCATGCTCCTTTCGTAACATCTCCAGTTGCCATCGTATCATGATTACACAATATAGTAAATCATTTCCTATTGTCAGTTAACCGTAGAGATACTCTAGAGAAGGAGCCGTTGGTTAATAAAAACAAGGTGCTCTCCGAAGAGCACCCTGTCTTGGACTTTAACCATTAATTGTTGATAGTCAAGTTAAAGCCATTTTGAATAAAGTTGGTATTCGGGTTGGCAATATTGCTGGTATTCAAGTTATTGAAGGTTGCCGAACCGTTGCCGGTGTAGGTATAGATTGCTGCCCCTTTGTGCGGGGAAGTGAAACGCGAAGTCTCAATACCATCCCGACCTGTGCCATTAATGTTGATGTTGTTGAATACGATGTTCTGGAATCCGCCGCCGTATCCTAACTGAATGGCACTGCGCTGAGTGTTGATGATATCGATATTCGTGAACGTTACGTTACGAATCGAATCACTCGATGCTTCCAGGTCGATCGCTCCGCGTTCACCGTTATACAGATCCTTACTTGTACCGCTGTTGATAATGGTAGTATCAGAGAAAGTAATTCCGGTGTTGTTCTGGAAGTGGTATCCAGGGAACACCGTATTCATCCGAATACTGGAACCGCCTACTGTATCAACGATCAGGTTGTTGGTAGCCTTGTGACCACTGCCGCCGAAGAAGGCAATACCCGCAGCACGCCAGTTATGCTCGATGGTGTTAAAGGAGAAGGTGTTGTTCACACCTTGAGGTGCACCATTGACACTGCTGGTCCATACGGCCAGACCATCGTCACCGTTATTACGAATGCTGCTGTTACGCACAGTAGAATTGCTTGTACCTTGAGCGAAGTTAACGCCGTCTGCAAGGTTGTTGCGAATACGGCTGTTCTCAACCACCAAACCATCGGCAATCATAGCCGGTGTATGAGCATAATCGCCCACCCAGATACCACATTCAAAGTGCTCTACCCAAACGTTGCTGACTCTGGAGTTTTTGCCGAAATTATCCATCATAGCTTTGTAGATGGCCTGTTCACCATAACGTGAACGAAGATTGGAGTTCATGTAGACGTTGCTGAAATCAAGTTTGCCTGAAACGCGGAAGGAAATCCCGCCGCCTGCAATGTTAGGGTTCGTGAACTGGATATTGGTATGCCAGATGCCCGCACCTAGAATGGTAATATTGTTAATCATATTGCTCTCTGTTCCGATCTTCCACATTCTGCTCAGATGGAAGGTGCCTTCAGGAATATAGAGCGTTCTGCCTGTAGATACTGCCGATTGAACAGCTGCTTCGAAGGCAGCAATATCATCTTGCCCATCATTGGCTACGGCGCCGAAATCCGTTACGGATACGGAATTCGCCGGACGGGTAATGGCTGCCGGAACAGGCTCGATTTCAAGGAAGTCTACACCGTATTCCAGGTTGTCGCCATTATTCTTCTGGATGCGGATGGTATCGCCCGCTTTGAGCGGAGTATCCAGCTTCCAGTGCACTTCATCGAAGCGGAACAACGGACGCCCGTCCGCTGGCGTGTCTCCTGGATGATCGCTAGAGAAGTACTGCCAGTTGTAGTAAGAAGTCAATGGAACGGTCTTAGCTTTGGTTCCGTTCACGTAGACATCCAGCGCTCCGTTAAGACCCATACCGTTAGCAGAGTCTGGCATCGTGAAGCGCATGGTCACACCTGCGCCGCCTTCACCTGGTCTTACCGTCCATTGCACGGAAGAACCGTTGGAAGGAAGTGCGATATAACGCTGACCGGAAGCTTCTGAAGCTGTCTGTGATTGGTCGAAATTCGGAGCCGATTTTAACGTTGCCCCGCCGCCACGGGTTGCATCTTCAGTATTATAACGCGTATACGGCATGGTTGCCCCACGGTTAGAATTTACAGGTGGCGTTGGAGCTGGAGTGGCTGTAGGTGCTGGTGTTGACGTTGGTGCTGGCGTTGGCGTTGGTGTAGGGGTCGTACCGCCCGCACCATAAATTTCAAATTCAGATAATTGTCCTGCAGGCCATTCCGTGTTAGCCGTTATGTTCAGACGAACGTAACGAGTGCTTACAGCCGCGAAATTAATGGTAACGGAATTGCCAGCAACGTTAGGATTGAACGCATAGTTGGCAGAGCCTACGATATTGTTGAATGTCGAACCATTCGTACTTCCCTGTACGGCCAAAGTCTGTGTCCGTGTTCCCCAGGAAGACGGCAGTTTCAACACGATTTGATCAATGTTCGTATTCGCGCCAAGATCCACTTGAATCCATTGCGGAAAAGCATTGTTATTGCTCTCCCAGTATGTTCCTTGATTGTTATCAATCACATTGCCCGGTCCGTAGGTTTGGGTATAACTGCTAGCGCTTACATTCTTCCCTAACGCTAGATTCGGTCCGCCGGCAGCAGACACTGGAGCAGGAGATTCAACTGTCAGAAATAAGTTTGAGATTAGCATGGTCAATACTAGAGACCACGCGATATATTTTTTACGCATTCTATTCCTCCTAAGGCAAATGTAAGTACGATTAAGCATAGATATCCTAAAACGAATAATTGATAACGGTTACATTTTGTCTAGTAAAACGCTATTTTCTTCTTTTGCCCGCCTCTCTGTCTATAAATCGGAATTACTGTCGATCCTCCTTTCAATGACATATACTCCAATTATAGATGAATCATTGCCAATGAAATAAGTGGTAATTCTACGATTAATGTATGCATCCTAATGATATTAGAGGTAATAAATAGTAATTAACTCTTATATCTCCTAACTCTACGTTCCAAATTTCGATATTTTTCTACGGATTAAACCAGTGAAAAAAAGCAGGATACTCCGAAGAGTACCCTGCTTTGGGCTTTACTATTAGTTGTTGATAGTTAGGTTAAAACCATTTTGAATCAAGTTGATATTAGGATTGGCAATGTTGCTGGTTGTTAGGTTGTTGAATGTGGCTGAGCCGTTGCCGGTATAGGTGTAAATTGCTGCACCCTTATGTGGCGATGTGAATCGCGATGTCTCAATGCCATCCAGACCTGTGCCATTAATATTGATGTTGTTGAACACGATATTCTGGAACCCGCCGCCATATCCAAACTGAATAGCACTGCGCTGTGTTCTTTGAATATCAATGTTGGTGAATGTTACGTTCTTGATGGGATCATTGGAGGCTTCAAGATCTATTGCTCCACGTTCACCATTGTATAGGTCTTTACTCGTACCACTGTTGATTATAGTAGTATCGGAGAACAGAATACCTGTATTATTTTGGAAATGGTATCCAGGGAATACGGTATTCATGCGGATTGCAGACCCGCCAACAGTGTCCACGATCAGATTGTTGGTGGCTTTGTGACCACTGCCGCCGAAGAAGGCAATCGCTGCTGCACGCCAGTTGTTCTCAATCGTATTGAAGGAGAACGTGTTGTTCACGCCTGCCGGCGCACCGTTGACGTTACTGGTCCATACCGCCAGACCGTCGTCACCGTTATTACGGATGCTGCTGTTACGAACTGTAGAGTTGCTGGTACCTTGAGCAAAGTTCACACCATCAGCAAGATTGTTGCGAATCCGGCTGTTCTCAATGACCAGACCATCAGCGATGATAGCTGGTGTATGGGCATAGTCACCCACCCAGAAGCCGCACTCAAAATGCTCTACCCAGACATTGCTGACTATGGAGTTCTTGCCGAAATTGTCCATGAACGCTTTGTAGATCGCACCTTCGTGATAACGTGAACGAAGATTGGAATTCATGTAGATATTGCTGAAATCAAGCTTGCCTTGAACACGGAAGGAAATTCCGCCGCCTGAAATATTCGGGTTAGTGAACTGGATATTCGTGTGCCAAATTCCTGCACCCAGAATCTTAATATCATTAATCTTGTTGGCTGGCGTACCGATCTTCCACATGCTGCTTAGATGGAATGTGCCTTCAGGAATGTACAATGTCTTGCCGGTTGCAACCGCGGATTGAACCGCTGCTTCAAAGGCTGCAAGATCATCCTGACCATCATTCGCAACCGCACCGAAATCGGTTACGGATACCGAGTTGGCCGGACGGGCGATGGCCGCAGGAACAGGCTCGATTTCGAGGAAATCCACACCATATTCAAGGCTGTCGCCATTGTTCTTTTGAATACGAATGGTGTCTCCGGCTTTAAGGGCTGTATCAAGCTTCCAGTGAACCTCATCAAAACGGAACAGCGGACGTCCTGCACCCGGTGTATCTCCTGGCTGGTCACTGGAGAAATACTGCCAGTTGTAGTAAGAAGTCAACGGAACCGTCTTGGCCTTAGTACCATTCACGTACACATCCAGTGCTCCATTAAGGCCCATACCATTGGCTGAATCCGGCATAGTGAAGCGCATCGTCACACCCGCGCCGCCTTCCCCTTGTCTAACAGTCCATTGTACGTAGGAACCATTGGAAGGAAGAGCAATGTAACTCTGCCCGGAGGCTTCCGATGCGGTTAGTGCTTGATCGAAGGTCGGAGCGGTCTGGAGTGTTGCACCCCCACCTCGGGTAGCATCTTCCGTATCATACCGGGTATAAGGCATGCTTGCACCACGAGCCGAGTATACGGTCAGATTAGTTGTGCTGACGTTGTTGGTTTGTTTAACCGGAGCTTCATTGGCGTCTACCTCAACGGTAGTCGTCACCGTATAGTTCCCAATTGCTGCTGTCCAGGAACCTACACTGACATTCACTGATGCTCCCGGCGCAAGTGTACCGTTATAAGTACCATTGTAAGTCTGAACAGTTGTTCCAGCGGCGTTCTTCAGAACGACTGTAACACCATGAGCTCCCCCGGCCGAAGCCAGATTCCCTTGATTCTTCAGGTTAACAGTAAATGCTACTGGATTGTTGACTGTTGGATTACTAGGGGTCCAAGAGACCGTGCCGACCAAATCAGAGCTTGTAATTGGCGCAACAACCAGTGAAGATGGATGTGTGTAGCTGTTATTTGCTTTATTTTCTTCAATGATCTCATTATTCTCGTCTACCTTGGCGCTGACCGTATACGTACCGGCAGTCTTGGTACCCGCATTCACAGATACTGTGGCCGATGACCCTGTTGTCAAAGCACCTACTGTCGCAGACCCGGCCAGCTCATTGTTCAGATAGAAGTTCACCTTAGCAGCTGGAGAACCTGCGGAACCGATATTCTTGACGGTTGCATTCAATGTGATTGCATTATTCTCAACTACAGAAGTCGGTGTCCAAGACATTCCAGTAACTGTAAGATCGGGATTCGGTGCCGGTGTTCCGAATACCTGGAATTCAGCAATTTGTCCGGCAGGCGCGCCGGAATTGGCTGTAATGTTCAATTGCAGACGTTTAACCGTTGCAGTAACTGGAATCGTTACTGTATTACCGGAAGCGGGATTGAATGTGTAGGTTTGTGCAGCAACCAGATTGCTGAAGGTGGTTGTATCTTGATTATGGCCTAACACTTGAATGGTTTGTGTCCGTGTGCTCCAAGCAGAACCAGGATTCAGCTTCAACACAATGGAAGTGATGTTATGATTCGCACCGAGATCCAGCGTCAGCGAACTTGGGTTGCTGCCGCCTTCCCAGTACGTGTTGGTGTTGTTATCATTAGCATTCGCAGCTACAAAGTTCAAAGTGCTGGAAGAGGCAGTGATCGCTTTGCCGATTGCAATGTTACTGCCTGTTGGTGGCGTAGGCGTTGCGGTCGGACTAGCCGTTGGCGACGGGGTCACCGTTGCTGTAGGTACAGGTGTTGCAGTCGGTGTTGGCGTAGGGGTCGGTGTTGGCGTAGGAGCGACCGTAGGTGCGGTCGTTGGCGACGGAGTTACTATTGGTGTGGCTGTTGGCGACGCCGTAGGTACAGCGGTTGGCGATGCAGTCGGCACCGGAGTTGCCGTTGCGGACGGCGACGGAGTCGGCGTTGGGCCACTGGCACCGTACACTTCAAATTCGGAAAATTGGGCTGCTGGCCAACCGGTGTTGGCCGTCACGTTCAAACGAACATAACGTGTGTTCGTGGCAGTAAAATTGATGGTAACTGAATTGCCAGCAACGGCTGGATTGAATTCATAATCCGCAGAGCCGGCAATGTCCGAGAACGTTGAACCGTTCGTGCTGCCTTGCACAGCTAGCGTTTGTGTCCGTGTACCCCAGGCCGTTGGCAGCTTCAATACGATTTGGTCAATATTTGTATTGGCACCAAGATCCACTTGAATCCATTGAGGGAATGCATTGTTCGTGCTCTCCCAATAAGTCCCTTGATTGCTGTCATTCACATTGTTCGGACTGTAAGTTTGAGTGTAGCCGCTCGCAGTAACATTTTTGCCCAGTGCCAGGTTTGGTCCACCGGCAGCCGATACAGGTTCAGGAGATCCAACGGTCAGGAATAAGTTCGAGATCAGCATTGTTAATACGAGTGACCATACAACATACTTGTTGCGCATTATATTCCTCCTCAGGTGATGTGTAAGTACGTAAAAAAGCTTTAATCCCATCAATGGACGAGTTGTTAGCGGTTACAAAACAATGCATCCATTCTTTAAAGCGCTTACCACCTCTTGCCCAACCCGCTCTTACTTAAACAATCTGTTATCGCAGGCGCTCCTCCCTTCTATGACATTCACACTCATTATAGAGGCATCATCGATCTAGAAATAAGTGGCAATTCTACGGTAAATATAGGCGTTTCCATGATAATTGAGGCAAATAATCCAAAAGTCGGAATTTCACACTATGCCCAATTTCCTGTATGTGATGCTTCTGTCCTACTTCCACAGTGTTCCATCTGCTACTTAGGTTCACAGCAAAAAAACAGGCTAGAGATTCTTTCCTCCGGCCTGTTTTTGTCCTTATATTACAATCAGGAATGATTCCATTCACATTCCAAAAATAGCATTAGCTATCGAAGGTCACACCAGTCATTTTCTGACTCAGCAGCCATAGACGCTCCGCCAAACCGGGATCAATGGCCCGTTGAAGCACTCCAGGACCAAAGGGAGCATCGTCCGGGACAAGCGTTGAGATATCCACACTCTCACAATATACTCCGCCTTTGCCCTCAAGCTGTAGATTGGCAGCACACCAGACACTGGTCGCGGCCCCCTGTTCTGTAGTGATGAAGGTATATTGACTGCTAGTAGCAGTCAGCTCTTCCTCCGAGACATCCCGTGCCAAGTCTGTCTCAATCGAGCCGGGATGAACGGCAAATGCACGAATGCCGTGCGGCTGCCCGCGACGATCCAGTCCTATAGCAAACAGTGAATTCGCCGTCTTGGATTGACCATAAGCCACGTATTTGTCATACGGCCGGTTCTCAAAGTTCAGATCATCGAAGTCGATACCAGAAATATGGATCCCGATAGAAGACAACGAAACTACACGGGCGTTGCCTGATTGCTTGAGCGCTGGCCACAAGCGGGCCGTCAATTGAAAGTGACCTAAGTGATTAGTGGCAAACTGCGCCTCATACCCTCTCGCATCGTGTGTGACCTTAGGTCCCATGATCCCTGCATTGTTGATGAGGATATCCAGCGGACGTCCGGAATCTATGAACCGCTGGGCAAAGGCATCAATGGATGCCGGATTGATCAGATCCAGTTCTTCCAACTCTACGCGTGGAATGGCCGCCAGTGCTTCCCGGGCTTTCCCTAGCGTTCTTGCAGGCACAATTACTGTAGCGCCGGCTTCTGCCAGTACTCGGGTCGTTTCCAGACCGATACCGGAATAGCCGCCAGTGACAATAGCGATTTTCCCGGTCAGATCACGGCCTCCAAGTGCTTCTTCGGCTGTAGTAGTCACTCCAAATCCGGAAGGAAGCGGTGCTTGCGGTGTAGCAGTATAATAAGAATAATTGTTCATAAAGTTTTCTCCTCCTAATTCTGAGAGCCTCATCATATCCTGATAATGCTCCAGCTTGAAATTCATAACCTCAAGCGTAGACTGTATTTCTGTCAGTTGCTGATCAATCTGCTGCTTATGCTCAAGCAATACGTTATAACAGCTCTCATACTGCTGATCCATCGCCAGTTGCATGTAGCGTTCAATCGATTTTATCGGCATACGGGTTCGTCTCAGCCGAACGATGAATATGAACCGTTCCAGATCCAATTTTCCGTATTGGCGTTGACCATTCTCCGTCCGCTCAGAAGGCGGCACCAGCCCGATTTTCTCATAATAACGGATCGTATCATAAGTCAGGCCCGTCTCCCGGGCAATGTCTGCAATACTGTACACAGACTCCATCTTTCGCTCCTTTCAACTGGGCAGCTTATCACCCAAGCTTGTCATTTCTTCTGCATCTTATCCCATGGAGTTCACTCCATGTCAAGACATCCGCTTTTAAAAAATATTCCTGTGGCTTAGCATAGCCTGTGAATGATCACTTTATTTCCACCACTTTACTACGGGAGAACCCGAGCAAAAATGGCAGTAAGGAGATTACACCCGCCAGGGCGAGGATAAGCCCTATCCAGAGCGGAGCTACCAATCCATAACCGGCGCTAATGGCCAGGCCACCAACCGACGAGCCTACCACTACACCAAAGGTAACGATTGCGGTATGAATGGTGTTAACCATAAGACCACTCCCTCCCGCTCGAATAACCCTGGTCACCATAGGCGGGTTCATGGGAACCCCGGCAAGTCCAATAACTATAACAGCTGGTATGACCACAGCCGGTTCATGTGCACCAATGGCAAATGCAAGGAGCGCTACCGACAAGAGTATCAGACCTATGGTCAGCAGTGGCATCATATATCGATCGGCTAGTCTGCCCGTAATTAAATTCCCTACCACAGTCGCAGCTCCATAAACGACAAAGAGCAGTGGAACCGAGGCTGCAGAAAAGCCTGTCAAATCGGTGAAAATAGGCGCAAAATAGCTGAACGCTGCAAATGTCGCCCCAATAATGAGAAAGCTGGTCAGATAAGCTGCCCAGAGACCACGGTTACGAAAGGATTTCAGCTCATGCCGCAAACTTGTAGGTTCGGGCGTAGACAATACCGGAATCAACCGCAAGGCGGTCATTCCTGATAGCAAGACAAGAACCGCGACTGCCCAGAAGCTGAATCGCCATCCATAAGCTTCCGCAGCCCATGTTGCCGCAGGTGTACCGAGAACCGTAGCGATCATAAGACCGCCGAAGATAATTGACACCGCACGTCCGCGGGTATTCTCATCCACGAGCGAAGCAGAGATGGAGATCGATACACCGAAGGCTGCCGATGAGGCTATACCGGTAATAATACGTGAGACCATCATCAGCGCATAGTTTTCCGCCACAGCACCAAGCAGTTGTCCGACGAAGAAGACTGCTATTAGGGTAATAAATGCTTTTTTCCTTGGTGTATTCAGCAAAGCTGCGGTCAGCAACGGTCCACCCACAACCATCCCTGCCGAAAAGGCGGTAATAAGATACCCTACTGCTGATACGGTTACTCCGAATTCTGCGGCAAGTGTATTCATCATTCCGGCTACCATAAATTCTGAGGTGGTCATACAAAAAATAGCCAAGCTAAGTACATAGATTGCAAATGGCATTTCAATCTCCTCTTTTCATAAAATATTGTAAAATCTAAGTATTGTAATGATCGGTACAATTCTAGCACAAAAAAAAGTGCCGGATACCCGGCTAGTAAATGGCTGCCAATGTGCCTTCCACAATGGTGTTGGCCAAATCACGATTCTGTGCGGAACTGTTAAGTACACGAAGTCCGTAATAACTGCTGAGAAACATACCCGCTAGTTCTTTGGCTGCTCTCCCTGAAGTGATTTCACCAGTCTCAATCCCCTGCTCCATCAGCCCAGAAAGCATCTCCTCTAAAAACCCGATATGCCGCGTTGCCACCTGCTCCACCATCGGATCAACCCCTGCCCGTTCCATGGCTGCGTTAATCAAGAGACAGCCCCGGCGCCCTGTTTCAGAGAAATCCTCCTGAACGGCCCATTCCAGTAGTCCCCGCAGCTTTTCTTTCAATGGCAACGGACGCTGCAAAAGCTCGCTCTGCTCCTGAATGCCCTGCTCATGATACCGCTGAAGGGCTTGTTCGTATAACTCATGCTTGCTGCCAAATGCATTATACAAGCTGCCTTTTCCAAGGCCGGTCTGTTTGCACAAATCCTCAGTAGAGCAGCCTTCATATCCGTTTATCCAAAAAGCTTCCATGGCTGCGTCGATCACCGTCGTATCTTTAAATTCTCGTGGTCGCCCACCTCTGGTCATGACAATAGTCCTCCTTTCCAAACAATAATAAATCACAGTATAGATAATTTGTAACGTTCAGTCAAGAAGTTGTTTACAGTGCTATACTTCTCTGTTACAGTGAAGATGTTATACCATATTAAATCGGGAAAGGAAGTCGGAATATATGAAAATTGCCATTATTGGAGCCGGACATATCGGTGGAAATCTTGCCCGTCGTCTTACCAAGCTTGGACATGAAGTCTCAATTGCCAATTCCCGCGGACCTCACACTTTGACAGACCTCGCAGCAGAGACTGGCGCCACGCCTCAAGAAGTTACAGAAGTCGCCCGTGGAGCAGAGTTAGTCATTGTAACGATTCCGCAAAAGAATATTCCTGATCTTCCCGAGGGGATCTTAGATCACACTGCACCAGACGCTGTCATTATTGACACCGGGAATTATTATCCCCGTCAACGAGACGGTTTGATTACGGAGATCGAGGCTGGCTTGCCGGAAAGCCGGTGGGTCGAGCAGTACTTGAAACGCCCCGTCAATAAAGTATTCAATGGGATTACCGCTGCTAATCTGCTTGAACGCGGAGTACCCGCTGGTTCACCTAACCGCATTGCCCTGCCGGTAGCCGGGGATGATCCCGCAGCCAAGACCATTGTGCTGCAGCTTGTCGAAGAGCTGGGTTTTGACGCTGTAGATGCCGGCGGACTGGACGAGTCCTGGCGTCAGCAGCCGGGTACACCGAGCTACCGGGAGCATGGAGCAGATAGTCTCCGCCAAGCCCTGGCAGACGCCAGTCCTGAACGAATTGAAGATTTTAAAGCCTGAGGCTTTGATTTCTAACATAAAGTCGATTATAATAACAGAAATGTGAAACGGATGAACGACGTTGAAGAAGAGTAAGTACGCATCAGATGTTGAGGTCCAGAGAGTCGGTGGCCGCTGTGAACCGATCCTCACCTGATGCCGAATGGGCTTCTGAGTCGCTACGCTGAACCCTAAGTAGGCGTTGCCGGGAGTCTCTCCCCGTTACCAAGAGAGGAGTATCGCAAGACCGCCTATTCATGGCGTCTTCCTGTACTTTTAGTGAACCGCTTATATAGAATGTGAACTTAGGAATCTAACGGAGCCAAATTCTTAAGTTCAGCTTATGTAGCGGTTAAAAAGGTGGTACCACGATAACCTCGTCCTTTGCGGACGGGGTTTTTTTGTATTTTTTAAAGGGGGTGATGTCCATGGACGATGGTTGGTGGTTCCGTAATTCTAGTCGCACAAGCCTATTATTGAGGAGGATTATTCATGAAAGAACGTATATTAACCGGAGACCGGATTACAGGAAAGCTCCATCTTGGACATTACGTCGGAAGTCTGAAGAACCGGGTAGAATTGCAGCATCAATATGACACCTTTTTACTGCTTGCAGATGTGCAGGCCCTCACGACCCACTTCGAACAGCCGGAGCTGATTCAGCGCAATCTGCGTCAGGTGGCTATGGATTATTTGGCGGCGGGAATTGAGCCTGAGAAGGCTACTATTCTGGTGCAGTCCTTGATCCCGGAGATTGCCGAATTAACAGCTTATTTCTCCATGTTCGTAACGGTGAACGCTTTGCGCCATAACCCCACAATCAAGGCAGAAGCAGCAGAACGCGGCTTTCAGGATATGTATTACGGCTTCCTCGGGTATCCGGTGAGTCAGACCGCAGATATTACCTTTTGCAAAGCGTCATTGGTGCCAGTGGGTGAAGACCAGCTTCCCCATATCGAGCAGTCCCGCAAAATCGTCCGCCGCTTCAATCAGCTGTATAAGAAGCCTGTACTAATTGAACCAAGAGCCCTTGTAGGCGAGATCCCTCGTCTCATCGGTCTGGATGGAAACAGCAAAATGAGCAAAAGTCTTGGAAATGCCATCTATTTGGACTCCACACCGGAGGAAATCAGTCTGCAGATTCAAAAAGCGACTACGGATCCTGCCCGTATCCGCAAATCCGACCCCGGTCACCCTGACATCTGTCCAATCTACGCTTATCATCAGGCCTTCCGCCCGCAAGGAGCACAGGAAATTCATGAAGACTGTACTAAAGGGCAGATCGGTTGCTCGGAGTGTAAAAGAAAGATTTTCGCTGTCATCAATGAGCTGCTGGAGCCTATGCGGGAACGACGTGTAACCTATCAGAATCATCCCAAGCGTGTGGATGAAATTCTGATATCCGGTACGGAAACAGCGCGCCTGGCTGCCAAAGAAACGATGCTCGAGGTGCGTGAGGCGATGGGTATGAACTATTTCGCGGTAGATGCATAGATTAAACGCTATGAAAAAGGCGGGGCACTTGCCCCGCCTTTTCTTGCTGTAATCGCACAATCTGATGGTGCTTCTCTTCCTAAGATTCTGTGCCGTTGACCGAGCGGATTCCTTCTCCATCGCACTACAAGAATGGTTATGCCCACCCGGATAAATAATTAGACCGTCGGAATCGTTCCCCCGTCAATAACAAATTCGCTGCCCGTGATTGACGCTGCCCGATCTGATACCAGGAAAGCCACTAATTCTCCCACCTCCGCAGGGGTACCCGGACGTCCAATGGGTATGCCACCAAGAGATTGCAACAATTCTTCCAGTGCACTTTCTCTGCTGCCCGTCTGAATAGCGAGACGGTCTATCATAGCATCGGCAGCCTCCGTCTGGATAAAACCAGGAGCTACTGTATTTACACGAATGCCTCGGGGCGAAAACTCCTTAGACAGCCCTTTACTGTAGTTCGTAAGCGCAGCTTTGGCTGCAGCATACGCTAAGGTCGACTCGTGCAACGGCAGAACTCTCTGGATTGACGAGATGTGAACGATGGCTCCGGCCTTCTTCTCTACCATCAGCGGCAGCAGGCCCCGATCCAGGCGAACAGCAGCTAGCAGATTCCAGCTCAGCTCATGCAACCAATCTTCATCGGTCAAGGCGAGCGCGCCCCCGGCGGGAGTTGTCGATCCACCTACACAGTGCACCACAATATCAATGCTGCCAAAACGGCTTTTCACCGCTTGAATGACCTTCTCCACCCCTTCAGGAGTAGCCAAGTCAGCTTGGACGAACAAGCTAGCGTCCACCAACTCGTCGGGGACAGAGCGGGCGCTGGTCATCACCGTGGCTCCGGCTTGAGCCAGTCTGCTGGCGATCGCTTTACCCATTCCCTTTGTCCCACCGGTAACCAGCGCCGTTTTTCCTGCAAACTCGTTTAACGGATTTTTCAAAAATGTATTCATGATTCATCCTCCTGCTATTTATTTATGCCGACTAGGCAAATGCACTTGTTCATCAAGTTCACTGTAATCTTATCCTCCGACTTGTTATATTGTCTAATTCATAGTTATAATCAAATTCATTAATATATTTCATATAAAAGAAGGTGCCGAAGTTGGAGCTTACTCAACTAGAATATTTCCTGACTGCTGCCCGTCTGCAACATATGACCATGGCTGCCAAGGCTTTAAACATCACCCAGCCTGCATTAAGCCATTCGATCACCAAGCTGGAGAGCGAGTTAGGTATTCCGCTCTTCGAGCGTAATGGACGCAATATACAACTGAATCGTTACGGGAATATGTTCGTGAAATGGGTGGAACAAGCTTTGCAGGACATCAAGAACGGGATGCAGGAAATCGAGGAATGGATTCATCCCGACCAAGGTGTCATCTCCATGTCTTATTTGAACATCTTAGGTGTAGACCGAGTTCCTTCTCTTATCAGGGACTACCGCGTAGACCATCCAGAAGTGAGATTTGAACTAAAGCAAGGCAACAATAGCGATATTGATGAGCATCTGGAGACCGGTCACTCTGATCTGATGATCACTTCCAGGGAAACCATCATGGACAATCACGAATGGATCATCATCGAGAAAACGCCCCTATATATCGTTGTCTCCTCCACTCACCCCTTTGCCGGACGTGAATCACTGAGCCTGCTGGAGCTGTCCGGGGAACCCTTTGTCGGACTCAAGAACAACTGTGGCCTGAAGGCTACCCTAACCTCTCGTTTTCAAAATACAGGCTTTATGCTGACCTCCACATATGACGCTGAGGATTTGGCTACGGTTGCCGGCTTTATCAAAGCCGGACTCGGGGTGTCTGTTCTTCCTCAGACGCTGGGCCTCATGCTCGATGGCTTGGCCTGGATTCCCATCCAGGAGGAGGGCTGGTACTGGGAGATCGGGCTGAAGTGGCGCAAAGACCGTTACCTCTCGCCAGCTACCAAACGCTTTATTGCGTACGTGGAACAAACCTCACCGGTGGCCGAGTCAGAGGAATAATACAACGTGGTTCAGGGAATCAAAAAGAGGTGAAGTTCCTTTATGAATAGTCATACAGCTAATAGCGACGATGAAAAATTGCTCTCAGCAACGTGATCATATTCACCTATTGAAGAGGAGTGATCCATATGTCAAGCAATCTTCGGACAAGCAGTCAGAAGCCGCAGGCGGTGATGCTGACGCAAATCCTTTTATATCTCGCAGCGGTTGTTAACCTTTTCAACGGTTTCTATTCCATTGGCAGTAATAATTCTCTGAAAATGACATTGGCGACGATCATGATCCTCTTTGGCTTGGTCGCCATTTGGGTCGCAAGCCGCTTGGGACAACCCATTCCCTCCCGGCGTAACCATGCTATCGTACTCGCCAGCATTCTAATTCTTCTACGGATCGTGGAGTACTTTGTCTGGCATAACTTCGGATTCTTGGTTGGCATCATCCTGCCGGTCCTTGTCGTTTGGAGACTCGGCAAGACAGAGGCTAAGGAATGGTATGGTGCAAATTAATGGCTGGCGTCCCCCCATAACCAAAAAGAACCCTGTCGGTTAGCGACAGGGTTCTTTTATTTGCAGACTCTTTTACCGCCTATATGCGCCTGGATGTCATCCGTTGTGTGCTAAATATTCTCTAGCTTCCCCCAGTAAAACACTTCTTCGGTCATACATATAGTAGCGGCTTCTCCATCTAGGAGCGAACCGCATCCCAACTCATACGAATAATCTGCTGGAAATTCTCTTCGCTGCCCTCCAGTTGCCCCTTGAATACCGATTTGGCGAAATGCGTGACTGGCAGGTAACAGTAGGACAAGAGCAGCATAGTGTTCAGCGCTTTAAGCTCTCCCTTCTGCTTCCCTTTGTCGAATAGTTCATACAGCCCAACAAACATCGATGACGTATCATCCAGGCATAGCCGTTCAACATAGGGAGAGTGCTGATACTGTTCCAGCAACAGGAAGTAATCCTTGTTGTTCATGATAAAATCCAGAGAATTTCGCATAAGCTGCTCGCACAATTCTTGGGAGGACAAGGATTCATCCAGTCCCTTGCTCATCTGCTGGCTCATTTTTTCCTTAACCTTAACGTAAAGCTTGGCTAACATATCCTCCTTATTTTCAAAATACACATAGATGGTTGCCGAGGAAACGTTCGCTACCTTGGCAATTTTGGACATGGAAATATCCGAAAATCCAATTTCATTCAATAGTTTAATCGTTGCTTCAAAGATGGCTTCACTCTTTTTTTCGTCTTTATGTCTCATGACCTCACCTTAAATGATCGTTCGGTTAAAGTCAATGGATACAATTTGCACGAAATACTGTAAGAGTTCCCCCGCAACGCGTGCGCCTCCCGGCGCGCGGTGCGGGGTCTAAGGTGGTGCTCAAACCTCTTGTCTGCGTTACTCCTGTGTACCCGTTCTGCCAAGGACAGGTGCTTGTGCTGCTTCTGTCCCTTTCGCTTTACCTCCAAATTTAAACACAATAATTCCGCCGACAATGACCAGTACTCCAAGAAACTGATTAAAGTTAAACGGAACCTTTTCTAGTCCAAGCCACCCCATAGAATCCCATAGCAGGGCAAAAGCGAGTTGTGAAGTCATCACGATGGAGATCGCGAAGGTAGGCCCCAGCAGCTTCACTCCCTGAACGAGACAGATCACAACGCCAACGCCGATCATTCCGCTGATCCAATACCATGGCTGCATATTTTGCAGCGCAAAGGTGCCTTTTCCTTCAACAATCAGGCTGATGGTCAGTGAAGCGATGAAGCCCATACCGAGCACCAATGTAGTGGTTGACCATGAACCGGTATGTTCATTAACTTTGCTGTTAAAAATATTTTGCAGGCCGACAAGTGAACCGGCGATAAGCGCCAGTAGTATTCCCGCTAGCATATGTGTTTCCCCCATTTGTGTATTACAATTTTAAAATTTCATGATTACGACACCAGCGATCATCATCCCGATGCCAATAAAATGCGGTACCCGCAGCTTCAATTTTTTGACCCCAAACCATCCACGAACATCAGTTAAGAATGTCAGGCATAACTGGGCAATTAGCAGCGCAGAGATCGTATAGGTCACACCCATCATCCGAATCGCTGTAACCTCGGTGAAAATAATAACAGCACCAAAGGAGCCTCCCAGCAAATATAAAGGCTTCACTTTCTTAAAACCCTGCCGCTTGCCGTCCCGGACGAACAACAGGATCAGCAATGCTATCAAAAATCCGGTCAGCTGAGTGATTGTCGCAGCCTGCCAGGTGCCAATATCCTGACTAATTCTCGCGTTAGCGACACCTTGCAGTGTAATGCAGGCCCCACCCAAAAATGCAAAAATAATTCCTCTCATCTCTCGTCTCTCTCCTTCATTTAACTCTCCTACTAATTAAAAGACATTACGGGGCATTCCGGGAAGGACATCTGTCCTTAATTCGTAAATTCCGCTTTCAGCAAGTAGAAACAGCTTTTCCGTCCTCTAAGGAACGGTATCCGTTTCAGCGAGAAATATAAGGATGATTTATACAGTGAAACATATAAATTCTTATATTTGCATAAAAAAAGCCCGCTTCACGCCTATTATAGGCTGTAAACGGACTTTTACTCAGAATTTCGTTTGGAATTTCGTTTGGAATTTCATTCAGGACTTCATTTAGAATAGCTGCTTCAACTCATGCAGCTTGTCGAAAATCAATTGGCTGACGGCGGAGACGCGATCCCGATCGCTGTAGGTTAACCATGTCAATTCCTCAATTTCCGAGGCGGCGGCTAACTCCCCTTCAAATTCCGCAGTATAGCAGGTCATTCGCACAGTCACACCTTCTGCTTTGCCATGTGCCCCTGCTTCAAAGGTCCCTAATGGCGAGATCGTCTCTGGCTTAATCTGAACGGACAATTCCTCCTCTATCTCACGAACAAGCGTCTCTTCATCGGTCTCGCCGGGCTCACGTTTCCCTCCAGGCAGATAGTAGGTATCTTTTCCGGTGGAGCGGGCAGCCAGCACACGACCTTCAACCATATGAACCAAAGCTATTTTATCAATCAATGTAGTCATTTCAGTCTCCTGCGTTTGTTTTTCTGAACATTATAGCATGAGGGCGCTTCGTTTCAAAAAAACAATAAAAAAACTCTCTGTCTCGAAAGACAGAAAGTTTTTAGCCTTACTAAGTTTCAGCTTGTTTCGCCTATCCCTTAACCGCAGAGCCGACCGTCATTGCTCGTTCCACCTGCTCACTGAAGAACAGATACACGATGATCATCGGCAGCGAAGCCATCGTCATTACGGCACCCATTCCGCCCCAGTCCGTGCTGTATTGTCCTTGGAAGAACAAGAGACCGAGCGGCAGAGTTTTCATCGCTTCATTAGAGATCAGGATATATGCAAGGGTGAATTCGTTCCAGTTCGTAAGGAATTGGAAAATTGCAACCGTTGCAATAGCCGGCATAACCATCGGCATGATCACTTGCATAAACATCCGGTAGATATTCGCACCATCCATACAAGCCGCTTCTTCAATCTCCGTTGGAATTCCACGCATGAATCCGTAGAATATCATGGTTGAGAACGGAAGCCCTAAGGCTATATAAGGAACAATCAGAGCTCCATACGTATTAGATAAATGGAAGTCCCGAACCAGAATCGCGAGCGGAATCATAATTACCTGAAGCGGGATAAACATCCCGACCAGCATATAGATCCGAACAGCATTTCTGAACTTCCAGGTCAGCCGGGCTACAGCAAAGGCGAACATCAACGCAAAGAGCAGAATGAAGACTGTAGCAATGGATGAAACTACAATACTGTTAATAAAGTATTTTGGAATATTGAATTGTGACCATGCAGTCACATAGTTCTCAAAGCGGAAGTGTGTCGGTAAGCCAAACGGATTGGTCGAGAAAATTTCGTCGTTATTTTTCAATGAATATGAAATCATCCAGACTAGCGGATATACCGAAACGATAAAATAGATCCACAGCGGAACCTGGTAAAGTACGCCTAACGCCTTTTTCATGTCACGTTCCCCTTTCTGCCTAGACCGCCTCGTTACGATCAAATACTTTGTTGATAACCACCGTTGCAATGAGCGAAATGATTACCAGAACTACCGCTACGGCGCAAGCATAACCATAGTTGCTTTCCAAGAAAGCGTAACGGTATACCATGAAGGTCATCGTATAATTGCTCGTTCCCGGTCCACCGTTGGTCATGATCAGCATTTGTGTAAAGGCGCTAATCCCGCCGGTGATAGCGATCGTAAAGCAGAACTTGTACGTTTCTTTCATTAGCGGTAGTGTTACTTTCCAGTGGGCCTTCCATTTGCTGCAGCCGTCGATCGTCGCGGCCTCCATGTATTGTTCAGGAATCGACTTGACGCCTGCATACAGGAGTGCGAATTGATAGCCCATGAACTGCCATGCATTGACAAATGCAATTGCGATAATCGATTTGGTCGGTGAGGTTAACCAATGCTGCTGATAAGGAATACCTAACATTTGCAGCAGGCGATTGATAAGCCCGTTAGTCGGATCATAGATCGCAATCCAGAGCTGGCAGACAACCGTCACAGACAATACAACCGGAATAAAGTAAGCCGTCTTAAGCAGCTTGCGTCCTTTTACCTTAACGTCTGCACAGACCAGAGCCAAAATCGTACCCAAGCCGATCTGAAACACAACAAGCACTAAAGCGAAAATCCCGCCGTTCTTCAGCGATGTCTTGAGCAGCGGGTCCGTGAATAAATCGCGGAAATTCCCTAGCCCATTGAAGGTAGCTTCACTGAGTCCGTCCCAGTTATAAAAACTGCGGTAAACGGTTTGCAGCACGGGATAGATAATAATTACGGTGTAGATTAGCATGGCGGGCAGAAGGAAGAATAGAATCGCTTTTTTATTGCCCAAATACTGTCTCATAACCCTCCACAGCTCCTTTCCAAAATAAATATTCTCTGGTTTAGAACCCCGGAAGCCCCAAGCCGAAGCTTGAAGTCCAGGGTTCTTAAACGTTTCTCTGTAGCTCTCTCTTTATTTGCCCAAAGCGCGATTCATATTTTTAACAAAATCATCTACACTAAATCCATCAACCAGCAGGTTTTGCGTATTATCATCAATCGCCGTGCTGATGCTCAACTTGCTGACCGCTACAGCGTAGCCCTTAGCGTTAGGCAGTACATCCGTAGTCAGGCGCTTCATCATTGCCGGAATATCTGTTGCCGTAACAGGCTTATCGATCTTCGGTGCAACGATCGGGTTACCTAGTACCGTAAATTTGTACTCAGCCGATTTTTTTGCGATGAAAGCCGCTACTTTAACAGCCACATCAATATTTTTGCTCTTGGAGGATACAGCATATCCTTGTGGTCCACCGGAGCCGTTCATTTGGAATTTCATGTTCTCATAGGTTTGCTCGTCTTTGGCAGGCCAGTACATGAAGTCTACATTGTCGCCCATCTTCTCTTGTGCACTGTAAATTTCCCATTGGCCGTTAATCATCATAGCGGATTTTCCGGTATAAAACATGGAAGAGGCCTGGTCATAGTTCGTATTGGTTGCATTGACATCAAGCAATCCGGCTTGTTGCAACTTTTTCACTTGCTCAGCAGCAGTCACAGCACTTTGCGGAGTTTCCGTAGGGTTACCCTTTTCGAATACGCCTGTTCCGATACCATCCTCACGTGTCAAGAAGGCATTGTAGAACGCTGTAGTGATCCATTTTTCTTTGGCAAAAATAGAGAGTGGTACAAGACCCTTAGCTTTTAATTTCTGGGCTGCTGCGGCGAGTTCGTCAATCGTTTTGATTGGCACCGGAATGCCAGCTTCTTGGAAAATCTTCTTGTTGTAATACAGGAGCTCGAACTCTACACCTGTATCCGGGAAGGCATAGACGTGACCATCTGGAGCAACCATACGGGATTCGACGCCTGGATTAAGATTTGCCTTGTATTCTTTGGTCGTATCATAATCGTCGAGTACCTGTACGTTTTGGGATTTGGAGAAAGTTTGTAGTGTGTTCCAATCTGTATAGTAGATATCAGGCAGATTTCCTGTCGCCGCATAGGTTTTCAGCTTCTGGAATCCGTCTTGAACTGCCGGATCAAGCTCAATCTCCACATTTGGCATTTCCTTCTTCAGTTCTTCAACTGCGTAATCAAACGGCTTGGCGGTATCATCATCAAAATGCTGTGCGTACACTTTCAGTTTCACTTTCTCATTCGCTCCGGCTTCACTTCCTCCTGAGGTGCCTGTGTTAGTCGGTTTGTTTGAAGAAGATCCGCCGCCACAGGCGGTCAGGGACGCAACCAGTGTCAATGCAAGTACTCCAGCCCACGTTTTATTCCATGTGCTCTTCATCTTTATTTCCCCCTGTAGCTTAATTTAGTTAGCGCTTTCTTGTTTGCGCTTTCATTATAAAATGATCTGTGCCTTTTGCAGAATGAGCAAAACGGGCCGGATAAGTAAAAAACGGGACAACAAGTAGAAACAGCAATGCCGTCCTCTAAGGGACAGTACCCGCTTCAGCGAGAAATGTATGGATAATTTATAGCGTAGAACATATAAATTCCTATATTCATGCAAAAGAGCCGGGCAGACCCGGCTCCCTTTTACCTCAGTTGTTCAAACTCTGTAGGCGTCATGCCAAATTTCTTTTTGAAGCTTTTGCTGAAATAATTCGGATCACTGTATCCAACTTCGTATGCAATCGTCGATAGCTTCATATTCCCCTTCTGGATCAGTTCCTTAGCCTTTTTCATTCGGATATGGGTGATGTGATCCAGCACCGAATAACCGGATTCCTTGCGGAATACGCGCCGCAAATAGCTGGGGTCCACGAATAAGATGGCAGCAACAGCCTCAACGGATAACTCTTCTTCGGTGTAATGTTGTTCAATATATGCTTTTGCATCACTGTAAAGCTTATAAGACTTGGTTTGTCTTGTGCTCTCCGTCAAGCCAATCAGCCGTTCGAAAAAGCTCAGCAACCAAACCTCTATCTCATCCCAGGTCACACACCCGCGGAGATTCTTGTCAGGAGACGACCCAGTCAGATTCTCCAGCAGATGCTCTGAGGCTACTCCCCGCTCTCCGGCAAAGGACAGTCCGATCGAGACCAGCCCCATAAGCATCGTATAGACGTATTCGCTGTTCAAATCATGGGAGCGAAGCGATTGAATGGCGCGCTTTACCTCACTTAATGTGTCCTGGTCACTAAGTCGCAACGAGATCAGGATACTCTCCTGAATCGCGGCTGCAGGGTATTGCTTGTTATTGACATCAGCACTCTGCAGAGCAGCCTGTGCTTCTTCGGGCGATTCTTGGAGCTTCGGCAGCTTCGGCTGAATCCGTTCCAGCATGGCCGCGAGCTCCTCCCGATTAAATGGTTTTAACAAATAATCATGAACGCCCAGACGAACCGCTTGCTGGACATACTCAAATTCATTGTGGCCTGTCACGAAGACAATCGTCATCTCCGAGAAACGTATCTTCAGTTGCTCTGCAAGCTCAAAGCCGTTCATGAACGGCATATTGATATCAATCAAGGCCAGATGAGGGCGATGAATCTCTGCTTCCTCCAGCGCTTCTTTGCCATTGCGGGCTTCGCAGCATACCCTGTAGCCATAGTCTTCCCAATCCATTTTCATCCGTAAATAATCTCGAAACAAGGGTTCATCGTCCACGATCATAATCCGGTACATCCGCTTTCCCTCCTGTTTTTCCGCCTGGAACAGTAATATCCACCCTTGTTCCTTTTCCCTCTTCACTGAATATGGTTAAACCGTATTTTGCTCCAAAATACAATTTTATTCGCTCCTGAACACTATAAACCCCGATGGATTTAACCACCTTTTCCTCCTCTTGGAAGCAACAAGCCTCTTTCAGCTGCTCCTCACTCATTCCCACTCCGTCGTCCTCCACGCGGAGGATGATCTTCGCCTTCTCTTTCACTGCGGAGATAACAATGAGTCCACGCTCCCCTTTGGTCTTAAGGCCATGATAGATAGCGTTCTCCACCAACGGCTGGAGCGATAACTTCGGAATCGGCGTGTTCCGCAGTTCTTGCGGGATACGAATCTCATACTGGAACACATCGGGGTATCTCATCTGCATGATGGACAAATAGTCGGTAGTCATCTTGATTTCCTGATCCAGAATAATGAGCTCACGGCCCTTGCTAAGCACCACCCGATAAAAATCCGCCAAGGCCTTGGTTGTATCCCGAGCCTCCTGATTACGATCCATATCATTCAGAATATAAATCGTATCCAGCGTATTGTACAAAAAGTGCGGCTTCACCTGAGAAGTAATCAATGCCAGCTCATATTCTCGCTTCCGCTTCTGTTCCTTCTCCTTATTCTGCAGCAGCTCCTGAATCTGCTTGATCATGGAATTAAACACACGGGAAATCAAACCGATTTCGTCATTGGTGTGAACTGGTGCTTCTACATACAGGTTACCGTCCATAACCCGGCGCATTCTTTTCGTCAAATCCTGCAGTGGATTCAGGACCACCTTGGAGAGAAAATGGGCCCCCAGCAAAGACAACAGAAGACAGGTGAAGCCGATCAGAATTGTGAGCTTTGTGTTTTTGCCAACATCCTTCGTCAGAACATCCAGGTCCGCTACATTAAGCAGCTTCCACTGCATCCCCGGATAATCTGTAACCGTAATTAGTCTCTTGCCATCTGTATTTCGGGTAGCCGTCTCTGTTTGATCTGATGTTAATTTGAGCAGCGCAAGCTCTGTTGGATTCGTAATTGGGGTCAGTACTTGCTCCTTGTCCGGGCTGGCCACGATGATCCGGCGCTCGTCCACGAGAAAATAGTTCTTTTGATTAATATTGTTCCCGCTTACAAGAGAAGCTGACAGGGTAGGCTCTTTAATAATTAGGAATAACGTGCCATAGCGTTCCCCAGTGTTGATGTTAATAACTACCTTTCCTAGTGTTAGGACAGGTACATCAGGATTTGGTGTCATGTAATTCCTTTTCTGCATAGGAAACCAGTAAGCTGAGCCATAGTTGCCCTGTTTCAGCAGTTCCTCAGGAACGCCACTGCGAATGGCTTCGCTTTCATCATTTCGTGCTGGATAGGACGTATAAATTTTACCGTTACTGTCAATGAAAACGGCTGCATCTGTTTCCGCGAACAATGACAGATCAATCGCCAAGCGGCTCTGTATGGTCAGCCGGAATTGATTCTCCTCTACAGCTGTTCGTTCAATGGGAAAGTTATCGTATAACCGGTTCACATCCGTGACCAGCATATTGGAGCAAATCTCCATATTTTTCGTAATGGAATCCAGCTTATTGATAATCAGACTCGATTGATCAATGACGTCATTGACGCTACGGTTGATGAGGGAACGGCTAAAAATCTCACTGGACACCACTCCCAAAATGCTAAGCGACACAACAATTAAAGGTATAAAGACAGTCAGCAGCTTGCTCTTGAACGTCATTCCACTGAACCATTTCCAAATTATCCGCTTAATCTTCATCTCTCCCTCTCCCTTGCTGACATTCCGCATTGCTTATTATAACGGATTGTGTCTATAAAGTATTAAATCATTTGCCTGTCAAGAGGGCTTCTGCTATAGTAGGCATCGACAATGTAACAGGGAGATACGGACATATGGAACTGCGACAACTCGAATATTTTAAAACCATTTGCGATGAGCTACATTTTACGCGTGCGGCAGACAAGCTGGGTGTTACCCAGCCTACACTTAGTCATCAGATCAAAGCGCTGGAGGACGAGCTTGGCATACCGCTTTTTGACCGGATTGGTAAGAAAATTGCCATCACAGCAGCTGGATCTATACTCTATACCCATGCGTGTACCATCTTCAATGTAATGCACAGCGCTAAGGAGCAACTGGAGGAATTGCAGGATGGCGAACGGGGTACCATTACGATCGGCTCGCTTCCAGGCGAACTGAATCATCTCGTGTCACTGCTACTGGTGGAGTTCAATCGCCAATTTCCAAAGATCAAGATCAGAATCGTTGCCGCTGAAAATGTCATAGACCCCATCCTGCAAAATGAGATGGATATCGCTGTGACCATCCTACCCATTGAGGACGACCGGTTAGAACATATTCCGCTTTATGAGGAACAATTTTATTTGACCGTTCCAGCCGGACATCCTTTAGCCGACTCGCCTTCTGTTGAGTTTGCTGAGGTACAGAAGCTGCCGATCATCATGTTCCCTAAGGAGCACCGGTGCCGCCAGTTAATAGACGCCTCTTGTAGTACCTCCGGCTTCTCACTGGAGCCATTCATCGAAACGAACACTATAGACTCCATTTTTAGCCTTATCAAATCCGGAGCTGGCGTAAGTGTCTTATCCAAGTCGCTGATCCATCTGTACAATGACGGTAGTATTCGCGCCATCCCTATCATTCATCCCGTACTCGTTCGACAGGTAGCGGTTATTCATAATCGTGGCAAGTTCCTGAGTCAACCGGTTAAGGCGTATCTCTCGATGCTGCAGGAATTTGTTCTGGAAAAGGGTATTGGGGATTCGGCTTTTCAATCTGTAAGCAAGTAACTTAGGTGTATCTCAATACTACAGAAGTTTGGTTTGGAAAAGGGCATTGGCGATTTCTCCATACAGTTTGCAAACCTGTAACTTAGGCGTATCTCTCGATGTTACAGGAAGCTGTTCTGGAAAAGGGCACTGGCGGTTCAGCCCTACAACCTGCAAACAAATAACTTTTCTTGCGCCCGGTACGCGGTCTTCGCGGCCGGGCATTTTGTGTTGGAGCACCAACGTTAAGATCATAAGCAACAATAGCTTGATGTAATAGAATGTAGTAACAAACAACGCCGATTGAAGAGTAACATTGCTTTAACCGCGCCCAAAGTGTAAATAGCAGCATTTTTGTACCTTAATTCAGCTGCAGATAAAGGTATAAGTTAAATAAGTGCATTTTTGTATGTTATATTCCTCGAAATACGCTCTATGGGCTTATTTCTCCTAAAATAAGGTACAAAAATGCTCTTATATTCCATTTTTCTCTTCTGAAGGGGAAATTAAGATACAAAATTGCACTTAATTGGGAATAGAGAGCTATTTTCATTATTGAGAAGTATGCGCCATAGGATGAATACGGCCGAAAGCCCCAGGCTTCACTGGAGTGTAGCTGAGTCTTAGGTTTGAAGTCTGGGTTTGGGTTTGGGTTTGGGTTTGGGTTTGGGTTTGGGTTTGGGTTTGGGTTTGGGTTTGGGTTTGGGTTTGGGTTTGGGTTTGGGTTTGGGT